>DATFFQ010000157.1:0-27715 GCA_035249955.1 Gemmatimonadaceae bacterium
AGTCGGGCGGCGAGCGCTCCATCCAGCAGCTCGAGTGATGCGGGCGCCATCGGTGCCTCACGCAGCGCCGCCAACAAGGCCTGCAGCTCCTCGGCACCGTCGTGTACGGGCAGCCCCACGGACTCGTCGACCTCCGGAAGCGCCCGGAGCCTGACCGTCACCTCGGTGATGACACCCAGCGTTCCCCAGGAACCGGTGAAGAGGCGCGTGAGATCGAATCCGGCGACGTTCTTCACCACTTTGCCGCCGCCGCGCACGACGGCGCCCGCGCCGGTGACGACCTGGAGTCCCAGCACGATATCCCGCGGTACGCCGAGGCCGTGGGCGAGCGGGCCGTACGACGCCGTCGCGACCGTGGCACCCAACGATCCGAGCGGCGAGCCGTGCGGATCGAGCGCGAGCCACTGCGACTCCGCGGCCGTCGCCCGCGCGATCTCACCGAGCGTAGTGCCGGCCAGTGCCGTCAGCGTGAGGTCGCCGGGAACATAGTCGACGATACCCGACAGCGAGCCCACCGACAGTTGCCTCAACGCTCGCACGGGACGTCCGGCATCCAGCCAGTGCCCACACCCGGCGATGCGGAGCGGCCTGCGCTCTTCCATCGCCTGGCGCACGGCGGCGCACACCTCGTCGGCGCTCGCCGGCGCGCCCGTGGTTGCCGCCGTCACGGGGGGCCCCGCGACGGCGAAGGGCGCGCCGATGGCGCCTGCCACCATTCGCGGCACGATCGGACGGGCACGACCTTCTCCGGGTTGGCTCGTCGCTCCGGATCGAAGACCTCGCGCAGCGCGCACATGGCGGCGAGCGAGCTGTCGCTGAACACCAGCGGCATGTACTCCAGCTTGTCGAGCCCGACGCCATGCTCGCCGGTGATGGTGCCGCCGGCTTCCACGCAGGCACGCATGATCTCGCGCATGGCGTGATGCACACGCTCCGTCTGATCCGGATCGCGCCCATCGAATCCAATGTTGGGGTGCAGATTACCGTCTCCGGCATGGAAGACGTTGCACACCTGGATGCCCCACCGCCGCGCGATCTCGTCGATGCGGGCCATCACCTCGGGCAGCCGCGTGCGCGGAATCACGGCGTCCTGCACCACGAGGTCGGGCGCGATGCGTCCCATCGCGCCGAAGGCCTTCTTTCTTCCCAGCCACAGCCGAGCCCGCTCGGCGTCGTCGCGCGCCAGGCGCACCGTGCGCGCGCCGGCCGCACGGCACAGCTGCTCCACCGCCCGCGCATCGGCGTCGATTCCCGCCGCGAAGCCATCGAGCTCGATGAGCAGCACGGCGCCGGCGTCGGCCGGATAGCCGGCGGCGTAGATCGACGCCTCGACCGCACGCACAGTCGGACCGTCCATCATCTCCAACGCGGCGGGAAGGATGCCTCGCGCAATGATCGCCGAAGTCGCCCGCGCGCCGTCCTCGATGGACACGAAGTCGGCGAGCAGCGTGCGGACGGCCTCGGGGTTCCTCGTGAGGCGCACGGTGATCTCGGCGGCGATCCCCAGGCACCCTTCGGAGCCCACGAACGCGCCGAGGAGGTCGTAGCCCTCCGCCTCGCCGTCGGCGCTCCCCAGCGTGACGAGCTCGCCATCGGGCAGCACCACGGTGGCCGCCACGACGTGATTGAGCGTCACGCCGTACTTCAGGCAGTGCGGACCGCCCGCGTTCTCGGCCACGTTCCCACCGATGGTGCAGGCCGTCTGACTGGAGGGATCGGGGGCGTAGTGCAGCCCGTATTCGCTCGCCGCTCGCGTGAGCGTGACGTTCACCGTACCCGGCTCGACGACGGCCAGCCTGTTGTCGGGATCGATGGACAGAATACGGTTCATCCGGTTGAGGCCGATCACCACCGCATCGGCATCGCCGAGCGCGCCGCCGGAGAGGCCGGTGCCGGCGCCGCGGGGCACGAACGCGCAGCCTTCCGCCGCTAGAGCGCGCACCACCGCCACGAGGTCATCGCGGGTGGCTGGAAACACCACGATCGCCGGCCGGCGCCGGTGGGTGGGCAATCCATCGGCGCTATAGGCCAGCAGCCGACTGGGGCGGGAGAGGACCGCATCCGGTCCCACGATGGCGGAGAGCGCCCGGACGACCTGGCCGGTATTCACGGCGTGTGGCCTACCGGACCACCCTCCCCGTTCGAGCGCGCGCGCTCGTGCGTGATGGCCCGCTGCTCGAGACGTCCCATCGCACCGGTGAGGAGCGTACCGAGCTCGCGCAGCCGCTCCGATGCCGAGCGGGACGCGAGCAGGCGCTGGCGCGCGGGCAGGTCGAGGTCGATCACGGCCGCGATGCCGAAGGCGAGGAGCGCCGGATCGTTAGGCAGGGTGGGAACGTCGCTCCTGTCATCGCTGATGGTTCGAGCGGCGCGCGCCACCCTGGCGAAGACCTCGCGCACCTGGGCCGCGAGGTCGGCCAGCGGTCCGACCGGCTCCTCGACGTCGTCGTGCGGCTGCACCGCTCCGACGTGGTACGGCGTGGATGACGGCACGAACCGCTCGAGCGAAAATCGCTCACCGCCGCGCACCATGATGTTGGAGCGGCCGTCGGGTAATGAGACGACTTCCTCGATGCTCGCCACGCACCCCACGTGACCCGCGGGGAGCGAGCGCTCCTCGACACCGGTCGGGCAGGAGACGATGCCGAATTGCCGATCTCCCCCCTGACAGTCGTCGAGCAGGCGCCGGTAGCGATGCTCGAAGATGTGCAGCGGAAGCGACACGCCGGGGAAGAGGACGAGCGGCAGCGGGAAGAGGGCGAGAAGTCGCGCAGCCACGATCGCAATCTAGGCGGCGCCAACGGCGATTACTAGCGAGTGTCCTCGCCCGTCGGGTCGCTCGACGGCGTCACGAGTCGCAGCGCGTCGCGAGTGAGCGTGTACTCCAGTGGAGAAGGGAGGGCCACGATCTCACCGTCGATCGCCACCCGTCCGCGCCGGCGGGTCATGGTGATCCGGCACCGCTCGACGACGAAGCTGTCGAGGTGCGGCGTGCGAGCGAGCCATCGCGTGCCGCGCGTGGCCGCGGCCAGCGCGAGCGCGACGAGCTTCGCGCGCGTGTGGCCGCGCACGATCATCACGTGCAGACCGCGGCGCCCATCGGGCGCGGGACCTCCCAGCGCCGGGAGCTTGAGCTCGCGCTCGCCGATGCCGACGAACACCAGAGGGCTGCGATAGAGTCGTCGCTGCCCCGTCACTTCGAGGTCCACCACGAACGTCCGCATCTCGGCCGTGATGCGAAGCGCCGCGAGCACGCTCGCCGCCAGGTAGCCGAGCCGGTGCTCGAGCCGATCGCGCGTTCGCACGAACGTCACGTAACCGCCAACCGAGCTCGTGTTCAGAAAGAGCTGGTCGTTGACGTGGCCGACGTCCGTCGTCCGCACGTGCGGGCCGGCGGCGACGTCGAGCGCTTGCTCGAGGTCGGTCGGGATCCCGTGCCGCTTCGCGAAGTGATTCAGTGTCCCGGCCGGGAGCACCGCCAGCTCGACCGGTGTTCCGGCGACGGCCTCGGCAGCCGACTGGATGCTGCCGTCGCCGCCCGCTACGACCACGCGCGTGGCACCCTCGCGAGCCGCGCGCAGGATGCTGTCGCGAAGCGCCTCCGGCTCGGTGGCCACAATGGAAAAGCGCTCGTCGCGCTGGAGCGCGGCGAGCGCGGCCTTCATGCTGCCCGCGGACGTGTTGATGAACGCCGGGTAGCGGGCTGCGGCGATCAGCTCAAGCTGCCACCCAGAAGCCGGCCAGAGCGGCGCCGTCAGGCGATTCGCGGAGCTTCTCGAAAGCCCGTTCCCGAATCTGGCGAATGCGCTCCCGGGTAACCCCCATCAGGGCGCCGATCTTCTCGAGCGTCATCGCCTCGGAGCCCTCCTCGAGGCCGTAATAGAGGTACAGGATCTTGCGCTCGCGCGGCGTCAGGTACTTCTGAAAGACGCGATCGATGAACTCGCGCATGAGCTTATAGTCGGTCACGTCCTCGATCTCGCCGCCATCCACACCCACGAAGCGCTCACCGAGCGTCGCCGCCTCGCGGTCCGAGCGATCGATCGGCGCATCGAGCGAGACCTCGGTGGCCGACATCTGCTTGGCGAGGCGAACCGACTCGGGCGTCTCCTCGATGAGGCGGCCGATCTCGGAATCGGTGGGATCGCGCTTGAGCACCTGCGCCAAAACCGTCTCGGCGCGCGCCAGCTTGATGAGCTGCGAGTTCTGATTGAGCGGAATCCGAACCGAGCGGGTCTGTTCGGCCAGCGCCTTGAGCACCGCCTGGCGCACCCACCACACCGCGTACGAGATGAATTTGACCCCCTGATCAGGATCGAACTTCTTGACCGCTTTCAGGAGCCCTTCATTCCCGATGGCCACGAGCTCGCTGAGGTCGAGACCGTGCCCCTGGTACTTCTTCACGTACGAGATGACGAATCGGAGATTGGCGGTGACGAGCCGCTCGGCGGCTTTCTCATCGCCCTTTTGAGCCCGGCGGGCGAGGCGTCGCTCTTCTTCTGGATCGGATATCAGCGGAAGCTTCTGAATGTCCTGCAGGTATTGATCGAAAGCGGTAGAGGGAGACGAGCGGAAGAACCCTTTGGACCTGCTCTCGGTCACATGCTCCATACACGCCCCTATGTGGTGAGCGGTTATGCGAGGCTGGGCGGCTCGCGTGCTTGCCCGCTGGGACGCGCAGGATAACTACAGGCGTTGAACAGGTCAACAGCCATGTTCCGTGCCATCAGGGCGTCTTTCGCTGCCTGAATGGCACCTTCATATTCCACGATAGCCCTCTCGACCGCTCGAACCGGCGAGCCTGAACAACCAGTGTTCTCGGCAGTCGCCGGTTACGACCTTCTCGGTGGTCGCTTTGGGGGTTATACGGCTGGTGGATCCTTCGTCTTCGTGCGGCTGGTGGCCGTCACGATCGCGATCCCGAGTAGCACCAGCGCCCCTATCGCGATCCAAAGTGGCGGTACGTTAAGCAGATACGCCGCGATCGCGAGCCCCGCGATCACAATCAGAAAGCCCAGCACATAGGTGGAAAAGGACGACATGGGTCGTTCCTCCTTGGCGTTCATCACCTACTGCTAGCAAGGTGAGTGCCTCCCCAAACCGGGCGACGGCCGCGCCCTAGCGCAGAACCTTCATTACTACGTCGTCCGGGACAGGAACTGTCCACGAACCTCCGCCGTCAGCCATGGCGCCTATCCAGCGCGGGAGGGCGTACTCCACCGCGCCACCGCGTACCTTCTTGTCGCCGTGTGTGAGCCCAAGCAGGATCTCAGGCGAGGCCGGCAGCGGACGCCCCGTCGGCAGCCCCACGTTCTCCAGGACCTGCGCGATCCGACGTGTCGTGCTCGGCTCGGCGATGGCTATCGCTTCCGCGAGTCGCGCCTCCAGGACCATCCCGCACGACACTGCCTGCCCGTGCAGCAGCGAGTAGCCGCTCGCGAACTCGATCGCATGCCCGAGCGTGTGGCCGAAATTGAGGATCTTCCTCCGCCCCGTCTCACGCTCGTCCTGACTCACCACCTGAGCCTTGATCCGGGCGCCGCGCACGATCAACGGCTCCAGCGCGGCCGCGTCGAAGCTCCCCACCAATCGCTCCGCCTGTTCAGCGATGAGATCGAAGTAGCCGGCATCGGCGACGACACCGTGCTTGATGGCCTCGGCAAGGCCGCACTGCAGGTGCACCAGCGGAAGGGTGGCCAGCACCTCCGGATCGATCACCACCGCCGCCGGCTGATGGAACGCGCCGACCAGGTTCTTGCCCAGGTCCGTGTCGACGCCGGTCTTGCCGCCCACCGAGGCATCGACCATGGCCAGCAGCGTCGTCGGGACCTGCACGTACGGGATGCCCCGCATGTAGGTGGCGGCGACGAAGCCGGCCAGATCGCCGATCATCCCACCACCGAGTGCGACGATGGCCGAGTCGCGTCCGAAGCCGAGTCGGAGGAGCTGGTCGGTGAGATCGCTCCACGTCTCACGCGACTTGTGGTGCTCGCCGGCCGGGATCGAGAGGACTTCCACCCGCGTCTCCCCGAACGACGCGACCACGCGCTTGGCCAGGAGCGGGGCGACGACGTTGTCGGTGATGATCGCGTAGCGGTGGGCGCGTGCTGCCGAGCGAACGATCGATCCCACCTCATCGATCGATCCGCCGTCGATGCGGATGTCGTAGGTGGAAAGCGAGACGATGGCCACGTTACGTGAACGCTACCAAGTCACCTCTGCCGCGCCGGCGCGGCGGTTGGCGACTCGCGCGAGGACGAAGAGGAGGTCGGAGAGCCGGTTCAAGTACTGAAGGACGATCGGCGGAACCTCGATGTCGTCGGCCATCCCGACGACGCGTCGCTCGGCGCGGCGACACACGGTCCGGGCGACGTGCAGCGCCGACGACTTGGGCGTTCCACCGGGAAGTATGAAGGAGGTGAGCGGCTCGAGCTCCGCCTCGCCGGCATCGATGGCCTGCTCGAGCTCCGTGATGCGCGCGTCGTCGAGGCGCGCCTTTTTCAGCCGCTCCGTCACCTTGTCCGGAATGGGGGTCGCCAGCAGCGCCCCGATGCTGAACAGGTCTCGCTGAATCGGCACCAGGAGCTCGTCGATGCGCGGCATGAGCTCGACCGACCGCGCCCACCCGAGCACCGCGTTCAGCTCGTCCACGGCACCATAGGCTTCGACGCGCGGATGATCCTTTCCGACACGTCCGCCGCCGAACAGCCCGGTATCACCGGCATCGCCAGTCCGCGTGTAGATGCGCATGGCGATCAATGTACGCGCGTCGCTACCTGCCCAATAGCCGCGAGAAGAGGTTCCGCACCGGGCGCCGGCCGCGCAGGCCCCGGCGGAAGTTGGAGAACTTGGTGAACTCGGCCTTGTGCGTCGCCGGTTGATAGGTCGAGGGGAAGAGCATCGCCAGATGCTCCTGGAGCCGGTCGGGGGTGGCGACGATGGGCTGCGCCTCGCACCACCGGTCGAGCGCCTTGCCCATCGTGCCCGCCGTCGGCCGGCGCGAGGGCTCGCGCTCGAGCGCCGTCGAGACGATGCGGTCGATCTCCGGCGGCACCGATGGCGCGTGCACGCGCACACCGGGGATCGGCTTCAGCGTCACCTCGTCGATGGCCAGCTCGGTGACATCCTCGGTGAATACGGGCTGGAGAGTGAGCAGCTCGTAGAGCACGAGCCCGACGGCGAATACATCGCTCCGACCGTCGACATCCAGCGCGAGCATCTGCTCCGGGCTCATGTAGTGCTTCTTCCCCAACGCCATGGTGCGGTTGGCCGCGGGGTCGATCGACGTACTGGCCTTGGCGATCCCGAAGTCGGCCAGCTTGATGTGTCCGTCCCATGCCGCCATCACGTTTCCCGGCGACACGTCGCGGTGGACGATGTCCAGGCGCTGCCCGCCGGGCGCGATGAAGTTGTGGGCGAAGTCGAGCGCGCGGCACACGCGGCTGGCAATGTACGCGGCGATCGAGGTGGGAATCGGCTGCCCGAGCTCACGATGTCGCTCGATGACGTTGCGGAGCGTCGGGCCCTGGATGTACTCCATCGCGATGTAGAACTGCCCGTCCACCTCACCCAGCTGGTAGATCTGCACGATGTTGCCGTGCACGAGGTTGGCCGAGAGCTTCGCTTCGTCGATGAAGAGCTGCAACCATTGCGTCTCGCGTGCGTAACGCGGATGAATCACCTTGAGCGCGACGCGCTTGGAGAATCCCGCGGGACCCAGATGCTCGGCTTCGTACACGGTGGCCATGCCGCCCACGGCGATCTTGCGCCGCAATCGGAAGGCGCCCGTGTACTCGAGGATGTGCTCGTCGACTTCAGGTGCTTCGGTGTCCATGTCCTGAGCCTTGCCACAGGGGGTGAAGCCGAACAACCTTTATATCGATGCATGACGACATCAGAGACATCACGATCATCGGCGGAGGGCCCACGGGACTCTTCGCCGCGTTTTACGCTGGGATGCGCGGTGTCACCTCCCGAATCGTGGACGCGCTCACCGAACCAGGTGGGCAGCTCACGGCGCTGTACCCGGAGAAATACATCTTCGACGTGGCCGGCTTCCCCAAGATCCTGGCCAAGGATCTGGTAAAGGGGCTCGTGGAGCAGGCCGCCCAGTTCAACCCCGATTACCGGTTAGGCGAACAGGTGGTCGCCCTTGAAGAAGACGGAGGGCACTTCACACTCGTCACCGACGCCGGGCGGCACGCGAGCCGGGCCGTGATCATCGCCGCGGGGATCGGGGCCTTCAGCCCACGCCGGCTCCCGCAGAAGGCGGCCGAGCCATGGTACGGGCGCGGGATCCACGACCGGGTCACCGATCCGGAGCTCTTCCGCGACAAGCACGTGCTGATCATTGGCGGCGGCGACTCGGCGTTCGACTGGGCCCACCAGCTTCTCGATCGCGCTCGCTCGCTGACGCTGATCCATCGCAGCGATCGTTTCCGGGCTCACGCCGCGACCGTCGCCCTGGTGGGTGATGCGGCCGAAGCGGGGCGGTGCCGGGTGCTGACCTTTCACGAGCTGGCCGACGTGAAGGGCAACGGAGACTGGATCACCGGCGCCTCGGTGCGAGACGTGAAGGCGAAGACGGTGCAGGAGCTGGAGATCGATGCCATCCTCCCGATGCTCGGCTTCGTGAGCGACATCGGCGCGCTGGCGCAGTGGGGGCTCACCGTGGAGAAGGACGAGATCCTGGTCACGAGCACCATGGAAACCGGCCGTCCGGGGATCTGGGCGGCCGGCGACATCACGACCTATCCGGGCAAGCTGAAGCTGATCGCCACCGGCTTCTCGGAGGCGGCGATCGCCGTGAACCAGGCGGTGCACTGGATCTACCCCGAGAAGAAGGTAGCGCCAGGCCACAGCTCGAACATGGCGATCTTCGGGCAGAAGGACGACTAGTAGTCCGTAGTGCGGGTGACGAGAGTGGGCCGAGTGATAACGACCAGGGTGAACGGCATGAGATGCGTGAGGGATTGAATCACCTACCTCATGATGCTGTTCACTCTAGCTTGTATCACTCACTCCACTCGCAGTACTCGCATCACGGACCGTCCAGGCTGCACTCTCCCTCCAAACGATGACCTTTCTGGCCCGCCGCCTTCTCCTCGCGATCCCGACGCTCGCCGGCGTGCTGGTGGTGACGTTCCTGCTACTGTTCGTGGCGCCGGGCGATCCGGTGCTGGAGATGGTCGGCGAGCGAGCGGACTCCGTGACCATCGCGCGGCTTCGCGCCGAGCTACGTCTCGACGAGCCCCTGCACACGCAGTTCGTGCACTACGCCGGCGGCATCGTCCGCGGTGATCTCGGACGCTCGTACATCACGGGTCGCCCCATCACGCAGGACATCCTCGAGCGGTTTCCCAAGACGCTGCTGCTCGCGGCGGCCGCGATGGTGCTGGCGGCCATCACCGGCATCTCGCTCGGCGTGTTGAGCGCGAGGCGTCCCGGTGGGTGGGTGGATCGCGGCTCGCTGGGGCTCGCCTACGTCGGCATCTCGTTTCCGGTGTACTGGGTGGGGCTCATCCTCATCGTCATCTTCGCCGTCACGCTCCGCTGGCTTCCTCCGTCGGGGTATGGACGGCTGGAGTTCCTCATCCTCCCCGCGCTCGCGCTCGGCTCGCGCTCGATCGCGTTCCTCGCCCGCATGACGCGCTCGGCGATGCTCGAGGTGCTCGGCAGCGACTTCGTACGCACGGCGCGCGCGAAAGGGGTGCGCGAGCGCGCCGTGCTCATGCGTCACGCGCTCCGCAACGCGCTCATTCCGGTCGTGACGGTGCTCGGTCTGGACTTCGGCTCGTACCTGACCGGGAGCATCCTCACCGAGACGGTGTTCAGCTGGCCCGGGCTGGGGCGCTACGTCGTGAACGCGATCGCCCGCCGCGACCTGCCGGCGATTCAGGGATCGATCCTGTTCATGAGCGTGGTCTTCGTGATGGTGAACCTGCTCACCGACCTGCTCTACGCGACCACCGATCCACGGGTGCGCCTTGAATGACCTGCGTTCGACCGTCATCACGCAACGAGCCCCGCTGGCCGGATAACCACAGAGACACGGAGGGCACAGAGGATTCACACAGGGCTCATGGTGTGGGCAGGTTCCTCGCGCCACGAGCCTTGGCTAACCACGGAGACACCGAGAGCACAGAGGATTCACAGAGGGATTCCGATCGGGCAGAGTCCACCCCGCAACGAGCAGGACTGGACCACAGAGGCACCGAGACACAGAGGAACCCCAGGGGAAAGCTCCTCTCCTCCTCGGGTTCCTCCGTGTCTTTGTGTCTCCGTGGTTCACGCTGCTCGTGGTGCGACGGAGCTCCGTGCTACGAAGGACCCTCTGTGAATCCTCTGTGCTCTCCGTGCCTCTGTGGTTAGCCGGCTAGGGGGCTCGCTGCGCGATGATGCCAGACGTCACTGATCGATCGTCACGTTCGTCCAGCGCTGGCCGTTGAAGATCGTCGGGACCTCGAAGCCCTGGATCCAGGGTTGGACGGCGAACAGCTCGCTGTAGAAGAACAGGAACACCATCGGCGCATCGGTGAAGGCCAGCGAGTCGGCCTCGCGGTACAGCGCCACGCGGGCGCTCTCGTTCTGCTCGACGCGCGCGCGCGACACGACGCGGTCGAGCTCGGGGCTCGAGTAGAACGACACGTTGCCGCCGACCCCGCGATTGGCGGTGTGCAGCAACGGGTAGAGGAAGTTCTCGGCGTCGGGGTAGTCGGCGTACCAGTCCTTCACGACCAGATCCGCCTGGCCGTTGCGCGCCGCCTCGCGCACCGATGCCGCGTCGCGTTGCACCACGCGCGCGCGCACGCCGACCTGCGACAGGTACGCCTGAATGCTCTCCGCCACCCGCGCGAACGTGGGTGAATGCCAGAGCTCGACGTCGAATCCTTCGGCATGTCCCGCTTCGGTGAGCAGCTGCCGGGCGCGCGCGGTGTCGTAGGCGTACGGTTGGCGTGTGGTGTCCGCTCCGTCGAGCGATGGTGGGATGACGCCGGCAGCCACGGTGCCGCGCCCGCCGATGACCCTCGCCAGAATCGTCCGCGAGTCGATGGCGTGGTTGAGCGCGCGCCGAACGCGCGCGTCGCGCAACGGACCGCGTGTCGTATTGATCGCCACGTACCAGAGACGCAGCGCCGGCGCTGATTCCAGGAGCGCCTTTCGCTCATCGGTGCGCTCCCACTGCGGCGTCTCCGCCTCCGGGATGTAGAGCACGTCCACGTTTCCGCTCTCGAACTCCGCCACGGCGGTGCTCGGCTCGGGGATGATGCGGGCCAGGAGCGACTCGGCCTGCGGTGGCCCGCCGAAGTAGCTGTCGTTGCGCGCGAAGCGCAGATAGTCATCGTGACGCCATTCCACCAGCCGCCAGGGACCCGTGCCCACCGGGCGCTCGCCGAAGTTGGCCGGGGTACTGTCGGGAACGATCGACGCGACCGGCATGGCCAGCATCTTCGGGAAGATCGCCAGTGCCGTATCGAGCGTGATGCGCAACGTGCTGTCGTCGACGACGGTGAGCCCGGTCACCGAACCACTCCTCCCCTCGGCGTAGCTGCGCGCCCCGGCGATCGGGTAGAGTGGCCAGCCGCGCCCACCGCGAACGGCGGGATCGAGCACCCGCTGGAAGCTTCGCACGACGTGTCGCGCCGAGAACGGAGTGCCATCGTGAAAGCGCACACCCGGCCGCAGGTGGAACACGTACTCCCTTCCATCGTCCGACACCGACCACCGTTCGGCGAGGGCGGGCTCCAGTCGCGCGTCAGGCGTGAAGCGCGTGAGCCCGTCGAACAGGTATGCGACCGCGCGCCCCGTTGGAACGTCAGTAGAGAGAGCGGGATCGAGCGATCGCGGATCGTACGTATCACGCGAGTCGATCAGCGTTCGCCGCTGTGGCGCGGTCTCGCCACCACGACAGGCCGCGGCGAGCACGAGCACCAGCGGCAGAAGGAACCTGCGCATGGGCATCGCGAGTACAGACTACGAGTGATGACGCTGTCTGTCATGTTGACAGAGGCGTCGAAACGAGTGAACTTACCGGGCCTCAAGTGAAGCGTCAATCGTGAGTTACGTCCTGTGCGTCGACGATAATGAGGACATGCGCTTGATGGTGCGTGAAGTCCTCGCATCGGCGGGGCATGATGTGAACCTCGCGCCGGATGGGTTGAGCGCGCTGGCATCGATCCAGGAGCGGGAGCCCGATCTCCTCGTCCTCGATCTGGTGATGCCGGGAATGTCGGGGATCGACGTCTGTCGCGCGGTGAAGCGCAATCCGTTCACGGCGCGCATTCCGGTGCTCATGCTCACCGCGCAGGATGACATCGATTCCAAGGTCGCGGGCTTCGAGGCCGGCGCCGATGACTATCTTCCCAAGCCCTTCGATGCGCGGGAGCTGCGATCGCGCGTCGTCGCGCTGCTCCGACTCGTCAGGCGGGAGGGGGATCGCAACCCGACCAGCGGCCTTCCGGGCGGCACGGCGATCGAGGACGAGATCGCGCAGCGCGCGGCCCGCCAGGAGCGATTCGCCGTGTGTTACGTCGACCTCGACAACTTCAAGCCGTTCGCCGACACCTTCGGCTTTTCGGTGGCCGACATGGTCATACGCGACATGGGCTCGGCCATCCGCGGCGCGGTCGAGGAGGTGGGCGATCGGCAGGACTTCGTCGGTCACATCGGTGGCGATGATTTCATCGTCGTTACCACCGAGGATCGCGCGCTGCCGGTCGCCGAGGAGTGCGCGCGACGGTTCGTGGATGTCGCCGTGCGGGCAGTGGGCGAGTCGGCGGTGCGACGCGGCACCTTCACCGGGATCGACCGCGAGGGGAAGGCGCGCGAGTTTCCCATCGCGCGCCTCTCGGTGGCAGTCTTGAAGGTACACCCGGAGCGCTGGGTCTCGGTGGGACACTTCGGCGCGCTGGCGGCGGAGGTCAAGCGCCGCGCGAAGCAGCGCGGTCCCGGCACCATCCTCGTGCAGGCGGTGTAGCAGCCTGGGACGAGCACACCACGTCGGGCCCCCGCCCCATCGTCGGGGGCCTTGCTTCACCCGAGGAGCGGCATGTCCGATCACGCGGTTCAGATCGCGCCGCAGCCCGCCTACTGGTATCGGCGGTCGCTGCGTCCGCTCGAGCTTCTGCCGGCGTTCGGCGCCGCGATCGGCGCCGGACTCGCCGCGTTCTATCTGGCCCGTCTCTTCCTGGAGCGCACGCCCCTCACCGGGCCCGCCGTCATGCGCCGTCCCGCGCGGTCGGCGCGGCGCCGGCCGGCGCGACATGTGGATGTGGACCGCGCGGTAGCACGCCGGTGAGCGAGCGGTCCGTTCCGCGCCGCAGAGTCTTCCTTCCAGCCGTTCTCGCAGCGCTCGCACTTTCTCCCGCACTGGCCGGTGCGCAGGACCTCGCTTGCGACCCCGGTGATCTCGAGGTGCGGCGTATCGAGTTCCGCGGCAACGAGAGCTTCGGCGAGGACGATCTCGCCCGCTCGATTGCCACCACACCGTCCAACTGGACGCGCCGGATCGGTCTTCCGTTCGGCCGCCGGAGATGCCTAGATAGTCTAGAGTTCCAGCGCGACGTCTACCGGCTGAAGTTCTTCTACCGACAGCGCGGCTTCTACCGCACACAGGTGGACACCGCCCTCAGTACGCTCGATTCGGGCGTGGTGGCGATCAGGTTCGACATCATCGAAGGGCCGCCGGTCATCATCGACAGCCTGCGCGTCTCGGGACTCGATACGGTGCCCGACGGCGATCGCCTCCTGCGCCTCCTCACGCCCTTCGACAGCGCCGTCTTCAACCGCGTTCGACTGCAATCCGTGATCGACACGGTCGTCGAGCGATTGCACAACAGCGGTTACGCTCACGCCACCCAGCCACTCCGCAACTTCGAGGTCGACAGCGCGACCAACCGCGCCAGGGTGGAGCTCGACTTTCTGCCGGGACGCATCGCGCGCATCGGACAGATTCAGTTCCACGTGCAGCCCGAGGACTCGTCCGACCACATCGAGATCGAGCCCGCCGTCGTACGGAACATCCTGTCGTTCGAGGAAGGCGACATCTTCCGCGAGCGCGATCTCTTTCAGAGTCAGCGCGACCTCTACCAGCTCCAGACCTACCGTCACGTCGAGATCCGGCCGGCGCCGGCGGACTCGCAGCCGGAGGGCGACTCGGTCCTCACCGTACAGGTGCGGCTGATCGAGGGCCCCATGCGCGCGGTGCGCGTGGGCATCGGTTGGGCGACGCTCGATTGCGTGCGCGGCCAGGGACGCTTCGTGCACCGGAATTTCCTTGGCGGAGCACGGCACATGGAGTTCAACGCCCGGCTGAGCAAGGTGGGGGTGGGTGCGCCGCTCGGGGGCGCGGAGGAGATCTGCACGCAATCGGTGCGCGACGATCCGTTCAGCGACACGCTCAACTACTACGTGGGCGCGTCGTTCCGGCAGCCCACGCTCTTCAGTCCGCGCAACGTTCCCACGCTGACGCTGTTCAGCGAGCGGCGCTCCGAGTTCCAGGCGTATCTCCGCGAGACGCCCATCGGTGGCGTGGCCTCGGTCACGCGCCAGCAGAGCCTGCGTACCTCCATCACCGGCGCGTACCAGATCGAGTTCGGGCGCACGGTGGCGGAGCCCGCCGTGTTCTGCTCGGTGTTCAACATCTGCGAGGTCGATGACATCGCGGTGCTGAACGGGACGACCAACCGGCTGGCGGTCGTGAGCGCCGCGATCGCTCGCACGCGCGTCGACAACCTGCTCGATCCGCGCCGCGGACACCAGGCACGCCTCGAGCTGCGGCACGCGTCCACGCTGGTAGGCTCCGACCGCAAGCTGCAATTCAACAAGGTGGAGGGCTTCGCCACGGCGTATTTCCCCGTCGGCAGCTCGTCGGCGCTGGCGGCGCGCATCCAGTCCGGCATCGTGCTCGCGCGGGGCACGCTCAACGGCGCCCCCGGCGGCGAGTCGTTCGTGCCGCCGCAAGAGCGCCTGTACGGCGGTGGCGCCAACTCCGTGCGCGGCTTCCCGCAGAATCAACTGGGACCGGTGGTCTACATCGTGGACACGGTGACCAAAGTGGCCTCCGAGTCGGGCCCCGATTCCGTGCTCGTTCCCGCCGACCGGAACCCGCGCGTGTCGCCCACGGGCGGTGACGCGCTCTTCGTTGCCAACCTCGAGCTCCGCTCGCGGGGTCCAATCCTGAGTGATGTGGTGGAGTGGGCGATCTTCATGGATCTGGGCCAGGTGTGGAACAGGGGCCGTGGTGAGCCGGGGCAGAACAACCTGCGCTGGACGCCCGGGGTGGGCCTGCGAGTCGACTCGCCCATCGGACCGGTCCGGGTGGATGTGGCGTACAATCCGTATGCGCGACAACGCGGAGCGGCGTACTTCACGCAGGATGACGAGGATGGAACGCTCGTCTGCGTCAGTCCGCGCACCGGGCCGATCACGACGCAGCCCGATCCGCTGGACTGCCCGGCGACGTATGCGCCGCCATCCAGCTCCAGCTTCTTTCGCCGGCTGACCTTCCACTTCAGCATCGGCCAGGCCTACTAGCGCCATGTCCCGCCGCCGTCTCGTGGCCATCGCCAGTGCCAGTGTGATGCTCGGCATCGTGCTGCTGGTGGTCGGCGTCCTCGTCTCCGTCACGCAGACGGAGTTCGGGCGCGAGCGCGTGCGCCGCTTTCTCGTCTCGCGCATCGCCGCCAGCATGAACGGCCGCGGGACGATGTACATCGGGCGGCTCAGTGGCGGCTTCCTCACCGGTGTCACCATCGACTCCTTCGCCATCCGCGACGCCGAGGACTCGGTGTTCGTCAGCACCGGCCCCGTGCACGTGCGGTACGACATCCGCGACGTGCTCGACAGGCGGTTGCTGCTGTCGCACCTCCAGGTCGACCGGCCGGTGGTGAATCTCCGGCGGCACGCCGACGGGACGTGGAACTACCGCCGGATCTTTCCGAAAGGGGACAAGGGGCGCCCGGGGGAGCGCGGGTTCGGCGACTACATCATGATCGACAGCGCGGTGATTCGCGGCGGCACGGTCGTGCTCACCCAACCGTGGCGACCCGCGGACTCGCTTCGCGGCGCCAGGCGGGACAGCGCCATCGAAGCGGCGCTGGCGTCCGACTCGCGCGACATTCGCCACACGTCGGAGGGACTCAAGCGCAGCTACCGTTGGTCGAGCATCGATCTGGAATCGCCGTTCGTGCGCATCGCCGACCCCGACAGCGCGGGCCAGCTGGTGCAGGTCGGCCGCATGGCCGTGGTCGAGGCCGATCCACCGCTGCGCCTGAAGAACGTGTCGGGCCCGGTGCGCATTCTGGGCGACTCGGTGTGGCTCGACTTGGCGCACTTCGAGCTGCCGCACTCGGCGGGCAGCGCGCGCGGGAAGGTGATCTCGGCCAGCCCGCTTCGCTTCGACGTCCACATCACGGGCGACACGGTGTCGCTGGAGGACGTGGGCTGGGTGTACGCCACGTTGCCGCGCACCGGCGGCGGCAGGATGAACCTCCACATCAGGAGCGATCCGCGCGACCCGAGCATCATCGACTACCGGCTCACCGAGATGGACGTGCGCTCCACTGGATCGCACCTCACCGGCGCCATGACGTTCGGCGTGGGCGCTCCAGTGCTCATCGTGAAGGACCTGGATCTGTCGGCCGAGCCCGTCGACTTCCGGCTCATCGAGACGCTTGCCGGAGAGCCGTTTCCTGTTCCGTGGCGCGGGCAGATCACCGGGACGATGCGTGGTCGCGGTGGTCCATTGACCCGCTTTCACGTGGATGACGCGCGCTTCACCTTCCGCGATGCGAACGTGAGCGGCGCGGTGACGCGCGGCAGCGGCCGCGGCGGACTCGACATTCTGTCGCCATCGCTCACCGTGTTCCGCGGGTTCGATCTGACGCTCGATCAGCTCGACCTGCGCACGATCCGATTCCTCTATCCGGACTTCCCTCGTCTCGCCGGAACGATGCGCGGCAGGGCCCGCCTGGACTCCATCTGGACGGACGTGCGGTTCTCGAACGCCGACATCACGCATACTGACGGTCCCGCGCCGCCCACGCGTGCCACGGGGAGCGGCAGGCTCGACAGCCAGGGAGAGCTCGTTTTCTTCGACGTGGACATGGAGATGAGCCCGCTCTCCTTCACCACACTGGCGCGCTCGTACACGAACATTCCGTTTCGCGGCACGTTCGCCGGACCACTGCGCGCGGCGGGGACGACCGCCGCGTTCGATCTCGAGACGTCTCTCACCGGCGCTGCCGGCACGCTCTCAGTGGCCGGGCACTTCGATGCGCTGCCACCCGGTTTCATCGCCCGCGCCGAGGGGAGCACCGAGCGCCTGGACGTGCGACGGCTGCTCGAGCGCCCGGATCTCCCGGCCACACGGCTCACCGGCGCCTTCGCCAGCGATGTCAGCGGCGACTCGCTCACGGCGCTCGAGGGCACCGTGGTGGTCGACCTCGACCGCTCGAGCGTCGACACACTGGTCATCCTCCCGTCGATCGGTCGCTTCACCTTCGGGAACGAGCGACTGGCCGTGGACTCGCTCGTGCTCGTCACCGACGCCGCCACGCTCACCGCCACCGGCGCCTTCGGGCTGGGGCCATCGGGCAGCGACACGCTGCGCTATTCCCTGGTGGTCGACTCGTTAGGCGGCCTCCGGCCGTACCTGCGCATGGCCGGCTCGCGGCGCGCCGGCACGACGCCCGCACCGGTGGATTCCGAGCCCTCGGGTGGCACCCTCGACTCCCTCGCTCGCGCCATCAGCGATTCGCTCTCCGGCACGATCACGCTGAACGGCGTGCTCGCCGGGTACATCGACACGTTGCGCACCTGGGGTGAGGTGGAAGGTCGCGATCTCTCGATCGGCGAGGATCGCGTCCGTCGCCTGCGCGGATCGTACGCGTTCGCCGGGCTGCCTCGCGATCCGCGCGGCAGCGGCGTCCTGGAGCTCGATTCGATGGTCGTCGCCGGTGTGCGCCTCACGAGTGCCGGTCTGAGCCTGGCGGTGCCCAACCGGCAGGAGGGGCAGGTCAACGCGAGCGCCGTGAGCGCGAACGGCATCCGCGCCTCGCTGTCGTTCGGGTACCACGAAGTCGGCGACACCATGGCCGTCCAGGTCGACACCATGCGGGTGCAGATGGTCGACCACTCGTGGGATCTCGCGCGGCCGGCGCGCGTCACCGTGCTGCCCTCCGGCGTGGCGGTGGATTCGCTGCGCCTGCATTCCGAGGTCGGCTCCGCAGTGACCGTGCGCGGCACGCTGCCCGAAGAAGGGCCCGTCAACCTGTCGGTGACGCTGGACAGCCTGCCGCTGGCCGACATCGGCGCGATCACGCAGACGCGGCGCCCGCTCGATGGGCGGATGTCGCTCGACCTCGGCATCCTCGGCACCCGCGCCGATCCATCGATGCGCCTCGCGGCTCGCGTGAACGACGCCAGCTACGGCAGCGTCCGCTTCCCGTATTTCACCGCGCAGGCGAACTACGGCGATCGACGCCTCGACGCGCACGTGCAGGTGTTCCGGAACGACGAGCCGGCGCTGGAGTTTGCCGGGACGCTGCCGGTGAACCTCACGCTCGTGCCGGTGGAGCGCCGGCTGGAGAGTGATTCGCTCGCCGGCCGCATCCGGGCCGACTCCGTCGACCTCGCACTGCTGGAGACCATGACCACGCAGCTGCGGGGAGTCACCGGCAAGATGTCCACCGACATTCTGATCGCCGGAACGTGGGACCGCCCGACGATGAACGGGCAGTTCGCGATCTTCGACGGAGAGGCCGAGATCCCGGAGCTGGGCATCCGCCTCCAGCACCTGGGGGCGGACATCGCCTTCACACGCGACAGCCTCATCATCCGTCGCTTCAGCGCGATGAGCGGTGAGCGACGCACCGACACGCTGTCCCTCACCGGCGCGATCACCTTCAAGGATCGCGGCGGACCACCGCCGCAGTCCCCTGCCGAGGCGATCCTCCGTCGTATGGAGCTGGTCGACCTCAGTCTCGCGATGAACCAGTTCCAGGCGATCCGGTCTCGGCGCATTGCCGACGCGACGTTGAGCGGCGATCTGCACCTGTTCGGTCCCTATCGTGAGGCACACCTCGATGGGGCGATCACGGTCGATCGCGGCGTGCTCTACCTCCCCGATCAGCCGGAGAAGCAGCTCATCGACGTGAGCGACCCCGAGTTCGCCACGCTGGTGGACACCACGCAGGTCTCGGGGCGCGGACTCCTCCCCGAGCGGCGCAATGTCTTCGTCGACACGCTCTTCGATGGGATCACCGTCGAGAACGTGGAGGTGAGGCTGGGTGAGGAGGTGTGGCTCCGCTCCGAGCAGGCGAACGTGCGTCTGGGCGGCGCGATGGGAGTGACGCGCGCCGGCGACCAGCTGGCGCTCACCGGTGAGCTCGAGGCCAATCGCGGAACCTATCGCTTGGATCTTGGCGTCGCCCTGCGCACGTTCCAGGTCGACAGCGGATCGATACGGTTCTTTGGCGAGCCGCAGATCAATCCCGAGCTCGATATCTGGGCATCGTATTCCGTGCGCCAGGCCAACCGGCAGGACGTGCGCGTGCGCGCGCACATTCAGGGGACGCTCCTGCAGCCACGGCTGGCCCTCTCGAGCGATGAGCGCATTCAGATCTCGCAGGCGGAGATCATCAGCTACCTGGTGTTCGGAGCGCCCACGTTCGTCGTCGGCGAGCAGAGCACCGCCGCGGTCCAGGCGTTTCTGCCAACAGTGGGCGGGATACTCGAGCGTGCCCTGTCCGAGCAGCTCCAGTTCTTCGATCTTTTCCAGATCAGTGCGGGCGCCTGGGGCGATCAGGGTGCCGTCCTCTCGCGCGGCGGGAGTGCGCTGGCGGGATCGCGCATCGGTGTCGGGAAGCAGCTCGGTGAGAATACCTTTCTCACCGCCAACGCCGGTCTGTGTAACCTGGGCTCGGGCGGTGGCGGCTCGAGCTTCGCCTCGACGCTGGGACTGTCCCTGGAACACCGCCTGAGCCCCGAGTACTCTCTGCAGCTGTCGGTCGAACCCTCCACGATCGCGCTCTTCTGCCGGCCCGGGGTGGCCAACATCGACACTCCGCGCCAGTTCGGCTTCGATCTCTTCCGCGAATGGAGCTTCTGAAAGACACGGTCCTGCTGATCGCCAACCCCGCTTCCCGACGCGGGGCACGACTGCAGACCGTTGCGATGCGCGCCTTCCGGCGGGCAGGTGTGCGCTACGACGCCGTCATCACCGAGCATCCCGGCCACGCCGCCGAGCTGGCCGCGCACATGGCTCGGCGCTACCGCGCGGTCTTCACCCTCGGCGGTGATGGAACGGCGATGGAGGTCGTGGGGGCGCTCGCTCACACCGGGATCCCCGTCGGCATCCTGGCCGGCGGCACTGGAAACCTCGTCGCGCGCTCGCTGGGCATCCCCCTGCGGGTGGCCGATGCGGTGCACGCGCTGCTCAACGGCGATGAGGCGCTCATGGACCTGGGCGCCATGAGCAACGGGCGCCGGTTTGCCTTCACGCTCGGGGTGGGGGTCGACGCCCGCATGATCCACGAGACGGGCCCCATCGCCAAGCGGCGGTTCGGGATCGGGGCCTATGCCGCCACGGCCACCCGGGCCACGCTCATCCCCCGGCCATTTCACATTCGGGCGGTGGTGGACGGGGAGGTCTACGAGCGCGAAGCGGTGTCGGTCATGCTGGCCAATTTCGGGTCGGTGCTCAACGACCTCCTGGTTCTGGGCCCCGGAATCCGTCAGGATGACGGATTGCTGGACCTGTGCGTCTTCTCTCCCAGAGGCACCAGCGAGGCGCTGCGTCTGGCCTGGCGGCTCTTTCGACAGGATTTTCGCACCGAACCGGCGCTCCTCTACAAGCCCGGCCGACTCTTCCGGATCGAATGCGACCCACCCCAGCTCTATCAGGCGGACGGAGAGGTCATCGGCACCACGCCCGTCTCGGCGCACGTGGAGCCGCTGGCGGCGCGCGTCATGGTACCGCGGCGCAGCTAGCCGGCAAGCGTCGGGGAAAGGTGTCGCGCTGATGGCCACGATCCTCGTCGTGGACGACGACGCCGACGTCGCCCGCGTCCTCGGCACGTTCTTCGAGCGCTCCGGCCATCAGGTCATTCGCGTCGACTCCGGCGAGGCGGCGATCGAAGCCTTCGAGCGGACGCGGCCGGAGCTGGTGCTGCTCGATCTCCGCCTTCCCGACATGGAAGGGTTCGACGTGCTGAAGCGCATCCGCGAGCACGACCCGGTGGTCGTCATGATCACGGGGCACGGTGACATCGCGCTCGCCGTCGAGGCCATGCGAATCGGCGCCGAGAATTTCCTCACCAAGCCGGTGGACCTCGACCATCTCGCCGTGGCGTCCGAGCGCGCTCTGGAGAAGGCGCGCCTGCGGCAGATGAACAGCTACCTGCGGGAGCGGCGCGGCGTCAGCAAGATGAGCACGCTCCTCGGCTCGTCACCCGCGATGCTCGAGCTCGCGCACCAGATCGAGCTCCTCGCCACCAGCGAGCGCACCACCGTGTTGCTCCTGGGCGAGAGCGGCACCGGAAAGGGCAGGGTTGCCGCGGCCATCCACGAGCTGAGCCCGCGCGTGGGGCGTCCCTTCATCGAGATGCACTGTGCCGGGCTCGTGGGATCGCAGCTCGACGACGAGCTGTTCGGGCACGAGGGCGCCGTCACGAGCGATGCGCGCGAGCGGAAGCTCGGCCTGTTCGAGGTCGCCGACGGCGGCTCGATCTTTCTCGACGAAATCGGAGAGCTCGACTCGCAGCTGCAGCCCAAGATGCTCAAGGTGCTCGAGTCCGGGAGCTTTCGACGGATGGGTGGCACCCAGGAGATCACGGTCGACGTTCGTGTCATTGCGGCCACGAACGCGGACCTGGTGGCCGAAGTGAATGATGGCCGCTTTCGCGAGGATCTCTACTATCGCCTGAGCGTGATGCCGGTGCACCTGCCTCCGCTGCGGGCGCGCGCGCGTGAGGACGTGCTCGATCTGGTGTCGCGGACACTCGACGAGCTGCACACGCAGCTGCCCGGCGCGCCGGCGGAGCTGACGGAGGCGGCGCTGGATCATCTCCTCCGGTATCCGTGGCCCGGGAACGTGCGCGAGTTGCGGAACGTGCTCGAGCGGGCGATGATCGTCGGGCGTGGGGCGCGCCGATTGGGCGCCGAGCATCTGCCGGCGGAGGTGCGGCGCGCGTCGGGAAGCGGCCTGGCGCGGCACACGCCCAAGTCGCTGGCGGAGATCGAGCGCGCGCACATCGAGCGCACGCTGCGCGCGCACAACGCCAACCGCACGCGCGCCGCCCGCGAGCTCGGTATCTCCCGCGCTACGCTCATCAACAAGATCAAGGCGTATGGAATCGGAAGCATCAAGAGCCGGGGGAGTCCGTGATGTGAGTAACGAGAGTGGAGTGAGTGACAACGACCAGAGTGAAGAGCATGAGATGCGTGATGGGCTCATCACCGCCTCATCCCCCTCACCCTCGTCGCTGTCACTCACTCCACTCTCGTCACCTCTCTCACCTGCCCGCCCAAGTGCGATACACCATTCCTGAACCCCCGCTATCCATGAGCGAACTACAAGAAAGAGACTCGATGACCTGCCGCTCCTGCGGAAACGAGGAGCGTGCATCCGAAGGGTATCCGTGCGATGACTGCGGAACCTTCATCTGCATGATCTGCAATCTGCGCGGCGTCACCAGGTGCAAGGGGTGCGCGGACAAGGCCACGGCGAAGGGCTCGAGCGCGTGAGCGGCACGCTCGTCCTGCGCCAGTCGTTCGCCCTGGACGACCGCACATACGCTGTCATCGCCGAGCCGTGGTACGATGTCGAGGCGGGCGACTGGAAGGGACGCCTCCTCTACGTTCCGCTCGACCATTCCTTCTCTCGCAGCCTCTCCACAGGGCCCATTCGGCGCTCGCGCCGGCGTGACGAGCTGGTGCGACGGCTCGTCGAGGCCAGCGATCAGGAGCTCGCGCGTGCGCTCCGGTCGATCCTCGCTCCGCTTGCGCGCGCCCGTCGTGAGCGCTGACTTCTCCCCGTTCGGCCTGGCGATCGGTCACGCGACCGATCACGCCGGCGCTACCGGGCTCACCGTCGTCCGCGGCGTCGATGAGCCGTTTCGGGCCGGCGCCGCGATCCTTGGCCGCGCGACAGGCACCCGCGAGTTCGACGTGCTGTCGCCGCATCACCTGGTGGATCGCGTCGACGCCATCGTGCTGACCGGTGGCTCGGCGTTCGGGCTGGCCGCCGCCGCCGGGGTGATGCGGTGGATGGAGGAGCGTGACCGCGGGTTCCCGGTCGGAGAGGGCGTCGTTCCGATCGTGCCGGCGGCGGTGATCTTCGATCTCGCGCCGCTCGGATCGCGACTGTGGCCCACCGCCGACATGGCCTACCAGGCGTGCGACCGGGCGCGTCCTGTAGACGTCGAGGAGGGAAGCGTCGGCGCCGGAACGGGCGCTACGGTCGGAAAGGGCGCCGGTCCGTTGCGGGCGATGAAGGGCGGACTCGGCTGTAGCGTTCAGTCCGCCGGCCCGGTAGTCGTCGGAGCGATCGCCGTCGTGAACGCCCTCGGCGACGTTCGCGATGCCTCGGGCAGAATCATCGCCGGCGCACGCGCCGGGGATGGGTCGTTCGTCGACGTTGCCGCGCGACTGCGTACGGCCGCGGACATCTACACGCGCTTCGGTGCACCGCCGGCGACCGGTCCGGGGAATACCACCCTCGCGGTCGTTGCCACGACCGCGGCAATGACGAGGGTCGAGCTCTGCCAGCTGGCGCGCGCCGCCGGTGCGGCGCTCAGCCGACGCATCACACCGGTGGGCACGAGCTTCGACGGCGATGTAATCTTCGCCTGCGCACCGCTGCGCGGCGCGACGTTCCCCGCGCTGCACGTGGAGGCCCTGGCGGTGAGCGTGCTGGAGGAGGCGATCGAGCGATCGGTGCGGCTCGCGCGCGGCCGCGACGGTGTGCCCGGTCTCGCCGATTCGCCCGCCGCGTCCGCTGCGCAGTGAGCGATCGCTATCTCGTGCGCGCGGCGGTCGCGCCACTGCTGGCCGAGCCGCGCGCCGGCGCCGAACAGGTCTCGCAGCGCGTGAGCGGTCACGTCGTCGAGCTGCTGGAGGAGCGCTCGCCCTGGCTCCGTGTCCGAGGTGCCGACCAGTACGAGGGGTGGATGCACTCCGGCTACACGGAGCCACTCACCGCGGCGCTCGAGCGGCGCTACGATGCGGCTCGGGTATCGCTGGGGTGCATGGTGCGCGAGCCGAGCGGCCGGCATCGAGCGCTCCCGCTTGGCGCCCTCCTCGCCTCGGATGACGTGATCGAGCGGGGAGAAGCGCTGCGCGCTGATCAGCTGCGCGCGCGTTTTCCGGTGAGCTCGGATTCCATCACGCGTGCGGCGATCGAGCTGTTCGAGGACACGCCGTATCAATGGGGCGGCATCACGCCGTGGGGCGCCGACTGCTCGGGGCTCGTGCAGACCATCTTCGCGCTGCACGGCATCGGCATGCCGCGCGACGCACGCGACCAGGCTGCAGCAGCACGCGACGCCGGCGACGATCTCACCGAAGCGCGCGGCGCGGACCTGCTCTTCTTCTCGGATCGACCCGACCGTCGCATCACGCACGTGGCGATCGCGTTGGGTGACATGCGTGCCGTGCACCTGGCGATCGGACGCGGCGGCTACGCCGTCGAGCGACTGGATGCGACCGGCGATCCATACGTGGCCGCGCTCGTCGGGCGATTTCTGTATCTGCGGCGGCCCGAGCTTCGGGCGCGCTAGCTGATCAGTCCTCCCGCGACGCCCACAGTACTGCTTCGAACCTGAAGCGGCAGCTCGGCCCTGGGCTCGTCATCGAGGGCGATGCCCATGGTGTAGCGACCGGCACTGTCGAGTGGCAGATCGATCGCCGCGATCAGTGGCAGGTCCATCTCCACGACACCGTCGGGCGGAACGCCGATGTTCAGCTCGCCGTTCGACGACCAGAGCTCTCGACCATCGGGATTCATCCAGCGAAGCGTGACGATGTGCGTGCCGGCGTCGGAACGGCTGCCCTTGAGGCGTACCACCAGGTGCGCGCGCGGGTGAACGGCGGGCAGGGTGGCCACCTGCACGGCGTCGAACACCCCGAGGATGTTCAACTTCCCTTCCTGCGAGAGGTTGGCGGCGTCGGCGAAGAGCGCAAACGAGACGTGCATGCGGGAACTTAGGCGACGTTGTCCGTGTTCGGCTAGCTGCTGTCGTCCCATTCCACGCCAACCTACCTTTTCTCCATGACGTCGTCCGTGGAACGCGCGGCCGCGCCTGACCGCCCCGAGGCAATGGCGCGACTGGGCGTCACCGGCACCGACCTGCTGCTGTTGCTCATGGTGGTGATCTGGGGGGTGAACTTCAGTGTCGTGAAGTATGGCACAACGGTCATCCCGCCTTTCGCGTACAATGCGTTGCGCCTGGCGCTCGCTTCGGTGGTGCTGGTCGCCGTGGCGCGAGGGACAACGCATGCGAGGCCGACGCGGCGCGATGTCGTTGCCCTCCTCTGGCTCGGACTGCTCGGCAACGGAGTCTATCAGCTGCTGTTCATCGCCGGGATCGCGCGCACCCGTGCCGGCAACGCGGCGCTGCTTCTCGCTGCGACACCCGCGCTGGTCGCACTGATTGGACGCGTTCGGGGGTCGGAGCGCGTGAGCTCGCGGGCATGGGCGGGGATCATGCTCTCCATGGTCGGAGTGGCACTCGTGGTTTTCAGCCGCTCTCCGGACGGCGGAACGGCGTCGACGCTATTGGGCAACCTGTTGATCCTCGTCGGTGCCGTGTGCTGGGCGCTCTACACCGTGCTCATCGAGCCGTACACCCGTCGCCTGAGTCCGGTGCACACATCGGCGATCACGATGGTCGTGGGCACGGTCACCGTCGCCGCGTTCGCCACGCCCTCGCTGCTGTCCACCGAGTGGACGCGCATCCCGCTCGCGGCCTGGGGATCGATCGCGTACAGTGGGATCGGAGCCCTGGCGATCGCGTACGTGATCTGGTATCGAGGTGTACGCGTGCTCGGACCGACGCGCACGTCCATGTACTCGAACCTGCAACCACTGGCCGCCCTGCTTTTCGCCTGGATGGCGCTGGGCGAGCGGCCGCTTCCCCTACAGGCGCTTGGCGCGGCGACGGTGATCGCCGGGGTGCTGATGACGAGACGATGAAGCTGGTTCTCTTCGACATCGACGGCACGCTCCTCTGGACCGACGGAGCAGGGCGGAGAGCGATGGCCGCCGCCCTCACCGAGGTGTTTGGTAGCGCTGGCCCCGCGTCCTACCGGTACGACGGCAAGACCGACCCGCAGATCGTCCGCGACCTCATGCGGTACGCCGGCCACGCCGACGAGCACATCGACTCACGACTGGAGCATCTCCTCGAGCGCTATCTCACGGGCCTCGAGCGGGAGCTCGCTGCCGGCACGCATGCTCCGCGCGTCTACGAGGGCGTGCCGGAGCTGCTCGATGCGCTCGAGGCGCGAAGCGACGTCGTCCTCGGACTGCTCACCGGGAATCTGGCGCGCGGCGCCGCGATGAAGCTGCGCGCGGCGGGGATCGATCCCGGACGCTTTCGCGTGGGCGCGTTCGGCTCGGACCATCACCATCGCCCGGAGCTGCCCGGCATCGCTCGGCGGCGCGCGCTCGACATCCTGGGACTCGAGCTCCCCGGCGACTCGCTGGTGGTCGTCGGCGACACACCGGCCGACATCGAATGCGGACGCGAGCTCGGGGCGCGCGCGATTGCCGTCGCGACCGGCCACTACACGGTCGAAGAGCTGTCGCGCCATCATCCGGCGGCGGTCTTTGCCACGCTGGCCGACACGGCAGCCGTGATGCGAGCGGTGATGGATGCGTGAGGTAGAAGTGAAGGCGGTGGTGGACGACTGGGAGTCGTTGCGGCAGCGCCTCCTCCACACCGGCGCGACGCTCGTGTTCTCGGGCCGGCTGGAGGACCGGCGCTACGACGACGCCGACCGGTCGCTGCACGCGCGCGACGAGCTCTTGCGGGTACGGGTTCTGCGGCGCTCGGACGGCGCGCACGCCGAGCTCGCGTGGAAAGGCCCGACCGGCTACGAGAACGGCTACAAGGTTCGTGAGGAGATAGCGACCGCAGCCGACGATCCCGATGCGCTCATTCGTATCGTCGATCGACTTGGCTTCGTGCTCGTGAAGCAGATCGATCGCTTCGTGGAGCAGTTCGAGCTGGACGGCGCGACGATCCGCCTGGAGCGCTATCCGCGCATGGACGATCTCGTGGAAGTGGAGGGTACGCCTGACGCGATCGAGGGCGTGGTGGAGAAGCTCGGTATCCCACGAAGTGCCTTCACCAGCGAGCGATTACCCGCGTTCGTCAAGCGATTCGAGCGTCGCACGGGAGAGAGCGCTGCACTGTGCGACGGGGAGCTGGCAGGTACGGTGCGCTACAGTCACGACGATGCGTGAAGAAGGGCGAAGGATGGCGGACGAGAACCGCCTCGCGACGCGGGGAACCGTGTCCGGCTTGCTCCGCGGTACCGACCTGGCGGGCGAGGCAGTCGTGACGATTGCCGGCGATGCGATCGAGCTGGTGACCGCGCGGCAACGGTTCCTCATCCCCATCGCGTCGCTGGAGGGGATGCAGGAGCGCGAAGGGGCGCTGGAGCTCCTCATCGAGACGGGCGACGTCATCCACATCGAGGGCGCGGCCGA
>DATFFQ010000158.1:0-11547 GCA_035249955.1 Gemmatimonadaceae bacterium
GAGCGCGGCCGGCGGGTACGTGGCGCTCGACGCGAGGGACACGAGGTCGTACGGCGACGTCGCCCGCGTGTTGAAGGCCGGGCGCCGGCTTCGGGTGGCCGCCGCCAGGCGCGGGACCACGCCCCGCTTCGTGATCGCCGACCGGCAGGGCGCGCCGGCCGGCGATGGCGACGCCTGTCGCTACCGCAGCACCCTTTCGTCCCTGCCCGCCGGCCGGACCCTCGCCCGTTTCCCCCGCGTGGGGCTCTACCGCCCCTGGACGTCGAACATGGACGAGGGATGGACGAGATGGCTTTTCGACCGATTCGAGATCCCCTACCGGAGCGTCACCGACTCGGCGGTCCGAGCCGGTAACCTCCGTGACCACTTCGATGTGCTCCTCGTCCCAGACATGAGCCTCAGGCAGATGCGAGAAGGAATGGCCGACTCGGTCATCCCTGCTCCATACGCCGGTGGTCTCGGCGCCGCGGGAGTCGATGCGATCGCGGCGTTCGTGCGTGGCGGCGGGACGCTGGTGCTGCTCGACCGCGCGTCGGAGCTGGCGACGGAGGCGCTGAAGGTTCCTGTCAGGCGCATCCTGGTGCCACCCCGGCGCGGTACCGATGCCCCCGCGGGCACGAGCGATCCGCAGAATCCGGATGGGCTGTACGCACCGGGCTCCGTGCTCCGCGTGCTGGTCGACGCGACGCATCCCGTGGCGTTCGGAATGCCGGACACGGCAGCGGCGTACTTCGTCAACTCGACGACGTTCGACGTGACCGACAGTGCCGCGGTTCGGGTGATCGCCCGTTATCCGCGGAACGCCGGTGAGATCCTGTTGAGCGGGTATCTCTCCGGCGCCGAGTCGATCGCGGGGAGAGCGGCGGCGGTGGAGGCGAGGGTCGGGAGCGGGCGAGTCGTGATGTTCGGCTTCCGTCCGCAGCACCGGGGTCAGTCGTACGGCACGTTCAAGATGCTGTTCAATGCACTCCTGCTCGGCGCGTGGGCCGAGCGCTGACAGGTCTCATTACCGATTCTCATTAGGAACCAGGAGCTTCACATGCGCACGGTCCGCTGGCTCGCTACCGCTTTCGCCTTCGCGGCGCTGACACCGGCGGTGGCGTCCGCCCAGGAAGGTCGGCTGTTCAAGGACGCCTGGTTCTGGGGCGCGAAGGCCGGCGTGATGTCGTTCTCCAACGGCTTCGACCGCTCGCAGGCGCCGCTGGTCGGCGTCGAGTGGATGATCACGCGGACAAAGGGCGGCCTGTACATCGCCGGCGAGCAGCTCTTCTTCGACGAGTCGACCGCGCTCGTCGACGACAACGGCAACGGCTTCACCGTGACGATGAAGAACATGAAGCGCGTGACCGCCGCCGCCGTCGCCTTCCCCGTGTCGTTTGGCACGCTCCGTCCGTACGCCGGACTCGGATTGGCGGTGAATTTCATCAGCAGGGCGTCGGTGATGGAGCCCTTCCAGGACCAGACG
Organism: Gemmatimonadaceae bacterium; assembly: GCA_035249955.1. GTDB lineage: Bacteria > Gemmatimonadota > Gemmatimonadetes > Gemmatimonadales > Gemmatimonadaceae > DATFFQ01. Next base: position 1,466 of record DATFFQ010000158.1, read on the forward strand.
CAGCAGGACGCCATCTGGGACCAGATCGACGAGGGGCGCGATCAGGCCACCTTCCTCCTTCTCGCCGGCGTGCAGGCCCAGTATCGCCGCTTCTCGATCTTTGGTCAGGCGTCGATGCAGCCGCGGTCGAGCGGGTTCCTGCTCGGCGAGAAGGCCGCCTACGTGATCGAGGGTGGAATCCGGTTGAACCTCGGGTCGTCGCGGGACAGAGGGATCTAGTCAGGCAGGTGGGATTTGGATCGAAAGCGGGCCGGTCGAGAATCTCGACCGGCCCGCTCTGCCTTTGCACGCACGCAAGGGGCGCTCAGGCGAGGCCGCGACGCATTGCCTCCGCGACCGCGGCCGAGCGCGATTCCACCCCGAGCTTCTGGTAGATGTTCGCGAGGTGCGCCTTCACCGTGCGCTCGCTGATTCCCAGGTCGGTGGCGATCTGGGCCGAGCGCGCTCCATTCACGAGCGCGCGAAGCACCTCGCCTTCGCGCGGCGTCAGGTCGCTGTCGCGCACCAGGGCGGATGGCGAGTGCTCGGCGCTCTCCGGCACATCCGACCGGCCGCGTCGCCCGAGGAGACGGGCGGCCGCATGTGCCACCAGCACCAGGACCAGGAGCGCGAGGCCCCGGCTCGCTCCGATGTAGGCACCCTGCACGATGATCGCGTCGAGACTGAAGAGCACGACCATCACGATGGCGATGGGCGTCACGCCGAAGCGCTGTCCGACCAGCGACACCGCCTCGACCGATAGCGCGATGTAGAGCGCCGCGGCGAGCGGGTAGAGCGCCCCGGTGGCGCCGATCACGAAGACGAGGGCGCCCTGGATCAGCAGATATCCCGTCGCACCGACGCGCCCGCGAACCGCATCGCCCCACCAGTAGAGCGCGCCGTGGGTCAGTGCCAGGGCGAGCCAGGCCAGGGCGACGACGGCCGGCACACGGCCGTCGGCACGTGGCATGGTGAAGGCGGCCACCGCGCTCAACGCACCGAGCGCCACGGCGAGTAGGGCGAGTACCCGCCCCAACCTGTTCGACATGCGCTCAGCTTCCAAGGAATCGAGGTAGGACTAGAACGAAAGTACGATGCGCGAGCGGTTCCTGCTCTCTATGGTGCGCGATTCTCGCGCACATCGGGAGGCGCACGTGCCAAGTCCAAGGGTTCGCAAGGCGGCAGGCCTGGCAGCGAAGTGGATTCCGGCCCTGCTGCTGGTGCTCATCTTCGCCCCCCAGGGGTGGTCGAAGTTCTCCGACACCAGCGGCTGGGCGGTGGCGTTCCGTCACTGGGGCTATCCGGACTGGTTCCGGATGCTCATCGGCGCAATGGAGCTGTCAGCGGTGGCGCTGCTCCTGTCTGGACGTGGTGCCGTGCTCGGAGCACTCCTCATCGTGGTCGTCATGCTCGGGGGGATGGGGACGCACATCGTGTTCGACCAGGGGCGGCACCTCACCAGCGAGGTCGTCCCGCTGACGCTGGCGCTCGTCGTCCTCCTCGTGCGACGCGAAGAGGTGAAACGCTGGCTGCCGAGGCGCAAGAAGGAGCCACCGGCGGAGGTCAGGCTGCCGGCGCGCTGACCTTCACCGTTTCATCGACGCCGCCAGGAATGGAAAGACGTCCGGCTCCCAGGCGGGGACTCGCAGGAAGACGAAGTCGTGCCCCTCGACGGTGGTGGTGCCCACCGGCGGGTACGTCTTCATGCGATGCGGCTTTCCGAGTCGCGCCAGCTCGGCCGACAACACCGTGGGCGCCGCCAGCGAGTACTCGTTCTCCGCCTGCGCGAAGAAGATCGGCGCGCGCGAGCGGCGGACCGCGTCGAGCAGGCGCGCCTGGAGAGGCGGCGATTGATCCCAGCTCCCGGTGGCTCCGCCGAAGCTCACGACGGCGCGAATCGTCGTGTCGCGCTCGGCCATGAGCATCGCCAGCGAGCCGCCGAAGGAGTGCCCGACGAGTGCGATGCGGCGAGCGTCCACCTCCGGGAGGGCGCGCAGCGTGCTCAGGGCGGCGGTGGCGTCGCTCAGGTGCTCGTTCTCCAGGAGCCGGATCTGAAGCGCGTTGCGCGCCTCCACTCCGTCGGTGGCGCGCGCTCGCGTCAGCTGCTCGGTGACCGATACGCCCTGCGAGGCGGAGAGTCCGGTGCCGCGCCGATAGAGGTAGAGAAAGACGTAGCCGTGCCGGGAGAAGACCTGGCCGAGGGTGGCGGCCTGGGGCGCATGACGCTCGAGCGTGGACCCGCTGCCGTGGTTGAAGAGAATCGCCGGGAATGGCCCGCGCCCCTCGGGCCGCCAGAGCAGGGCACCGAGCTCGACGGTGCCGCTTCGTACGACGAGCGTGTCGGGCGCGATCGTCGATTGCGCGAGCGCGGTCGTCGCTCCGGCGGCCGATGCGAGCAGGGCGATGAGAAGTGGGGGGTTCACGGTGCCACGCGCCTCGTCAGGCAGGGCCGGCGGGCGGTGCCAGCGTCCGGTTCGTCGCCATCTGCGCCGCGACGATCACGACGGGGAGCACCAGCTCGGGGATGAGGTACGCGAGCCACACGACATTCGGCTCGGGCAGCCCGACCTGGCTGATCGAGATGAGCCGGCCGACGCCCGCCAGCAAGACGCCAAGGGCAATGAGGAGCACGAGGGTGCCTTGCCGGCGTACGGTGACGCCCGCCCAGAGGCTGATGACGCCGGTGGCGAAGTAGACGCCGGCCATGAAGCGATGGACGTTGTCGAGTCGAGGCGTCGTGTCGGGCTGGCCGAGGTACATCTGAAGCGCGCCGCCGAACATGGCGATGGCGGCCACCAGGAAGAGGCAGAGCCGCACGACACGCTGGCTGACGAGCAGTGGAGGGGCGTTCGCGCTCACGCGGTGCAGCCTCGAGAATGGTTGGAGCCAGCGCTCGGCGAGAGGACGCCGAGCGCGGTGAGAAAGCTACGTCTCGTTCTTCGCCGCCGGATCCGGTGCGCGTCCGCCCTCGGGCGACGCGCACCGGAGAGGCGCGGTTAGCGTGCGAGCACCCTGCCGAGGGCGTCGAGCTGGTCCGACCAGTACTGCTTGAGACGGTTCGCCGTCTCCTTGTCAGGCAGCTTCGAGTGCGCCAGGGCCACGGCGCTCTTCCCCTTCCCCTTCGGCATGAATGCGACGACGACGATGGTGCCGTCCGGCCAGCCGAGGCGCATTCCCTTGGGCGCGGTGGCGGTGCGCACCCTGACGCCGGACGCGTCGAGCCAGCGCTTGCGTGCGTCCGCGTCCGCCCACGCATCGAACAGGGTGCGCGACGAGACGCCGAAGGTGCGCGACTTGTTCACCTCGTAGGTTCCATCGAGCCGTTGGCCGAGCGCGCGGAGACCCTTGATGCGCTCGTAACCGACGGTCACGCTTTGCGACCACCAGTCGCCGACGTCGTACTTCGAGTGCACCAGCCGGGCCACGTCACGGTGTCGCATGGTCGCGGCGCCGTCGCGGTCGAGCACGTCGACCCATTGCTGCCAGCTGCGTCCGGTCCTGGCCGAGATGGTGGCGTCGGCCATTCCGGCGAGCGCGGCGTAGTCACCGGACTTGGCTTCAGGGGCGGCAAGCGCCGGCGGCGCGCCACCGTTCGACGCCGTCTTTCCCTTGGACTTGCGGAGAAGTTGCGCGCGGGCGGTGGTGTAGGCTTCGCCCGTCTTCTGCATGCGAGCGCGAACGAGGCGCTTGAGGTCTTTTTCGCGGGTCATCGTCGAATCTCCTTTGGGTACACCAGGGGCAGCTCCCCAGCAGTGCGCCTTGGTGAACGCAAAGGAATCGACGGTACTGATCCGGGAGTGTGCCCCCCTTTGCCTCTCGGGGGCTCCGGCTGGGGCGGAGCCTGGTGAGGTTGGGCGCGGATCGTCGCCGAGTTGAGAATGCAAGGGAGGAAGAAAATCGTCAAGGCCAGCATCGGGCATCGGGACTCGGCCATCGGGACTCGGCGACCGGTCGAGATCTCGCCGCCGAAGCCGAGTCCCGATGACCGATGGCCGAGTCCCGATGCTGGCCGAGTCCCGAGTCCCGATGGCCGAGTCCCGATGCTGGCCGAGTCCCGATGCTGGCCGAGTCCCGATGCTAGAACAGGCGGCTACCGCGGAAGATGATCAGATAGCCGTGGAGGAGCATGGGCAGGGAGCCGACGATGGCGAGGGCGATCACCGCGCCAGGGGGGAGGCGATGCGCGCGGAGGATGCGGGCGATGACCACCGCGTAGAAGGGGAGGTACAGCAGAGCGGCGGTGATGACGCCCGGCGCGTAGGCGCGATCGGCGATCGCGCCGGTGATGTGCAGCAGCGCGTTGGCGAAGAAGAGGAAGCTGAGCCAGAGCACCACCAGCGCGGCAGACTCCCGGCTCTCGCCCAGCCACTCGACCGCGACGACCACCACCGTGATCACGAGCCCGAAGATGTTGACCGTCCAGAACAGCTCGGGTGTGATCCCGCGCGCCACATGGCTGTTGAACCACTCCACGAAGCGGGGTCCTTCCTCCAGGAAGTGAGCGACGAAGACGAGCGGAGCGAAAAGCAGGAGCGCGCGAAGGCGGTGACGGTCGGCCACCGAGTCGACAGTCGCCGTGGCAGTGGCTCCACCGGTCATCCCGGAAGTCTCCGGCGCGCGTGAATCAGGCATCACCTTCACCTCGCGCTGCGCCCGACGTTTTGCATCGGAATCAACCGACGATCGCGATCGCCGTGCAGCATCGGCGCGAATCGTGCGCGGATCCTTCCCCTAATCTGAGCAGGAGGCGGCACGTGTCAAATCTCGAGAGCACCCAGCGCCAAGGGTCAGAGCGCGCCGACGCGACCGAAGCAGGAGCGACCGAGAAAACAACCGGCGTCGCGCGTGAGCCGCACGCCGATCGCGCGCGAACGAGCGCTGTGAAAGCCAAGCCCGGTCCCGAGCACAAACGCCTCGATGCGTTCGCCGGCACGTGGCGCATGCGCGGACGGGCGTACGACAGCCCCTTCGGCAAAGCCGCCGACGTGAGCGCCGTACAGATGTACGAGTGGCTGCCGGGCGGGATGTTCCTCATCCACCGCCTCGAAGGGAGGCTCGGCGACGCGCCCATGGCCTGCATCGAGATCATCGGCGTCGAGAGCGGGAGTGGACGCTACTTCGCGCACACGTTCTACAACGACGGCAACGCAAACCTGTGGCGCGTGCGCGAGCAGGACGGTGGTTGGGAGTTCAGCGGCGATTGGAAGATCGAGAGCGACACGTACCGAGCGCGGTGCAGAATCACCTTCGACGACGGGGGCGATCGCCGGACCGCCAAGTGGGAGTACTCGCGTGACGGGTCGAGCTGGAAGCCGTTCTGGGACACCGAGCACACCAGAATCTGAAACGTCACGGGGGTGAATGGTGAACGGGCCGGTCTGACTTCGACCGGCCCGTCGTCGTTCGACATGCCCTACTCCTTTGGCGTCGACGTCGTGTCGACCTTGGAAAGCTGCTGCTCGCTCTCAACGGTGTCGGGCACGACCACCGGCTCCTCGGCCACCGGCGTCAACCCGCGCTCCGTACGCCACTGCGCGACCGTGAGGGCGAAGCTGTCGCCCAGCTCGTGGATCTCGACCGGCGACACGCCGGGATCGTCGCTCCGGCCGGCGACGCGCGACAAGCTCACCGTCGCCTTGGCGTAGCCGCCGTCGGACTCCAGCGCCTTGCGGTACTGCTTCTCCGCCTGCGCGTAGCGGCCCGTGCGCTCCAGCGCGATGCCGAGGTTGTTCAGGAACTGCGGCGTGCTGCTCTCGTCGATCTGCACCGCGCGGGCGAGCGGGAGCAGCGCTTCGTCGTAGCGGCCGGCGCGGATGAGCACCAGCCCCATGTTGTTCATCGCCCACGAGTCGTCCGGGTCGATGGCGAGGGCGCTCTGATACGCCGACACCGCGTCCTCCACGTTCCCGAGCTCGCCGTGGACGCGGCCGAGCACGCGCCAGCCGTCGCTGCTGGCCGAGTCGAGGACGAGTGCCTGACGAATGCGCACCAGCGCCTCGCCCTTGCGCTCCTCTTCCAGCAACACGCGACTGAGGTTGATGTAGCTCTTCACGTGCGACGAATCGCGCTCGAGCGCCGACTCGAACGCCTGGCGCGCGCGCTCGAGCTGACCGGACTTCCAGGAGGCGAGGCCGAGCATGTAGTGGCCCCAGGGGTTCTCCGGCTTGCGGGTGACGTAGACCGCGAACATCTCGGTGGCCTCGGCGTAGCCGCCCGACTTGAACCTCGACTCGGCCTGCTCGAAGGTGACGTTCGGATCGACGACGAAGCTGCTCGTCGGCTCGGGCGTGGGCTCGACGGTGGCGACGACCACCGGCTCGTGGGTGGCGACCGTGTCGGACCGGACGTCGTCCTTGCCGCCGCACGCCGCGGCGATGGTGGTGAGAGCCACGGCGAGGGTGCTGGTGCGGGTGAGGCGAAGCATGGGATTCTCCTTTCAGTGGCGCGCCCAGAGGCGCTGGTGGAATTGGACGGCGCCACTGAAAGGCAATCGGGGGCCCACCCTGAATCGCCTGACTACTCCGCGTTCAACTCGCTGTCACTCCTCGGCTTGGGCCGGAACGACCGGCCGGGGGATCGGCGCATCGTGTGCCGGTGGACACGTACGTCGAGCTCGCTTGGTGTCCGGTTGGACACGGTCTCACCGCTCGCCATTGGTGAGTCCGTGCCGGCGCATGATCTTGAGCAGACTCGAGTGGTCGGCCAGGCCGAGGGCGCGAGCGGTGCGGGTGACGTGCCCGTCGTGCCGCGCCAGCGCTTCCACCACGATGCGCCGCTCCGCCTCCGCCTTTCGCTCCAGGAAGGTGCTCGCCTCCCGCGCGCTCGCCGCGCCCACACCCCGGATCTCTTCCGGGATGTGCTCGGGTCCGATCACGTCGCCGTCGGCGGCGATCACCATCCGCTCCACCACGTTGCGCAGCTCGCGCACGTTGTTCCGCCTCCAGTCGTAGGCCATGAGCACGGGTAGCGTCTCGCGCGCCAGCCGCTTGCGCCGCCGGCGGAACCGCTCGGCGATGGCGCCTAACAAGTTGTCGACCAGCTCCGGCAGGTCGGAGATCCGCTCGCGCAGCGGCGGCACGCGGAGCACGTGCACCGCCAGGCGGTAGTGGAGGTCGCGCCGGAATCGGCCGGCGGTCACCTCTTCCTCCAGATCGCGGTTGGTGGCCGCCACCACTCGCGCCGGCACCTCCACCGCGCGGCTGGAGCCGAGCCGGACGACGCGGCGATCCTCGAGGACGCGGAGGAGCTTCGCCTGCGCCGGCAGTGGCAGCTCGCCGATCTCGTCGAGGAAGAGCGTCCCCTTCCCCGCGCTCTCGAAGGCGCCCTTTCGGGTGGCGATCGCGCCGGTGAACGCACCGCGCTCGTGGCCGAAGAGCTCGCTCTCGACCAGCTGCTCCGGGAGCGCGGCGCTGTTCACCGCAACGAAGGGCTCGCGCGGGTTGTCGCTCAGCCGGTGCAGCTCGCGGGCGACCAGCTCCTTCCCCGATCCGCTCTCGCCGACGATGAGCACCGGGCTCGGGATCGGCGCCAGTCGCGCGATGGCGTCGTGCAGCGCGCGCATTGGAGGACTCGCGCCCAGCAGCGCGCTGGCGTCCCCCGACTGTCGGCGGATCGTCTCCACCTCGGCGAGGATGCGCCGCCGCTCCACCGCGCTCTCGATCTCGCGCACCACGCGCTCCACCGGCTCTTCCTTGTCGATGAAGCCGTAGGCACCCGAGCGCAGGGCCTGAACGCACCGGTCGTAGCTTCCCGTGCCGGTGTAGACGACGACGGGCGTGTCGTGGCCGCGCTCCCTCATGGCGCGGAGCACCGCGAATCCGTCCATCTCCGGCATCTCGAGGTCGAGGATCACGCAGTCGATCGGCTCCGTGGCGAGCGCCGCGAGCGCGTCGCGTCCGGAGGTGGCGACGTGCACCTCGAAGCGCGCCAGGCGGCGCAGGTCGTACGCGTACTGCTCGGCCAGTGCGCGAGCGTCGTCTACGACGAGAACGGTGGTCATGGCGAGGGTGAGTCGAGGGTGACGCGGGTGCCGGTTCCGGGGGCGCTCTGGATGCGGAGCGTCCAGCCGAGGTCGGCGGCGAGGCGGCGAACGATGGAGAGACCGAGTCCGGTGCCGTGGGCCTTGGTGGTGTGGAAATCGTGGAGCGCGCGCGCGAGCTCGGCGTCGGACATGCCGGGGCCGTCGTCCTCGATCGTCAGGCAGACGGCGTGCTCGCCGCGCGGCGTGGTGGCGATCGTGATGGTGCCGTGGGTGTCACGCACCGCGTCCGCGGCGTTCGACACCAGGTTGTCGATGATGCGGCGAACCGAGAGCGGATCGGTGGTGATGCACGGGAGGGCCGGCGCGAGGTCGAGCCGAAGCCTGGTGCCGTTGTGGCTCGCGGCAACGGCCGCCGCCTCGCGCGCGATCGCGTTCAGGTCGCACGACGTCGGCTGCGCGCGGGCGCCCACCCGGGCATAGCGACGAGCCAGCGTGTCGAGGTATTCCACGCTCGCGTCCAGCGTCTGGCGGCGCTCGGCGAACACCCGGGCGAGATGCGCTGGATCGTCGCGCTCCACCTGGCCGAGGTGGCGGAGGACGTGCCGAATGGGGGCGAGCCCGTTGCGGAGGTCGTGGTTCACCTGGCGGGCGACGTCGCCGATCGTGGCGCGTCGCTCGGCTTCGCGGAGGTGGGCCGCGCTCGTGCGGAGGCGTCGCGTCATCTTGCCGAGGAGGCGCGCCAGGTCGCCGATCTCATCGTCGCGTTCGGAGGAGAAATCCGTGTCGAGCCGATCGAGGTTGACGCGCGCGCTCTGCGCGGCGAGGGCGGCGAGAGGGCGGCTCATGCGGGCGGCGAGCCAGAGCGAGACGAGCACTACGGCGGCGACGACAAGTGCCAGTGCACCGGTGAACCAGCGATCCACGCCGGCTTGGAGCGTGGCCAGCTCCGTGCTGGTGCTGGTGACGATGGGAGCGACGTCCGCCGCGCGCGCGGCTGGAGGGGTGATGGCGACGCGGAGACTCGTGTCCGCCGAGAGGCGGGCGAGAAAGGCCGAGTCGACCGTCACTCCTCCCACCAGCGAGAAGGGCCGGCCGCCGACGCGCAGCGAGTCGATGCGCGCCAGAGCCACGATCTCGCCAACGGGGGTTCGCGCGCGAATGAGCCGGGCGCTCTCGTTCCCCTGCCTGACGAGCGTCGGGAGCTCCGGGTCGAGCCGGTCGAACTCGTCGCGGAAGTGGCCCGAGCTCAGGATCCGGCCGTGCTCGTCCTGGAGCTGGAGCATCGACAGGCCCGTGAGACGCATGGCGCGCTCTCCCCAGTCGAGCACGTACCTGCGGTCGGCTCCGGCGTGTCCGAGCGCGGCGAGACGGAAACGATCGTCATCGGCCAGTGCCTCGGCGAGCGAGCGGAGTCGCTCGGTGATGCGCTCGCTCTCGCGGGAGAGCGACTCGCGGGTGAGCGACTCGAGCGCGGCAATGCGCGCCGACTCGCTGGCGGTGAGGCGCCGATCCATCTCGTGCCGGACGCCGATGGCCAGAGCGCCGAGCGGAGCGAGCGCCACGCCACCGAGGGCGACGAGCATGCGGGTGCGGAAGGTCATGGGCGTGCGAGAGACGCGGCCGGTGTGATGGCGCGGGCGCGCGTCTCCACGAGCGGAATGATCCAGCTGGTGAGGTCGCACATGCCCGTGTCCCAGCCGGCGAAGGACGTCACGAATGCCGCTTCGGCGGTGCCCAGACCTTCGTGCTCGTAGCCGTCGATTCGAACCGAGGCGCCGCCAACCGCGGCCAGCCGCGCGGCGATCGAGCGCGCGGTGGTGTCGGACTCGCGGTAGCGGATCGTCGTCAGGCGGCCCGGAGCGGATCGTGTCGACGTCCCGCAGGCGGTCATGGTCGCGGCGCGAGTGTCGCCCAGCACCACGTCGCGAGCGAGCTCCGCGCGCAGCGCGTCCAGCGCGGAGCCGGAGCTCGGAAGCGGCGCACGCGCCGAATCGGCGACCATGAGCACGTAGGTGCGGTCCCAGGGGAGCGGCGTCGATTGGAGGTCCGTGCGCGTGCCGGCATAGGCGAGCGCCGTCGGCGAGCTGGTGATGAGCATGGCGACCCCCGAGTCCAGCGCGTC
>DATFFQ010000159.1:0-26546 GCA_035249955.1 Gemmatimonadaceae bacterium
CGCGGCCGGCCGCGCTTCGGGCTCGCCCAACGACCGCGGATCGAGCGCATCGCGGAGCGCGTCGCCCAGGAGGTTGAATCCGAGCACCGACGCGCCGATCGCGAGTCCGGGGAACAGCGACGTCCAGGTGGCATTCCGCAGCTGGCTCAGATCGCGGCCATCGGCGATCATCGCACCCCAGCTCGGCGTGGGGGGCTGTACCCCGAGCCCCAGGAACGACAGCGCCGCCTCGGCCATGATCGCTCCCGCCATGCCGAGCGTAGCCGCGATGATCACCGGCGCGACGACGTTCGGCAGGAGATGCTGGAGGATGATGCGAACGTCCTGTGCGCCGAGCGCGCGCGCTGCCTGCACGAACTCGAGCTGCCGCACCACGAGCACCTGCCCGCGAACGAGCCGCGCCATGCCGGCCCATCCCACGACACCGATGGTCACGAAGACGACACCAAGCGACGGCTCGAGGGCGGCGACCATCGCGATGAGCAGGAGGAGCGTCGGGAACGCGAGGGTGATGTCGGCCAGTCGCATGACCACCTCATCCACCCACTTCCCGTAGAAGCCCGCCACCAGCCCCATGGTCACGCCGAGGAGGAGAGCGATCCCCTGCGAGATGAGTCCTACCGCCAGCGACACGCGCGCGCCGTAGACGAGGCGGGCCCAGACGTCTCGTCCTTGAATGTCGGTTCCCATCCAGTGCTCGGCCGAAGGCGCCTGGAGCTGGCCGGCGAGATCGATCCGTGTCGGGTCGTGTCCGGCCACGAGCGGCGCGGTGACGGCGACCAGCACGAGGGTGGAGATCACGCCGAGCCCGATGAGGGCCCGTGTATCGCGGCGGAGTCTTGCCCAGAGCAGGGCGATCATGCCGGCTCGCGGCGGAGCATCGGGGCGGGCTCGGCGTGCTCGAGCGCCGCTTCCGCCGCACGCTCGAAGCCATCCACCATCGCGACCTCGCCGAAGTCGCGCGCCGCGCGCGTGCGCCCCGCGCTGCCCATCGCCGCCCGCTCTTCCACCTGCGCCAGCAAACGTGCAACCGCGGCCGCCGTGTCACCCGCATCATCGAACGGCAGCAGCAGGCCGGCGATACCGTCGGCGACGTACTGCCGGCTCAAGGAGCTTCGCTCAGCGATGACGGGCACCTTGAGCGCCATGAGGTCGAGCATGCCGAAGGCCGCGTCGTCGCCGCCGGCAACCACCCACCCCAGATCCGCGGCGCGAAGGACCGCCAGGTGATCGTCGCGCTGGCCGAGGAAGCTCACCGCTCTGGTGATGCGCAGCGCGGCGGCGTGCATGCGGAGGTCCTCGTCGGTGGAGCCGTGTCCGATGAGCACCATCCGCAGCTCGGGGTGACGCGGTGCCAGACGGCCCAGCACGCGCAGCACGCTGGCCACGCGCGTGCGGGCCGATGGGTCGTACACACAGGCGATGAGCCCACCATCGCCCTCGATGCCGAACGAGGATCGCGCGATGGGGCGAACGGCGTCGGCGGCGAACACGTCCACGCCCAGGGGGACGATCGCGGTCACGGCGCGGGTGAAGCGGGTCCTGAGCAGGTTCGCCTCGTCGTCCGAGCCGGCCATCATCATCGGCGCGCCGAATCGCGCGGCGACGCTGCTGCGCCACCCGCCGCCCGAGGCCGCGCCATGGGCCACGCGGCGGACGAGCACCGTCCGGACGGGCGATCGCGCCGCGGCGAGCGCGGCCAGATGCTCGGACTCGGTGGTGGTGAAGATGACGTCGACCTTTCGCTCGGTGAGCACGCGCCGCAGCCGCCAGACGGCAAAGAGGAAGGAGCCAGACTCGGCGACGGGAAGGGCCTCGTACGAGCCGTAGCGGAGGCGCTGCTCGACCTCGCTCTCCGGAGGGCAGACGAACGTCACCCGATGCTCGCGGCCGGCGAGCCCATGCGCCGCCGCCTCGAACGCCCTGGCGGAGCCGGTCCAGGCGCGCGACGACGTGTAGAGGAGAATGCGCACTGTCTACACGGGCACCGCCGGCTCCTGGTCGCGGAACTGCAACGAGTGAAGCCGGTAGTAGTGACCTCGCCGCTCCAGCAGCTCGGTGTGCGTACCTCGTTCCACGATCCGTCCGCGATCCAGCACGAGGATCGTGCTGGCGTGCGCGATCGTGGAGAGCCGGTGCGCGATCACGAACACGGTGCGCCCCTCGAGCAGCCGATCGATCGCCTGTTGTACGAGTCGCTCCGACTCGGTGTCGAGCGCCGAGGTGGCTTCGTCGAGGATGAGGATGGGCGGATCGACGAGGAGCGCGCGCGCGATCGCGATGCGCTGGCGCTGTCCTCCCGACAGGCGGGCACCGCGCTCGCCGAGCAGCGTGTCGTAGGCGTGGGGCAGCTCCGTGATGAACTCGTGCGCGTTGGCGGCCCGCGCCGCCGCCACCAGCTCCTCCTCGCTGCGGCTGGCGGGGGGCAGCCCATAGGCGATGTTGGCGCGCACCGTGTCGTTGAAGATCACCGTCTCCTGACTCACGATCCCGGTGAGCGCGCGTAACGACGTAAGAGTGATCTCACGGGTGTCGATGCCGTCGAGCAGGATCCGGCCGCGGGTGGGCTCGTAGAACCGCGGAATCAAGTCGACCAGGGTGCTCTTCCCCGCCCCGCTCGCCCCGACCAGCGCGATGATGTCTCCGCGCTTCGCGGTGAACGAGATGTGCTCGAGCACGGGCTCGTCCTCGTAGGCGAAGGCGACATCGTCGAACACGATGGAGTCGCGAAGCTCCCGCACGACCCTGGTGCCCTTGTCGCGCGCGGCCTCGCTGGGAGTATCGAGCACCTCGAACAGCCGCTCGGCGGCGGCGAGCGCATTCTGGGCCACGGCCGGCAGCTGTGACAGGAGCTTGATGGGGTGGAGCATGCGGAGGACGAACACCAGGAAGATCAGGAACTCCGATCCCTGCATCGTACGCTCCACGAGTACGAAGCGCGCACCCACCCAGAGCAGCACGGCGACGATGACCGTGCCCAGCGTCTCGGTGATGGGCTGCGTGAGCAGCGACACGCGCACCATGCGCACGAGCCCGTTGGAGTACGTGTGGCTCGCCGTCACGAACCGTCCCTCCTCGTAGCCCTCCGCTCCGAAGGACTTCACCAGGCGGATGCCGCTCACGCTCTCCTGGAGCACGCTCATCATCTCGCCGTGATCGTTGCGCACGCGCCGATAGCCGGAACGGAGCCGGCGAAGCAGCGGCTGCAGCGCCAGCGTGACACCGGGCGCGACGATGAGTGCGATGAGCGTGAGCTGCCACGAGATGCCGAACAGGTACGCGACGTAGACGATCACCACCGCCGTGTTCTGGAGCGCCATCGTGACGATCGCCGTCACCAGCTGCCTGGTCTGATCGGTGTCGGAGAGCACGCGCGACAGGATCTGACCCGTCTTCATGCGCGTGAAGTAGCCGATCGGCAGGCGCTGGAGGTGCCGGTACACGGTGTCGCGCAGGTCGCGCGTCACGTACTCCTGCAGCTGCGCTGCCCAGGTGCCCGACAACCAGATGAAGAAGTTCTTGAGCGTGACGGTGACGAGCAGCAGCGCGATCACGTTGCGCAGCGAGCGCATCGGGTTCGCCGGATCGAGCAGGAGGCCCACCGTCGCGTGCAGGAACCGACTCACCCACCCTTCCTGGAATGGAAGCGGCGGTTGCGAGAACAGCGCGTTGAGGAAGGGAATGAGCAGGGCGAACGCGTACCCATCGAGACCGGCGGCAACGATGTTGCCCACGATCGCGCCGGCCATCCGCCACTTGTGCGGGCGGAGATAGCGCAGCAGCCGCCGGTAGAACTTCACCTACCGGCGAGGTGTGAGGAGTGCGACCGGCAGGATCACCTCCTCGGGCGTGACGCCTCCATGCAGGAAAGAGCCGCGATACCGCGACTGGTACTCGCGAAGCTTCGTGGGATACACGAAGAAGGAGTCGCCGGTGGCCAGCAGCGTGTTGCGTCCCATGCCCTTGTGCGGTAGGCGCAGGTCGTCGGCGTTGGAGAACAGCAGCCCATGCTCCGGCCGCTCGGCGCGCAGATCTTCGCCGAACTTGTAGCGCAGATTGGCGGTGGCGTCCCGCTTGGCGAACACCGTCGCCGGCGTGCGGCAGTGGATGGAGCCGTGATCGCTCGTCACCAGCACCGGTACGCCGCGACGCGACGCCTCACGCAGCAGGGTGAAGAGCACCGAGCGCTCGAACCACTGCTTCGTGATCTGACGCAGCGCGATCTCGTCACGCGCCACTTCGTACAGAATGGCCGACTCGCTGCGGCCATGCGTCAGGAGGTCGACGAAGTTGAAGACGAACGCGCTCACCCCCTCGTGCGAGATGGCGCTCGACACGCGCCGCTCCAGCTCGTCGGAGTCGGACGCGGTCGAGATCTTCTCGTAGCGCACCGGCGTGGACCCACGCAGCTCGACGAGGTGTGCCTCGAGAAGCTCGCGCTCGTGCGCGTTGAGGGACTCGTCCTCGCGATCGCCCCACCAGTCCGGGAAGCGCGCCGCGATCTCGCCCGGGAACAGGCCGCTGAACAGCGCGTTCCGCGAGTAGGGCGTGGCCGTCGGCAGGATCGAGAAGTAGTGCGTGGTCTCGACATCGAAGTACGGAGCCAGGAGCGGCTGCAGCACCCGCCACTGGTCGAGCCGCAGGCAGTCGATGACCACGAACATCCCCGCTCGTTCCTGCTCGAGCACCGGGAGCAGGAACTCGCTCACGATGTCGATCGACAGCGGCGGTCGCTCGCCCTCCAGATTGCGCAGCCAGGCCGGATAGGCGCTGCGCATGTAGTCCGCAAACTCACGCCGGAGATCGGGATACAGCGCCTGAAGCGCCTCGTACAGGCTCTTCTCGCCGGCCTGCGCCAACCCGATGTCCCAATCCACCATCTCCGAGTAACGGGCGATCCAGCCACGCCAATCGAGCGTGCGCTCGCGCTCCAGCTCCATGGCGCGGAACCGCTCGACGAACGACCGTGCGATCGCCTGCTGCCGGATGCGCGGGCCCTCGAGCACTCGCGTCACCACCGTGAGCACCTGGCGAGGGTTGATGGGCTTGACCAGATAGTCACGGACGTCGACGCCGATGGCCTCTCGAAGCGTGGTGTCCTCCTCGCTCTTCGTGACCATCACGATCGGCAGATAGGGATCGAGCTCCCGAATCTCGCGGCACGTCTCGATGCCCCGCTTCCCCGGCATCTGCTCGTCGAGCAGCACGAGGCCGTAGGCGCGACGGCGGAGCATCTCCACCGCGTCGTCCGCGTTGGTGGCCGAATCCACCTCGAAGCCCTTCTCCCGCAAAAAGATGCGGTGAGACTCGAGGAGGTCTGCCTCGTCGTCGATCCAGAGGATGGATTTGAGGGGAAGCGCCATTCCGATTCGCAATGTAGTCCGGCGAAAAAATCGCGGCAACGGCGGAGTGCGCGTGGTGCGTAGTGCGTGGTGCGCGGTGCGTGGCGCGCCGTGCGAGGTGCGTGGCGGGTGGCGCATACCGTCGGGGCGTCGAGCGAACCGCGGGGCCGTGTGGCCCAACGAGCATGCTGCCGCGACGCCGGGGCGAGCGTAAATTGGCCTCGTGCCGCACGCGTCCATCCCGCCGTACTCGCTTCCACCGCACCGCTTCCCCTCGCGCGCTCTCGCCACGTGGGCGGGACGCGCTCCGCTCGGCGGCGCCCGCGAGGTCGCGCTCGCTTGCCTCATGACGTCGCGACTGGTACTCGCCGCACTGCCACCGCATCCGCTCACGGCCGCCGCTCGCGCCGCGCGAGCCGCTGCCTTTCGCGGGTGGCTCGGCTCGCTCGCGCTCCCGGCGGGCGTCCGAGCACCACTCACCCGCGTTGCCGACGCCACGGCGCGCGATCCGCTCCGCGATCCCGGACCGGCGCTGCGCGCGCTCGCCGATGCCGCGGAGCAGTATCTCGACGCGCCGAGTCGTGCCGAGCTCGCGCGACTCGCGGAGATCGCGTCGGCGGCCACCGCGCGCGAGAGTTGACGGCGTGCAGCACCGTTGGCCGCCCCTGACCGGCGGGCTATATTCGACGAACGGACCTGCTGGAGATGGCACCGAATGGCCGGCCACAGTAAATGGAAGCAGATCAAGCACTACAAGGCAGCGGCCGACGCCAAGCGCGGTGCGCTGTTCACGAAGCTCATTCGTGAGATCACCGTCGCCGCCAAGTCCGGTGGCGGGGATCCCAACGGCAATCCCCGCCTGCGCACGGCGATCGAAGCCGCGCGGAACGCCTCGATGCCAAAGGACAACATCGAGCGCGCCATCAAGAAGGGCACTGGCGAGCTGGAGGGGGTGGATTATCACGAGGTGACCTACGAGGGCTACGGTCCCGGTGGCGTCGCGCTCCTGATCCACACGCTCACCGACAACGTGAATCGCACGGTGGCCGAGATCCGCCATGCGCTCTCGCGCGGCGGTGGCAACCTGGGCGCCACGAACTCGGTGGCGTGGATGTTCGAGCGGAAGGGACAGATCTTCGTCGACTCCACGCGCTACGACGAGGACCCGACCCTCGAGGCCGCGCTCGACGGAGGCGCCGAAGACCTCAAGCGCGAAGGCGACCAGTACATCGTCACTACCGATCCCACCGACCTGCACACCGTGAAGAGCGCCCTCGAGCGCAACGGGATCGCCGTCCAGGAAGCCGAGATCGCGAACATCCCCAAGACATCGGTGCACGTCGAGGGAAAGACCGCCGAGTCGCTCCTCAAGTTGATGGAGGAGCTCGAGGAGCTGGACGACGTGCAGAAGGTGGAAGCGAACTTCGACATCGATCTGGCGGAGATGGCGAAAGCATGAGCGGGACGCGGGACACGGGACTCGCGACGCGCAGTCGGGCGCGCCACGCGCCACGCGCCACGCGCCACGCGAAGTCCCGCGTCCCGCGTCCCGCGTTGCGCGTCCCGCAATGATCGTCCTCGGCATCGATCCGGGCACCGCGGCCACCGGGTACGGGATCGTCTCCGGCGAGCCGTTTGGCGCGCTGTCGCTGGTGGAATGCGGGGTCATTCGCACCGATCCGCGACAGCCGCTGCCGCTGCGCCTGCGCGAGATCTACGACGACGTCAGGGCGCTCATCGCCAGACACGGTCCCGATGTGCTCTCCATCGAGGACGTGTTCTATTCCCGGAACGTGCGCACCACCGTCGTCCTCGGACACGCGCGCGGTGTCGTGCTACTGGCGGCCGAACAGGCCGGCCTCGAGATCCACGAGTACCCGCCGGCCGAGATCAAAAAGGCCGTCGTGGGCACCGGTGCCGCGACGAAGGAGCAGGTCCAGTTCATGGTGACGCGATTGCTCCGCCTGAAATCCGTGCCGCAGCCGACCGACGCGGCCGATGGCGCCGCGGCCGCGCTGGCGCACATCATGAGTGGACGCATCCCGCGGCTCGGTGCCGCGAAGCCATGATCTCTCGCGTGCGCGGCACGCTGCTCGCGCGAGAGGTGGATCACGTCGAGGTCCTCACCGGAGGTGGAGTGGGGTACGAGCTCGCCATCCCGCTGGGCGTGTTCGAGTCGCTGCCCAAAGTGGGCGAGGACGTGGAGCTGCACACGCACCTCGTCGTGCGCGATGACGGATGGCAGCTGTACGGATTCTCCTCGTCGTTCGAGCGGCGCGTGTTCCAGCGTCTGCTCACCGCGAACGGCGTCGGCCCGGCGCTCGCGTTAGGCATGCTCTCCACCCTTTCGGCCGAGCGACTGGTGCGGGCGATTCGCGAGCGCGACGTGACGGCGCTGCAAGGCGCGCCGCGCGTCGGGCGGAAGAAAGCGGAGCGACTCATCCTCGACCTGGTCGACAAGCTGGACGACGTGGCCGCCGATTCGGGCGGCCGAACCCGGCCCGATGGCGCGGCGGCCGAGGATGCCATCCGTGCGCTGGTCTCGCTCGGCTACAGTACGGTGGACGCGGAGAAGGCTGTTCGGCTCGCCCTGGAGCGCGGTGGCCGCGGCATGGCGACGCCGGAGCTCATCCGAGGCGCACTGGCAACGATCGGGGGACGCACGTGACCACCGCCCAGCGCACCGCGACGTTCACCGAGTCGGTGATCCGCGAGATGACGCGCATCGCGAATCAGCACGAGGCGATCAACCTCGCCCAGGGGTTTCCGGATTTCCCCATGCCGGCGCCGATGAAGGACGCGGCCTGCGCCGCGATTCACGGCGACATCAATCAGTACGCCATCACCTGGGGGAGCGTGCCGCTCCGGCTCGCCATCGCCGAGAAATACCGGCGCTGGTACGCGATGGAGGTGGATCCGGACCGCGAGATCACCGTGACCTGCGGCGCAACCGAAGCGATGGCGTCGGCGTTCCTCGCCCTCATCGATCCCGGCGACGAGGTGGTGGTGCTCGAGCCCTTCTACGAGAACTACGGGCCCGATGCGATCCTCGCCGGCGCCAAACCGGTGTTCGTGCCGCTCGAGCCACCCGACTGGCGGCTGGATCCGGAGCGCTTGCGGGCCGCGTTCTCGCCTCGCACGCGGGCGATCGTCGTCAACACGCCGCACAACCCGAGCGGGCGCGTGTTCACCCGGGAGGAGATGACGCTCATCGCCGAGCTGTGCCAGGAGCACGATGCGTGGGCGATCACCGACGAGATCTACGAGCACATCCGGTATGCGGGCGATCACCACGTCATGGCCACCTGGCCCGGCATGCGCGAGCGCACGGTGACGATCTCCGGGCTGTCGAAGACGTTCAGCTGCACCGGCTGGCGTCTTGGCTACGCGCTGGCGCCGGAACGGCAGTCGACGGCGATCCGGAAGACGCACGACTTCCTCACCGTCGGCGCGCCGGCGCCGCTGCAGGCGGCGGGCGCTGTGGGGATGGCGTTCGACGCCGACTACTTCAATCACCTCGCGCTGGAGTATCGCGCGCGTCGCGACGTGATGGTGTCGGCGCTCACCGAGGCCGGCTTCTCGTTCGTCGTCCCGGAGGGCGCGTACTACATCCTGGCCGGATTCACCTCGTTGAGCGATCTCCAGGACGACGAGTTCGCCAGGTGGATGACGCGTGAGGTCGGCGTGGCGACGGTGCCCGGCTCGTCGTTCTACCACGACAAGGCGCTCGGCCGGTCGATGATCCGGTTCGCCTTCTGTAAGAAGCTCGAGACGCTGCGTGCGGCGGGCGAGCGCCTGGCGACACTGCGCGCCCGGGTGTAGGCAGCCGCGGCGCCGCAACGCGCCGGCGTCGCACACATAGACGTCTATGTATTCGGCCGCTCGGAGGGACGATGCGCTGGGTCGTGCTGATCGTCGGCATTCTCGTGGGGCTCGTGGTCCTCATGGCACTCGTCGGCTTCCTGCTGCCGGTGGGACACGTTGCCTCGCGCTCGGTCGTGGTACGCGGCGCACCCGACCAGGTGTGGGCGACGATCACCGACGTGCAGGGCTTCCCGACCTGGCGCACGGATGTCACCAGCGTTCGACCGCTGCCCGATGAGAACGGACACCCGCGGTGGGAGGAGCGAGGAAGCAACGGCACGATCGTGTACGAGGCCGTCGAGCTCGCGCCGCCACGCCGGCTCGTGTCGCGCATCGCGAGCACCGGGCTTCCGTTCGGCGGGAGCTGGACCTACGAGCTGACCCCCGAGGACAGCGGGACGCGGGTGAGCATCACAGAACGCGGCGAGGTCTACAACCCCATCTTCCGGTTCCTCTCCCGCTTCGTGTTCGGCCAGACGGCGACGATGGATTCGTTCCTCAAGGACCTGGGACGGAAGCACGGATGAGGGTCCCACCCTCCTGGCTTCGGCATATATTTGGGGTACCGCCAACCCCCGGATCAGGTAGCCATTAGCCAATGTCGCGCGCCGAGATCACGACCCCCGAAGTGCTCAGCGACGAATCGGTCGTCGAGCTTTCCCTGCGCCCGCAGCGACTGTCCGAGTTCATCGGGCAGCAAAAGGTCAAGGACAGCCTCCGCATTTACATCGACGCCGCCCTCGGGCGTCGCGAGCCGCTGGACCACACGCTCTTCTACGGTCCGCCCGGCCTGGGAAAGACAACGCTCGGCGAGCTCATCGCGCGCGAGCTCGGCGTGAACATCCATGCGACGTCCGGGCCGGCGCTGGAGAAGCCTGGAGACCTCGTCGCTCCGCTCACGAATCTCCGCGAGGGCGACATCCTCTTCATCGACGAGATCCACCGGTTGCGCCCGATCATCGAGGAGTTCCTCTATCCGGCGATGGAGGACTATCGCATCGACATCCGGTTGTCGGAGGGACCCAAGGCGCATACGATCACCATGCCCATCGCGCGCTTCACGCTCATCGGCGCCACGACGCGCTTCGGCATGCTGACGCCGCCGATGCGGGCACGCTTCGGCATCATCGAGCGTCTCAACTACTATCCCGTCGAAGACCTGGAGCACATCGTCTTCCGCTCGGCAGAGGTGATCAAGGTCGATCTGGATGAGGGAGGCGCCGTGGAGATCGCGCGCCGCTCGCGCGGCACACCGCGAGTCGCCAACCGGTTGCTGCGGCGCATACGAGATTACGCGCAGGTGAAGGCCGACGGACGCATCACCAAGGACGTCGCCGACAGCGCGCTCGCCATGCTCGATGTCGACGAGTTCGGCCTCGACGACATGGACGCACGCGTCCTCAAGACGATCATCGAGAAGTTCGACGGCGGCCCTGTCGGCATCGGAACCATCGCCGCGGCCGTCGGCGAGGATCCGAGCACGATCGAGGAAGTCTACGAACCCTACCTCGTGCAGAACGGCTTCCTCCAGCGCACGCCGCGCGGACGCCTCGCTACCCCGCAGGCGTACCGTCACTTCGGTTACACGCCGCCCGATCCGGCGGCGCTCGGAGGAGCTCAGCCGTCGCTGTTCTGAGAGACGAGGGACGGGGATCGCGCACCTCCGACTACGACTTCACGCTCCCCGCCGACCGGATCGCGCAGCACCCGATCGCCAGGCGCGACGAGAGCCGGCTCATGGTCGTCGAGCGCTCGAGCGGCGAGGTCCGTCACCTGGTCTTTCGGGACATCGTCACCCTCTTCAGGCCTGGCGACGCGCTCGTGCTCAACACCACGCGTGTGTTCCGCGCCCGCCTGCTGGGCGTGCGTGACAGCGGGGCGCCGGCGGAAGTGCTGCTCCTCCGCCGCCTCGATGAGGAGCGCTTCGAGGCGATGGTGAGTCCGGGCGGGAAGGTGCGTCCCGGACGCGTGGTGCACGTGGCGCCGGGATTCGACGTCGAGATCCTGACCATCACCGAGCGGCGGACGCGCATCGTGCGCCCGGTCGTCGATGGATCGAGCGCACCCACCGCGGTGGACGAAGCGATCGAGCGACACGGACACGTGCCGCTCCCACCCTACATCGAGCGCGGCGACACCGCCGCCGACGCGGAACGCTACCAGACGGTGTACGCGCGCGAGCGGGGGTCGGTGGCCGCGCCCACGGCGGGGTTGCATTTCACGCCCGGGCTGCTCGAGACGATCGCGGAACGAGGTGTTCGGCGCGTGGACGTCCTGCTCCACGTCGGAGCGGGCACCTTCAAGCCGGTGGAGGTCGACGATCCCGCGGCGCACGTGATGCACGAGGAGCGCTATCGTGTGAGCGCGGCGAGCGCCGCGGTGCTCAACGAGGTGCGCGAGCGCGGCGGGCAGATCTGGGCGGTGGGAACCACGGCGGCGCGCACGCTCGAGAGTGTGGTGCGGGATGACGGGAGCTTCACGGAAGCAGCGGGCGAGACGCGGCTCTTCATCCGACCTCCCTATCGCTTTCGCGCCGTGGACAAACTCATCACCAATTTTCATCTTCCCCGCTCCACGCTCATCATGCTCGTCGCGGCGTTCGCCGGTTACGAGCTCACGTTGCGCGCCTATCGCGAAGCGGTGGAGAGCGGCTACCGGTTCTACTCGTATGGCGATGCGATGGCCATCCTGTAGCGCGCTCCTCGCTCTGGTGCTCGCGTCGTGCGTGACGACGACCACACGGTACTACGTGCCGACGGCGGGAGAGGCGCGGATCAACCAGAGCCAGCTGCGCGAGCGGCTCGACGCGCTCCTGCGCATCGAGTGCCCCCGGCTCATGGGCAATACCGCGTCGGCGTTGGGTGATGCCGGCTTCGAGCTCGACGTGTCCCGAACGGGTGAGGTGATGCGGGCGCGCCTGGAGCGGAGCAGCGGCGACGGGCGGATCGACGATATCTTCGGTGCGCTGGTGGCCGAGCTGCGCTTCGAGCCTCCCGCGACCGCGGAGGACGTCGCGCGCGGGCGCATCACCGTCGGCTACTCGTGCTCGCCGACGGCCGCCGTGTCGACGGTGGAGATCACCCCCTGAGCGCATGACAGACCCCGGCTTCGGCTTCACGATCCACGCGACCGCCGGCGCCGCCCGCGCCGGCGTTTTCACGACACCGCGCGGCGCCGTGGACACACCGGCATTCATGGCGGTCGGCACGCAGGCCACGGTCAAGACGCTCGATCCGCGCGAGCTCCGGGAGGCCGGCGCGCAGATGATCCTCGCCAACGCCTACCACCTCCATCTCCGTCCCGGCGAGGAGGTGGTGCGCGCCCTCGGCGGCCTGCACCGGTTCATGGCGTGGGATGGCCCCATCCTCACCGACTCGGGAGGCTTCCAGGTGTTCTCCCTGGCGACACTGCGCACCGTCTCGGAGGAGGGGGTGGAGTTCCAGAGCCACGTGGATGGCTCGCGTCACCGCTTCACACCCGAATCCGTCATCGCGATCGAGCGTGCGCTCGGCGCCGACGTCATCATGCAGTTCGACCACGTCATCCCCGGCCAGTCCGACGTGGCCGCCGCCCGCGACGCGAGCGAGCGCAGCCTGCGATGGCTGGAGCGCTGCAAGACGGCGTTTGACCTCACCGGGGAGAGTGGCGCGCCGCAGGCGCTCTTTCCCATCGTGCAGGGGGGCGTCCACGAGGTCCTGCGGCACGAGGCCGCGTCGGCGATCGTGGGCATGAGTGACTGGCCGGGATTCGGCGTCGGGGGCCTGTCAGTGGGTGAGCCCAAGGTCGAGATGTACGCCACGCTCGAGGTGATGGATGCGGCGTTGCCGCGCGAGCGGCCGCGCTACCTCATGGGCGTGGGCTTCCCGGACGACCTCATCGAGGGAGTGCGCCGCGGCATGGACCTGTTTGACTGTGTCGCGCCAACGCGGATGGGTCGCAACGGGACCGCGTTCACCAGCGAAGGGCGACTCAACGTCCGGCGCGCCGAGCTGCGCCGCGATCCACGTCCGCTGGACGAGCGGTGCGACTGCGCCACCTGCCGGCGCTTCAGCCGTGCCTACATCCGGCACCTCTTCGTCGCCGACGAGACCCTGGGGCTCCGCCTCGTCTCCTTGCATAATGTACATTTCCTGCTGGCGCTGATGCGCGCCGTACGCGAGGCGATCGCCACCGGACAGTTCGATGCCTGGAGCCGGGATTGGCTCGCGCGTCATCACTCTCGACCCGTACCGGCCACATGACAGTCCTCTCCGCGCTGGCGATGCTCTTCGCCCCATCACCGGACAACGCGATGCTGCAGCCGCTGGTGATGTTCCCGCTCATCTTTCTGATCTTTTACTTCCTGATGGTGCGGCCGCAGCAGCGGCAGCGGCGGCAGCACGAGGAGAACCTGCGGAAATTGAAGAAGGGCGACGAGGTGGTGACAGCCGGCGGGATCGTCGGCGAGGTGGTCCACGTGAAGGACTCCCTCAAGGATGGGAAGCCGGTGCCGTCCATGGAGGATCGCATCACCATCAAGTCGGGAGAGTCGCGCGTGATCGTCGAGCGCGGGCGCATCGCGCGCATCGCGAGCAAGACCTCCGAGTCGAGCACCGCGGCGTGAGTCTGCTGGACATCCACGTGCTGGGCTCGCCGGTGCTCCGCGAGGAGACACGCGTGCTGGAGGAGGTGACCGATGAGCACCGCCGACTGATCGACGACATGTTCGAGACGATGTACGCCGCCAAGGGGATCGGGCTGGCGGCGCCTCAGGTCGGCCGCCTGGAGCGGATCGCCGTTGTCGACGTCGACAACGATCCGTTCGTGATGGTGAATCCGGAGATCGTGCTGCGCGACGGGACGCAGAAGGGCGAGGAGGGGTGCCTCTCCATCCCCGACATCTACGGCGACGTGGAGCGGGCCATGCACGTGATCGTGCGCGCGCGAGATCGCGACGGCGCCGTGTACGAGCGCGACGCAACGGAGCTGCTGGCCCGGGCGATCCAGCACGAGATCGACCATCTGCACGGCCGGCTGTTCATCGACTATCTGAGCATCGTGAAGCGGCGCGCGGCGATGACCAAGTGGGAGAAGTCGCGCAAGGCCGACAAGGCGCTGGTGCGGAAAGTCGCGCCCGACGAAGCAGCGGCGCACCACCACCGGAACGAGGAGCTCTGAATGCGCGTCCTCTTCTGGGGGACGTCGTCATTCGCCACGCCATCGTTGAGCGCGCTCATCGGGGAGGGGTTCGAGGTCGTCGGCGTCGTCACGCGACCCGACAAACCCGTCGGGCGATCGCGCTCCACGCTGCACGCCTCGCCGGTGAAGGAGATCGCCGTCGCCGAGGCGCTGCCGGTGCTGCAACCGGAGCAGCCGCGCGGCGCGGAGTTCATCGCGCAGGTGCGCGCCTTCGCGCCAGACATCTCCGTCGTCGTCTCCTACGGTCACATCCTGGTGCGCGAGCTGGTCGACCTTCCCCCCCGCGGTACGATCAACGTGCACGCATCGCTTCTCCCCAAGCTGCGCGGCGCGGCGCCGATCCAGGCCGCCATCCGCGAGGGACTCATCGAGACGGGCGTGACGATCATGCGGATGGTGGCGGCCCTCGATGCGGGGCCCATCATCCTTCAGGCGCGAACACCGATCGCCGAGGACGAGACCTTCGGCGAGCTGGAGCTCAGGCTCTCCGAGCTGGGAGCACTCGCGCTCGTGGAGGCGCTCACGCTGCTCGAGCTCGGACAGGCAACCGAGCGCCCGCAGGACGACACCGCGGCGACGTATGCCGGGAAGATCGAGCGACACATGGCTCGCGTCGATTGGCGGGAGGGGTGCGGCGTGGTCGCGCGCCAGATCCGCGCGTACGACCCCAAGCCTGGTGCCTTCACGTCGCTCGCCGGTACGGACGTGAAGCTCTTCGGGGCTACGGCGACGGAGATCGCCGGCGACGAGGGTGGCGTGCAGTACGGCCAGGTCCTCCGCGTCGACGACGTCGGCATGCTCGTCGCCTGCGGCGATGGCTCGGTCGTGATCGCGTACGTCCAGCCCGCCGGCAAGCGCCGCCTCACGGCAGAGGAGTGGGCGCGCGGGCGTGGAGTACGAGTGGGGGATCGATTCGAGTGATTGAGGCGGGACGCGGAGCGCAGGATGAGGGACGCGACTCTTCGCCACCGCCGGCGGCGCTCGACGGGCGCGGCCGCGTCCCCGGTCCCGCGTTCCGCGTCCCGGTCGTTCACGCGGTCACCGACGATCTGATCGTGTCGCGCCCCGGGTTTGTCAATCGGGCACGGACGGTCATGGGAGTGCTGGGGCAGCGAGGCGCGGTGCACCTGCGCTCGCGAACCCACACGGCGGCCCGCCTGTACGAGCTGGCGCAGGCGCTGAGCACCGCGCAGGAGCGCACCGGGGCGTGGCTCGTCGTCAACGATCGCGTCGACATCGCGCTGGCGGTCGGCGCGCGGGCGGTGCAGCTCACGTCGCGCTCGATGACGGTCGACGATGCCCGCACCGCGGCGCGCACCACGGCGCTCGAGATCGGCGCCAGCGTGCACAGCGTGGACGAAGCGCTCGCGGCCGCCGGCGCCGGTGCCAGCTGGGTCGTGGCTGGCAACGTCTTCACCACCCGCAGCCATCCCGATGCCGGGCCCCGTGGTCGAGCGCTCATCGAGAGCGTGAGCGGTGCGATCACGACGCCGTGCATCGCCATCGGCGGCATCAAACCGCAGCACGTCGCGGCCATGCGCCAGGCGGGAGCCTGGGGCGTGGCCGCGATCAGCGGCATCTGGGGCGCTGACGATGCCGAACAAGCCGCTACCGACTATCTTACATCATATGATGCAGACGGTGACCGGTAGCGACCGCGTTCGTGTGGAGGTGAACGGCGACCAGCGCGTGCTGCCGCGCGGCACCACGCTCGGAGACCTGCTCCGCTCGCTCGCGCTCGACCCGCGGATGGTCGTCATCGAGCACAATCGGTCGATCCTCCGCGACCGGAGCACGTACGACACGCTGGTCCTCGACAGCGGCGACACGCTCGAGATCGTGCATTTCGTGGGAGGAGGGTGAGGTGACCACGCAGCTCTCGCCGGCGCTGGATCGTCCGCTCGTCGTGGGAGGGCGTGAGTTCCACTCACGGCTCATGGTCGGGACGGGGAAGTACGCCTCGAACGACCAAATGGTGCAGGCGATCGAGGCCTCCGGTGCGGAAGTGGTGACCGTCGCGGTTCGACGCGTCAATCTGGATCGCAGCGTCGAGGAAGGGGTGCTGCACCACCTGGACCCGGATCGGGTCTTCCTGCTGGCCAACACCGCCGGATGCTACAGCGCCGACGAGGCAGTCCGCTATGCTCGCCTCGCCCGGGCCGCCGGCTTCAACGAGTTCGTGAAGCTCGAGGTGATCGGTGATCAGGAAACGCTCCTGCCTGATACCGCCGGCCTGCTCGAAGCGACTCGCGTGCTCGTGGGCGAGGGCTTCCAGGTGATGGCGTACACCAACGAAGATCTGATCACGGCGCTCCGCCTGGAGGACCTGGGAGTAGCCGCCGTCATGCCGCTCGCCTCACCGATCGGATCTGGGTTGGGGCTGCTCAACCCGCTGTGGATCCGCATGATCAAGAGCCGGTTGTCCGTTCCGGTCATCGTGGATGCGGGGGTCGGCACGGCATCCGATGCGTGCCTGACGATGGAGCAAGGTGTGGATGGCATCCTGATGAACACGGCGCTGGCCGCGGCGGAGGATCCGGTACGTATGGCGACGGCCATGCGCTTGGCGGTGGAGGCGGGACGACTTGCCTACCTGTCGGGGCGCATGCCGCGTCGCGAGATCGCGGTTCCCTCGTCTCCCACGGTCGGGATGCTCGACTGATGCCTCCGCGCCCGGGCGCGACCGACACCGCCGTGGGCCGCAGCAACGTGACCGAGGCCCGGCTGGTCGCCGCCGAGCTGTGCGCTGCACTGCGGCGAGGGGAGCTGCTGGATCCGGCGTTCGAGCGCGGCGCCACGCACCTCGATGCCCGCGACCGCCGGTGGACGCAGGAGCTGATCTACGGCATGCTGCGCCGCCGCGCCTGGATCGACGCCGTGCTGGCGGCCCGGGTGCGCGGCGGCCTCGCCCGTCTCGATCCGGACGTGATCGATCTGCTCCGGCTGGGGGTGTATCAGCTCCTGCACATGGGGAGCGTGCCGGCGTACGCGGCAATCGCGCAGACGGTGGAGCTCGCCAAGCGCCGGCACGGCATCGGCGCGAGCAAGCTGGTGAACGCGGTGCTTCGTCGCGTCGACCGTGAGCGCGAGGCGCTGGACGTCCCCAGCCCATCCGACCCGATCGACGCGCTCGCGCTCGAGTGCTCGCACCCACGGTGGATCGTCGCGCGGTGGGTGGCGCGGTGGGGCGCCGCTGAGACGCGCGCGCTGCTCACCGCCAACAACCGCGAGGCGCCGGTCGTCCTGCGACCGTACGGCATCAGCTGCGAACAGCTCGAAGCGACGCTCGAATCGGCCGGCGTCGGCGTGGAAGACGTTCCGCTCGTGCGCGACAGCATCCAGCTGGGTGGCGGTGTCTCGCTCACCGAGCTGGGCGCCTATCGACAGGGGCTCTTCTTCGTGCAGGATCCCGCCTCGACGCTCGTCACCCGGTACGCCGCGATTCCCCCCGGATCCATGGTGGCCGACGTCTGCGCGGCACCGGGCGGCAAGGCGCTCGAGCTCGCGCGCGACGCGACGGCCGTCGCCGCCGGGGACCGGTCGTTCACGCGTATGCAGCGCGCCGTCGCCGGATTCCATCGCGTCGATGCGAGGAATATCCACCCCATCGTGGCCGATGCGCGCCATCCCGCGTTGCGCCCGGTGGACGCCGTCCTCGTCGACGCGCCATGCACCGGCACCGGTACGTTCCGCCGCCACCCGGACGCGCGCTGGCGCCTCAAGATTTCCGATCTCGCCGTGATGGCCGCGCTCCAGCGAAGCCTCCTGCGCGCTGCCGCCGGCGTCGTGAAGCCTGGTGGTCTCCTGGTCTACGCGACGTGCTCGCTCGAGCCGGAGGAGAACGACGCCCAGATCGAGAGCTTCCTGGCCGAAGGTAGCGAGTGGCGGCTCGAGCCGCCGGCTGACGGAGCCGTGCCCGAATCGGTGCTCGACGCGGGCCGGCTACGGCTGCTCCCGCACCGTCACGGGGTGGACGGCGCGTTCGCCGCACGATTGCGGAGGGTGAGCGGGTGAAGTGGCGCGGCCTCGTGCGCCGATCACTCCCGTACCTGATCTCGATAACCGCCGGCTTCGTGCTCGCGTACGTCATCGTCGCGTCGTTCATCTTCCCGCGGCGGCTGACCTCCAGCGAAGTCACGGTGCCGAACGTAGTCGGTTTGAGCTACGATGAGGCGAGGCGGCGGCTCGCCGAATCGAATCTCGTGACCGCCACCGGCGAGCAGCGTTACCACGCGAGTGCGCCGGTGGGCACGGTGCTGGAGCAAAGCCCGGAGGCCGACGCCGCCGAAGCGCAGGGAGCAACGATCACGCTGCACGTGAGTCGCGGTCAGCGCCGCGGCGAAGTGCCAGCCGTCGTCGGTCTCAGCAGGGAGCAGGCGGAGCAGGCGCTGGAGGGCGCTGGTCTCGAGGTCGGCCAGGTCAACGAGCGCGCGAACAGGGCGCCGCGAGGTCAAGTGCTCGAGAGCCGGCCGGCTGAAGGCTCGCGCGTGCCGGTGCCGTCGCCGGTCGATCTCACGGTGAGTGGCGGACCGGCCACGGTGGGCGTCCCTGATGTTGTGGGCGAGAGCTACTCGCGGGCGCGGACGCTGCTCGTACAATTGGGGCTTACGATCGGGAACGTGACCTTCGATTCGCTCAGCCTGGTGCCGGCCAACACGGTGATCGGACAGACGCCGGCCGCGAACAGCTACGCGCCGGCGGGATCGGCGGTGAGCCTCACCGTCGCCGGCCGGGCACCGTGACCGTCCGCATCGCGCCGTCCATCCTCAGCGCGAACTTCGCCTGTTTGGCCGAGGAGATTGCGCGCGTCGAGGCGGGCGGCGCCGATTGGGTGCACATCGATGTGATGGACGGGCAGTTCGTGCCGAACCTGACGTTCGGAGCGAAGGTAATAGAGACGGTGCGGGGACTCACCACGCTCCCGCTGGACGTGCATCTCATGGTCGTGGAGCCGGAGAAATACCTCGATGATTTCGCGCGGGCCGGGGCGTCGGTGCTGACGATCCACCCCGAGGTGTCGCCGCATCTGCACCGGCAGATCGGGCGCATCAAGGAGCTGGGGTGCCTGGCCGGCGCGTCGCTCAATCCATCGACGTCGCTCGAGGCGGTGCGCGAGGTCGCGGGCGAGCTGGATCTCCTGCTGATCATGACGGTGAATCCCGGGTTCGGCGGACAGGAGTTCATCACGCGGTCGTTGGACAAGATCCGTCGCGCGCGCACGCTCCTCACGGCGGTGGGGAGCGGCGCCGTACTGGAGGTGGACGGCGGCATCAGCCGACGCACCATCCGTGATGTCTGGCGCGCGGGCGCCGATGCGTTCGTCGCCGGCAACGCGATCTTCTCGGCGCCCGACCCGGGGGCCGAGGTTGGCGCGCTGCGTGCTCTGTGCAGGGAGACGGCATGACCGAGAAGCAGCAGTGGAGCGTCGTCGCCGCCGTCGTAGTCGCGCTCGTCGGCGGGGCCTTCGCCGCCACGCGCATCCTCGGCGACGAGCTGAGGCAGGTCTCGGTGGGATCGGAGGCGCCGGACTTCCGCGCCGTGACGCTCGACGAGAAGCAGCGCGCCAAGACGCTGGCCGACTACGAGGGCGACGTCGTGCTGCTGAACATCTGGGCGACCTGGTGCCTGCCGTGCCGGGTGGAGATGCCCAACCTGGAGCGCCTGCACCAGGAGCTCGCATCACAGGGGCTCAAGGTCGTGGCGGTCAGCATCGACGATCCGGGCAAGGAGGAAGAGATCACCTCGTTCGCCCGCGAGTACGGTCTCACCTTCGAGATTCTGTTCGATGAGACGGGTCGCATCCGGCGCACGTATCAGACGACCGGCGTGCCCGAGACGTTCATCATCGGACGTGACGGACACATCCGTCACAAGCAGATTGGCGCGGTGAAGTGGGATTCGGACCGCTACCGGACGCTGATCGGGAACCTCCTCCAGGAGCGCGCCGACTGAGATGGCACCGCTCCCGCCGGCGCGCGTCCGGAGCCTACCGGCGCGCATCTGGTCGCTGATCTCCAACCGGATCGCCTTCAAGCTGGCGGCGATCTTCTTCTCGCTCGTGTTGTGGCTGGTCGTGAGTGCCGAGGAGCCCTCCGAGGAGCTGGTGCCGGTTCGCCTCGAGCTCATCACCGATCCGCACGTGTCACTGCGCGGACAGCCCGAGCAGGTGCGGGCGCTGGTGGTGGGTCGCGGGCGTGAGCTGATCAAGCTGTTCGCGTCGCCGCCGGTCGTGCGCCGCGTCATCAGTGCCGACGTGCCCCAGCGCTACACGCTCGAGCTGCGACCCACCGACGTGGATCTGCCGTCTGGCGTGGAAGCGCGCGTGCGCGAGGTGCTCCCACGATCGATCGTGCTCGTGTTCGACGTCACCGCCGAGCGTAACGTGCCGGTGCGCTCGGAGCTGCGCGTGCGCGCCGTGGACGGGTGGCGCGTGGCCGGACAACCGCGCTTCGAGCCCGAGAGCGTCCGCGTCACGGGCCCGCGCGCCGCCGTCGATTCCGTGACCTCGGTCCCAACGGAAACGATCGAGCTGATCGTCAACGAGACGTCGCGTCCCATGGTGGCGCTCGACACCTCGCTGGCCGGCGTACGCATCACGCCCGAGCGCGTGCGGGTGCGCGTTCCGGTCGCGCGCGTGGAGGAGCCGCCCGACACGGTTCGATCGGACGGGTCGGTCGCGCCCGACACGGCGGCAGCGGAGGAGTCCCTTCCCGGCACGCCGCCGGACAGCGCCGCGCGCGGCGATACCGGCCGCGGCCGCCGGCGTCCACCGCCTAACGAGCCGCCGCGCGCACCGTGAGCGCCTCGTGACGACGATACTGGGTATCGAGACATCCTGCGATGAGACGTCGGCCGCGGTGCTGGTGGGTGAGCACGACGCGGTCACGCAGCGCTCGATGGTGATCCTGTCCCAGGACATCCATCGCGTTTTCGGCGGCGTCGTGCCCGAGATCGCATCGCGCGCCCATCTCACGAGCATCGTCCCGGTCGTGGAGCGCGCTCTCGCCGAAGGCGGCGTCGGACTGGATGACGTGGATGTCGTCGCCGCCACACACGCGCCGGGGCTGGTCGGTGCGCTGCTCGTGGGCCTCAGCTACGGGAAGGCGCTCGCGTTCGCGCGCGGGATCCCGTTCGTCGGCGTGCACCACATGGAAGGCCACCTGTTCGCGACGGCCCTGGAGCACGCCGACGCGGTACCACCGTTCACCGCGCTGCTGGTGTCCGGCGGACACACGATGCTCCTCGACGTCGAGCAGTGGGGCACGTACCGGCTGTTGGGACAGACCCGCGACGATGCCGCCGGAGAAGCGTTCGACAAGGTGGCGAAGCTGCTCGGTCTTTCCTATCCGGGTGGTCCGGCCGTCGAGCGCCTGGCGCGCGCCGGAGACCCCGCGCGCTATCGCTTCTCGCGGCCGATGCTGCGGCGCGATCAGCGGCCGGGCGATCCCGACTACTACGACGTATCGTTCAGCGGGCTCAAGACGGCGGTGCTGCACGCGGTCCGAGAGGCCGATCTGGAGAGCGAGCGTCATCACATCGCCCGCGGCTTCCAGGATGCGCTGGTCGACACGCTCGTGGAGAAAACCTACCGCGCGGCGCGCGACTTCGGGCGGCATCGCGTCGTGCTCGGCGGCGGCGTAGCGTGCAACCGTACGCTGGCCGAGGCGATGCGCGCGAGGCTGGCGGAGCTCGGCGCGCAGGTGTACGCACCGTCGCCGCGACTCGCCACCGACAACGCCGCGATGATCGCGCGCGCCGGACTCTTTCACTTCGAG
Source organism: Gemmatimonadaceae bacterium (assembly GCA_035249955.1). Lineage (GTDB taxonomy): Bacteria > Gemmatimonadota > Gemmatimonadetes > Gemmatimonadales > Gemmatimonadaceae > DATFFQ01. The sequence goes on from DATFFQ010000159.1 coordinate 22,160, forward strand.
CGGGGGGAGCGCGCCCCGCTCGACCTCAACGCCTATGCTTCCCTGCCCCTTCCCGGACTCGTGAGCGCATGACCGTTCACCATCCTTTCTCGTACGACATCGGTCCGATTGCCTTCACCGGATTCGGTCTCGCCGTGCTGCTGGCGTTCGTGATCGCACAGCTCATCGCGCAGCGCGAGCTCGCGCGGCGGGGCCACGATCCGCAACCGGTCGGCGATCTGGTGCTCGCCGCCGTCGTCGGCGGACTCGTGGGCGCGAAGTTGTACTACGTGATCCTCACGCGGGACCCGGGGAATCTGATCAGCCGCGGCGGATTCGTGTTCTGGGGCGGGCTCATCGGCGGAATCCTCGCCGTGCTGGCCGTGGTGCGTGTCAAGAAGCTGAACGTGCAGCGGATCGCCGACGTGGCGGGCATCAGCATCGCCGCCGCGTACTCTGTGGGCCGCACCGGATGCTGGGCGGTAGGCGACGATTACGGCCGGCCGTGGGACTCGCCGCTCGCCGTGAGCTTCCCCGAAGGCGCCCCTCCATCGACGGCGGCCAACCTGCAGACGCTGTTCGGCATCCCCGTGCCGCCCGGCATGTCGCCCGACACGGTGCTCGCCGTCCACCCCACCCAGCTCTACGAGACAGCGCTCGGCTTCCTCATGTTCCTCATCCTCTGGCGTCTCCGCGACCACAAGCACGCCGAGGGATGGCTATTCGGGGTGTACATGGTGCTCGCCGGGATCGAGCGCTTCGGGATCGAGTTCCTGCGCGCGAAGGACGACCGGTTCTTCGGTCTCCTCACGATGGCGCAGCTGATCTCGATTGGGTTCGTGGTGGCTGGGCTCATCTGGATGAGAGCGCGTGCCGCGTCGCGCGTGGCGCGTCGCGCGTAACGACTCGAGGAGTGAGCGCTCGGTGGGTCACGAGCCGCTCACTCCCCTCGAGGGCTTCACGCGCCCCCGCCACGCGCCACGCGCAGCTCACACCCGTTGCCTCCCAATCCGCTCCGAGATCCAGGGCACGTTCATCTTGCGCCGGCCCACCACCGAGCCGCCGCGCAGGATCTTGGGCTCCTCGGCGGTGACGAAGGCATCCGGGTCCCACTGGTCCACGATCGTCATGATCTCCTCGAGGTGCTGCCGCTGCACCACCGAGTTCACGATCTCCACTTTCCCATCGCGACCGAAGCCGGTCATCTCCGTCACGCCGTAGCCGCGATCGCGCAGCGCCTGCGCGATCTCGACGCCCCCGTGCTGAGAGACGATGCGGACCGTGGACAGGCCGTAGGCCAGCGCGTGCTCGATCGAGATCCCGACGAGCGTCCCTGTCCCGAAGCCGGCGGCGTACCCAAGGATGTGCAGCCAGCTGTCCAGGTGGGCGATCGCGTTTCCGACGGCCACGATCCAGATGAGCGCCTGAAAGAATCCCAGGATGCCGGCCACGCCGCCGCGCCCGCGTACGGCGAGAAGCACGCGCAAGGTGTCGAGCGAGACGTCGACGATGCGCAGACCGAAGATGAGAAACGGGCCGTACGGTAGGTCGAACAGATTGGACGCGCCAGGAGCCATGGTGGCGGGCGTTGGTTACGAGCTCCCAGGTCCCTCACGCTCCGACGCCGAGTAGGCCGCGGCATTTCCCACGCCGTGCTCCAGCGCGGTGATGCGCTTGTCCAGGCGGGCCGCCGCCTCACGCAACTCGGCGATGCGCGCCGAGAGCTGAGCAGCGGGCACGCCCGGCTGACCGACGGTGGGCAGTGCGACGGCGCGTGACGGCCAGAAGGTCTTGGCGAGCGCGAACAGGAACAGGATGACGAGCAGCAGCTGCGCGAGCAGCGTTTCCACCGTCGGGTAAATGCCCATCGGCTCGATGGCCGGGAATCCCGGGATGCGCGTGATCGACACCGCGTTTCCCTCCTGAAGCTCCCGAATCCCCTTCCCCATGAACACGAACGCCATGTAGTAGAGCAACGCGCTCGTCGCGGCAAAGAATGGGCGGAGCGGGATTCGTACGCCATATCGATAGAACAACGTGAAGACGATCGCCAGCACCACCGCGCCGACGAGAATCCCCAGCGCGATGGGCAGCACCACGCTGGACCCCTCGATGAACAGCGCCTGGTAGAACAGCGCTGTCTCGGCACCTTCACGATAAACCGCCAGGAACGCGACGAACGCGAGCGCGCGGCCACCGCCGTGCTCGAGAGCGGCGTTCACCTTCTCGCGGATGAACTGCTGCCATTTCGCGGCCTCCACCTTCGAGATGAGCCAGTAGCTCACCGAGAAGAGGACGACGACCGCCACCAGCATCGTGGCACCCTCGATGATCTCGCGCGTGGCCGGCATGGCGCGGAGCAGCGTCTGCAGGATGACGGCCGTGACCGCACTGGCGGCGAGACCGAGTGCTACCCCCGTCCAGATGTCGCGCAGTCGATGGCGGTTGCCGGTCTTGATGAGAAACGTGACGACGGCACCGATGACCAGGATCGCCTCGAGCCCCTCACGAAGGATGATCAGTAGCGATTGGAAGAACGCGGCCATCGAGCCCGATGGCGTCCGGGTGAGCTCCACCACACCGGGCAGCCCAGCCTCGATGGCGTCTCGCGTCCGCTCGGCCGCGCGGAGATCGTTGGCGCGCACCGCCGCCTTGAAGTCGGCGAAGTGCTGCTCCATGGTGGCGACCAATCCGGGATTCTTCGCGCGAGCTGGTGTCTCCAGCGGCTCGAACGCGATGTAGGCATCGAACGCCCGGTCAGAGGCATCATCGCGCCGCCCCGAGCGCGCCGCCGCGAGGGAGAGGTCGAGCGTGGAGAGCACCCGCCGCGCGACCGCCGTGGCGTCAGAGTCCGCCGCGGCTGCCAGGGTGGGCACCTCGCGATTGCGCACCGGGAGCGATCGCACGAAGGCGACGATCTTGGCGATGTCGGCGTCGGTGAGATCGCGTGCCGGCGGCATGGCGCTCCCCGGGATCCCTTCACGAATCGCCTGCGCGACCTGCGCGTCGCTCCGCTCCACCTGCCACGCGAACGACGCGATCTCGGGCGGGAGGCGGGTGAGCGCGCGCGACGCTGGACCATCGCCCACTCCGGTGGCGCCGTGGCACCCGGCGCAGCGCTGAAGGAAGAGCCCCTCCCCCTCGAGCGTCGCCGCTTCGGTGGCGCGCAGCGAGTGCAGGTACGCCACGAGGTCCCACCGTTGTTGCGCCGACAGGGTCGCGCCGAAGGCAGGCATCTGCGTGCCGGTGACGCCAACCGAGATGACTCGGAAGAGGAGCGCCGGGGTCGCGTCGGCCATCGCCGCGGGGTCGCCCAGTGGCGGCGGGGGCGGGTTCATGCTGGCGGCCGCGGGGCCGTCACCCATGCCGCGTTCGCCATGACAGCCGGCGCAGCTCCTTGCATAGAGCTCGCGGCCGGTGGCGATGTTGAGCGCTCGTTCGGGAAGCTCCAGTGCCCCCTCCGTACCGAGCGCAGAGACGAAACGAGCGTGGATTTGGCGGAGCTCGTCGGGGGTGCGCTTCTGGGCGACGGCCGCGATGAGGGAATCGACGGCGTCTCGAACCTCGGGGGCGCGCTCTCCCGAGAGCCGGTCGGCCACTCCCCTCGCGTCGCGCAGGAAGTCGACGGCCTCCTGGTATTCCAGCTCGGAAGTGACACGCCCACGGGCATCTATCCCTTTGGCGTACTCTTCCACGGCGACGCCGACGATGCTCGAAAGCCGTCGCGCAGGATGCTCCTGAGCAGCGATGGGTGGGCTCGCGAGGACGACCGCGACGAGCACACCGAACTTGTTGAGAATCGTTCTCAGGTGCATCGGGAAGCAATGTATCGGGATTACGCGTGTCGCGCTACTCGCTGTGCGCCGGGTCCTTCCGGCGAAGCAGACGACGCCACCACGGCTGGCGTGCACGCACCGGCGCATCGAGCACGGGTAGCATGGCGAACCAACAGGCATCCGCCCGCTCGAAGACGTGACGCACCGCCCCCGACCATCGCCGCCACTCCGCGAACCGTGTCGCGCTGTCGCTCGCCAGCAGCTCGCGCTCACGGTCGGCGAGCGCGTCGATCTCACGCAGCAGACCGTCGGCGCAGTCCGACAGCTCGGCGAGGAGCGCCCGCCGGTCACCCGGCCGATCGGGATACCGCTCGGTCGCGAACTCGCTCAGCCGGCGCTCCACCTCGGCCCGAAGTGCCGCTGCATCGAAGGCTCGAATGAGCTCCTCGGTGACGCGCGCCTGCTCGGCGCGGCGCCGCGCCTCCAGGAGGAGATCGAAGAAGCGAACGTGCTCCTCACCCGGCTGCGCCCGGCGCGAGCCGAAGCCTCGCAGCGACAGCATCATCTCCGGTAGAGAGAAGGCGCGCTGCACCAGCTCGCGGGCGATGCCGACGAGATCGGCCGCGCCCTCG
>DATFFQ010000160.1:0-4398 GCA_035249955.1 Gemmatimonadaceae bacterium
AGCGGCCGGCCACGCGCGACACCGCGCTGTCGCCCAACAGCCCCGCGGCGTACGGCCAGTTGCGCATGAACACCGCGTTCCCGTTCTGGAACGCGAAGCGCGTCTCCTCCTCGTGCCAGGTGAGCACCTCGCGCGGCGCGACGCCGGAGCGGTAGAGTTGATCGCGCATGAACGCCAGCGCCCGCACCGCCTCGGGAGAGTCCACTACCGCACGTCCCTCCTCGTCCAGAATCCGCCCCCCGAATGCCCCCAGGTACTCCACGAACACGGTCACCAGACCCTCGTACCGCGCCCCCTGCCAGACGATCCCGAAGGGTGGATCTCGCCCCTCCCCCATCGGCCCAATCCTTGAATCGCCGGGGCATTGCGGCCCGGTGGCGCTGGTCGTCTGGCGAGAGGTTGCCCGACAGGCACTCGCCAATCGCACCAGCTCATCCATGCTCGATGGCGGCTCGTCCAGCAGGTCGGTCCGCCAGTAGAGGAGCCCGACGTCGACGAACCATGGAAGGGCAAAAAGTCTTGTGCCCCAGCGATTTGCCTCGATGGTGGCGGGAAAGAAGTCGGCCACCGGCGGGGTGAACCGGTCGAGCGGAAGCACCCAGCCCGCTGCGGCGAACTCCGCGGTCCAGACCACGTCGAGCTGCAGGATGTCCGGGTCGCCGGCACGCGCGTTGAGCCACTGCACGTAGAGCTGGTGACGCTGCGTCGCGTCGTCGGGTGTCCGCTGTATCTCTACCTGTATCGCGGGGTTACGCTCCATGAAGCGCGCGATCTGCCGCCTCAGTACCTCCCCCTCCGCGCCAAGGGCGCTGCCGGAGAACGTGAGCCTCGCTCGCGATTCCGCACCGGACTCCGTGCAGGCGACCGCGAAGCAAAGAGAGAGGAACAGGCGGTTCGCTCGTCTATATATGGCGGACTCCTGCCTGGGTATGGCGGACTCTTTTCTTGTTGCGCCGTCCTTACATCGCTTGCTCAGCTGTTGCGCGCAAGAGACAGGCCCAAAATTGGTTCCCGTTCGATGAGGTGTTGCTCCATTGCGGTCTGAGAACGCGCTGCGACGCATCCTGACGCGGGGGAACGCCGATCCGGAGCAGGTGCCGGACGGTGAGCGGGCTCCCGTTAGGCGGCCGGGGAAATCCACCCCGACGCGAATTACCCCCATCCGGCCACTGCCGCGAATCCCGACCGAGCCCGTGCTCGGGCCCGGACAGGGACCGAGTCCCCACGCACCGCGAGTACTGGTCGTCGCCCCACAGCCATTCTACGAGGATCGCGGGACCCCGATCGCCGTGCGCCAGCTCATCCAGGCGCTCGGACACATCGGGTACGGTGTCGATCTCGTCACGTACCCGATCGGCAAGACCATCGACATCCCGGGCCTCAATTACTATCGCACCAGCAATCTACTCGGCATCAAGTCGGTCCCCATCGGCTTCTCGCTGCGCAAGCTGGCCCTCGACATCACGCTCACGGCGACGCTCGTCTCGCGCCTGCGCAGCCGGCGATACGCGTTCATCCACGCCGTCGAGGAAGCTGCGTTCCCGGCCGTCGCGATGGGACGCCTGTTCGGCGTCCCGGTCGTGTACGACATGCAGTCGAGCCTCCCGGAGCAGATGCTCCGGCACCCGATGCTGCGGCACGGGCTCGTTCCCGCGTTCATGCGTGGCTGCGAGCGCTGGCTGCTGCGACGCGCCGACGTCATCATCGCCAGCACGGGACTGGCCGAGCGGGTCAGCCGCATCGCGCCGAACGCCAGGGTGCGCGAATGGCGCTTCTCGAGCCCGGTGTCGTCGGTGCCGCCCGACGAGGTGCTCGCCACGCGTCGCTCGCTCGACATCCCCGATGGCGCTCCGGTCGTGATGTACAGCGGCACGTTCGAGCAGTACCAGGGCCTCGACCTCCTGCTCGACGCGCTCCCGCGCGTGCTCAAGCGCGTGGACAATACGGTACTGGTCCTGGTCGGCGCGCAGGGCGCTGAAGGGAAGACGGTGAAGGAGCGCGCGGCGGCGCTCAGGCTGAATGGCTCGCTACGCATCGTCGATCGCCAGCCGCGCGACCGCATTCCGCAGTACCTGGCGATGGCCGACGTGCTCGTGTCGCCGCGCATGTACGGCGGCAACCTGCCGCTCAAGATCTTCGACTATCTGGCCGCGGGTCGACCGATCGTCGCCACGGACATCCCCACTCACCGCACCCTGCTCGACGATTCGCTGGCCGTCCTGGTGCGCCCGCGCGAGAAGGAGCTGGCCGGCGCCCTGGTCGAGGTGCTCACCGATCGCGACCACGCCGCGCGCCTCGCCGAGTCGGCGCGGCACTTCGCGCTCCAGCACCTGGGATGGATGGCGTTCGTGCAGGCGGTGAGTGACTTCTCGCACACCGTCTCGCCGCGTGGCTGACAGGGCAGGTGGAGCGAGGGGACAGGGGGACCGGCGTGAGGAGAGTGACCGGAGTATCGTGAGTGACGCTCCTCACCCACTCCACTCCCATAGCCCTCGTCACCCTCTCGCCATTACGCGTCGCCTCGTCTCGGTCGTGATTCCCGCTCGCAACGAGGGAAACGGAATCGCGAGCGCCGTCCGCGCGGTGCTCGATCAGCGCGACCACGACGCCGGCCTGGAAGTGATCGTCGTCGACGACGGCTCGACGGACGACACCCCTAGCATTGCCAAGGGAGCGGGCGCGCGCGTGATCGAGCTGCCGCACCGCCAGCGGGGCAACCCTGCCGCCGCCCGCAACCGCGGAGCGAAGGAGTCGAGCGGCGACCCGATCGTCTTTCTCGATGCCGACTGCACGCCGGCGCCGGGGTGGCTGCGCGCCATCCTCCAGGCGCACGACGCCGGCGCCACGGTGGTGGGCGGCGCGCTCGACCTGCCGCCGGGCCTCTCCGCCACCGCGAGGTGCGACTACTACTGCGGCTGGTACCTGGTGAGCTCCTGCCGCAAGGCCGGCTGGGTGCCGCATCACCCTCCGCCGAACCTGAGCGTCAGGCGCACCGAGTTCCTCTCGACGCCGGGCTTCAGCGAGCAGGCGCCGCTGGAGTACACCAACGAGGAGCGCGCCTGGCAGGCCCAGCTGCGAGAGAGTGGGCACCGCATCTACTTCGAGCCGCGCGCGGTGGCCTTCCACCACAACCGCCCCGGCTTCGTCAACCTGCTGCGCCGCAACTACCGCTGGGCGTACACGGCCATCGAGGCCAAGAGCCAATCGGGCTCGGCGCGCATGGCGTGGCTGTACCGCTACCCGCGCCTGCTCATCGTCGCCAGTGTCCCGCTGGCGCTCGTGCATACGGTGTACATCGTGGCCGCGTGGGCACGCGTCGGCGTGTTCGAGCCCGTCTGGATGCTGCCCGCCGTGCTTGCCTCGCGCTTCGCCTACGCCGCCGGGATGTCCGTGGGTGGCTGGCGCTGGCTCCGCCGGCGACGGCACGCCCACGGCGTCACCGCCGCGCAGGCGCCGTCATGACGGTGGCACAGATGTCTCTCTCTCCAACGAGCTCGTCTCGTCTGCCCATCGCGCCCGCGCCGCGACTGAGCATCACGGCCTGCGTCTGCACGCGCGACCGGCCCGAGCTCCTCGCGCGCGCGCTTCGCTCGCTGCTGGCGCAGAGTCGTCCCGCTGACGACATCGTGGTCATCGACAACGCTCCGCGCACCGATGCGGCCGAGCGTCTGGTGCGCGACGATTTCCCGAGCGTGCGCTACGTGCGCGAGCCGGTTGCCGGCCTCGACGTGGCTCGCAATCGGGCGCTCGCCGAGTCGACCCGGCAGGTGGTGGCGTTCCTGGACGATGACGCGGTGGCCGCACCGGATTGGCTGGCGCACACCGAGCGCGTCTTCCTGGAGAGCGAGCGCATCGCGGTGTGCACCGGGCGGGTGGACGCGCTCTCGCTCGATGAGCCCGGACAGCGACTCTTCGAGGAGAACGGCGGCTTCGCCCGCGGCGACGTGCGCATCCACCTTCCCATCGATGCGCGCCGGCGGGCGCTGCACGGGCTGCGAGCGCCGCTCATCGCCTGGTCGATCAGCGTGGGGAGCGGGTGCAGCATGGCCGTCCGGCGCGACGCCGCGCTGGCACTCGGCGGCTTCGACGATGCGCTGGACATGGGGCCGCCGCTGGCCGGCGGCGGCGATCTCGACATGTTGTGGCGCGCGCTGGAATCGGGCTACGACGTCGTCTACGAGCCGGCCATCGAGGCGCGACACGAGCACCGGCGCGAGCGCGCCGAGGCGATCGCGCAGATCGTGGAGCACAACCGCTCACTGATCGCCGTGCTCACCAAGGCCGTCGCTCGCGCGCGCGGCGCGCACCGGCTTCAGGCGCTCGCCTTCCTCGGCTGGCGGCTGGCAAAGCCCGGTGCCCGGTTGGCGCTGCGCGCGGCCGGCCGCGATCCGCTCCCGG
>DATFFQ010000161.1:0-30464 GCA_035249955.1 Gemmatimonadaceae bacterium
CCAGCACGCGCGCGTAGACCTCTTCCGTCTTGCGCGCCGCGTCGTCCCAGCTGAAGCGCGATACGACGGCGGCACGGGCGTTCTCGCCCAGCGAGCGGGCGAGCGACGGATGATCGAGCAGATGGCAGATCCCGTCCGCGAACTGCTCGACGTTCTCGTCCTGCACCAACCAACCGGTCGCGCCGTGCTCCAGCGGATAGCCGGACCCCGAGAATGACACGATCGGCTTCGCCGCCGCCATGTAGTTGAGGAGCTTCATGGGGACGCCCACGCACACCGTCCGCGGGTTCAGGGCGACGTCGGCGGCGGCGAGCAGCGCCGGCACCTCCCCGAAGGTGACGCGCGAGATCTCTACGAAATCCGACACGCCGTGCTGCCGCGTCATGGCGCTCACCCCGTCGAGTGGCTCGTGGGTCACGATGCAGAGCTGTACATCGGAGCGGCGGCGCAGCACGTCCCGGAACGCCCGGAGCAGGAGGTCAATGCGCTGATACGTGGCGAGGCCACCCGAGTAGATGAGCGTCCGACGACCGTTCAGGGGTGACGGCGGCACGCTGGCGAGGCCACCGTCGAATCGGCAACTTACGATCAGGGCGTCGAGTAGCGGGGCGGCAGAGTCTTGTACCGGTCGGTGAGCATGTCCTGCCGCGACCGCGTGGTGAGCCGCCGGCCACGCACGAAGACGTGCTCGGCGCGCGTGGAGAGCTCGAACGGATCGCCACTCCACACGACGACGTTCGCGACGCGTCCCGGCGCGAGTGTGCCCAGTCTATCCGAGACGCCGAGGGCCGTGGCCGGAGCGAGCGTCACCGCGCGCAGCGCGTCGTCCCACGACATGCCGTAGGCGACGGCGTTTCCCGCTTCCTGCTTCACGTTACGTACGTTGAACGACTCCGGTCCGCCGCCGGTGACGATGATCACCTCCACGCCTGCTTGCCGCAGGATCGCAGCATTCTCCTGGCGGGCGCCGAGCGTGGCGAAGCTCGACGGCAGGTTATCGAGCGCGCCCGTCATGACCGGCACACGCGCCGCGGCGATGCGATCGGCCAGCATCCACGCTTCCGCGCCGCCGGCGATGATGATGCGCAACTCGTTCTCGCGGGCGAGGCGCAGGGCCGCCTCGATGTCGCTCGCCATGTTCGCCTGCACCATGAGCGGCAGCCGCCCCTGAACGACGGGGATCATGGCCTCGAGGTCGAGGCGACTCGCCACGAACGGCCGCGTTGCGGCGCGCTCGAACTCTCCCTTGCGGCGCATGTAGGCCCGCGTGTCCTCGAGCAGCTCGCGCAGACGGACGATGAGCTCGCCACGGGCCGTCATGTTCGCCTGGGCAGGGGCACCCACTTGACCCACCATGGCGACTGGCGCCTGTACCAGCATGTCTGCCGCGGATCCATCGACGAGGTCGATGAGCGCCGCCTGGCCGGAGATCAGGCCACCCTGCGGAAGCACGACCACGCTGGTGATCCCCTCGTTGCGTGTCGGCTCGATGAGGACCGTGTTGGGATTGAGACCATCCCAGACCGTGAACGCCGCGGCGATCGCGTCGCCGTCGCCGCGCGCCGTCGTCTGCCGCGTGTCAGCCACCAATCCGATCTCGACCAGACCGAGTTGCGTGGCGGCGTTGATCAATCCGGGCGTCACCCACTTGCCCGTCGCGTCGATTCGCTCGGCACCGTCGGGGACCGTGACGTTGGAACCGACCGCCGTGATGCGCCCGTCGCGAATGAGCACGGTCCCGTTGTCGATCGGCGCGCCGCCGACGGGGAACACGCGGCCGCCGGTGATCGCGATCGTCTGCGCGGGAAGCGCTGTCGTGCACGCCACGATCGCCGCGATCGCGATCGACGGGACTCCGGAGCGCGATGTGCAGGTCATTGTCTCTGCCCTCCGCGGGCATCGGGAACGAAGCCGAGCTCGAAGTCGGTGCGCCACTGCTCGCTTGCGTCACTCCGGTCGAAGAGCAGGGCACCATCCACCCAGACTTTTTCGGCGCGCGCGTACACACTGAATGGGTTGCCAGACCAGAGGACGACATCGGCGTTCTTGCCTGGGGCGAGGGAGCCGATCCGGTCGTCCAGGCCGAGCGACCAGGCGGGATTGATCGTGATCCAGGCGAGCGCGTCGTCCTCGGTGATGTTCAACCCGATGGCGCGACCCGCAGCCAGTGCCTTCGCCGCCTCCTGGTTGAGCCGCTGCGATCCCGACGGATCGTCGCTGTGCACGATGGCGCGCGCTCCGGCGACGTGCACGAGCGGCAGATTCGCCTTGATGCCGTCGGCGGCCTCCATCTTGAAGCCACCCCAGTCGGCCCACAGCGACGCGGCGATGCCGCGCTGCGCGAGCAGATCGGCCACCTTGTAGGCCTCCACGCCGTGATGGAACGAGCGGATTTGGTATCCGAATTCGGACGCGATGTCCATCATCTGCGCCATCTCGTCGGCGCGGTAGCAGTGGTTGTGCACGAGGATGTTCCCGCGCAGCACTTCGGCGAGCGTCTCCATCGCGAGATCGCGCTGCGGCGGGTCACCCTCGCGATCGCCGAGCCACTTGTCCCACTTGCGACGGTACTGTTCGGCCTGGATCCACTGCGCCCGGTAGCCGGCAACGTTGCCCATGCGCGTGGAGGGACCGCGCTGCGCGTACACCCGCTTGGGGTTCTCGCCGCAGGCCATCTTCAGTCCGTAGCGTGCACCGGGGAATTTCATCCCTTGGACGGTCCGCGATGGCACGACCTTCAGCACGACGCCACGTCCGCCGAACAGGTTGGCCGAGCCCGGCAGCACCTGCAGCGCAGTGACGCCGCCGGCAAGGTTGCGCGGGAACTGCGGATCTTGCGGCCACACGGAATGCTCGGCCCACACTTGTGGCGTCGACGGGTTCGTGGCCTCGTTGCCGTCGGAGTGCGCATCGACGCCCGGCGCCGAGTACACGCCAAGGTGCGAGTGGTTGTCGATGAGCCCCGGCGTCACGAACTTCCCGCTCCCATCGATCACCACCGCGTCGGCGGGCGCGGTGACGGTCGCCCCGACCTCGGCGATCTTGCCGTCGCGCAGCAGGATCGAGCCGCCGACGATGCGCGGCCCGGTGGCGGTCATGATCGTGGCGTTGCGGATGAGCGTCACCGGCGACGGAAACGGCCGGTACGTGCTCGGGAACGGGTCCGCATGCGGTGCCGATAGGGCGCCCAGCAGGGAGTCTTTCTGCTGCACGCTGTCGGCGGTGGCGCGGTCGGGCGTCGGCGCCTGCGTCCCGCGTTGCGGAGCGCACGCCGCGCCGAGCAGGGCGACGGTGAGCATCGCCACGCGCGCGTGGAGGCGTGGCGTTCGGGAGTGCTGCCGGGTGGCTGTCACGTGGGGAGCACCTTCCATGGGTTGGTCTCGACTGCCGCTCGCTTGACGCTCGCGGGAAGTGGAAGCGCGAGAAACTGGTCGACGTTGTTGCGCATGCTCGCGACACCGGGGCTGGGCCAGTCGGTTCCCCACAGGAGCTGCGCCTCGAGCTCGGCCAGCCGTGGGAAGTACTGGAGCAGACTCTTCGGCGGAATCCCCGAGAGATCGAGCCACATGCGCGAATGACGGCGCAGGATGAAGAACGCCTCGGCCATGTACAGCGGCCTACCGCCGTGAGCCATGATGACCTGGAGGTCGGGGAAGTCGATCGCGACGTCATCCAGCTCGAGCGGATTCCCGTACTTGCTGCGCGCGCCCGGGAAGATACTGGTGCCGGTATGCACCATGACCGGGAGCCCCTCGGACTCGCATGTGCGATAGATGGCCGCCAAGGCATCGAGCCCCTGCGTGTACGCGTTGGCGGCGACCGCATGATGGTTGGGGTGAAGCTTGAGGACCCGGATGCCTAACGACACGAGGTGACGAACCGCTGCCGCCGGATCGCGGTTGGTGAGCGGATCCACTCCACCGTACGGAATGAGCCGTCGTGTGTCGGCCTGGGCGTACGCGACGGCAAAGTCGTTGGTGGAGTCATCGAATCCCATGATGGTGGGACTCGGGTAATTGACCAGCCCGACACGCTCGATGCCCTCGTCGTCCATGATGCGCAGGAGGACCGACGGGTCGTCCATGAGCGAGAGGAGGAAGTCCCAGTGCTCCTCCTTGCCGCGCCGCATCACTTCCGCCACGTGCGGCTTGAGCTGCCGCCATGGCTGGATGTGAATGTGGATGTCGCTGATGCGGAGGCCGGCCAGCGACTCGCTCGGTGGCGAGTCGGGGGGCGTGCCGCGCTCCCGGGAGTCGCTCACCGGCCGGGAAAGGTCGCCGGCCGCTTCTCCAGGAAGGCGCGCACGCCTTCCGCCTTGTCCTCGCTCGCGAAGCAGAGCTGAAACAGCGCCGTCTCCAGCTTCAGTCCCTCGGGCAGTGACAGGCTGAGCGCGGCGCGCGTGGCCTCCTTTGCCGCCGCCACCGCCACCGGGCTCTTCGAGGCGATTGTTTCGGCGAGCGCCATCGTGCGTGGCAGGAGCTCCTCGGGCGGCACGACCTCCTCGATGAGACGCAGCCGCAGCGCTTCGGCCGCGTCGATCATGTCGCCACTCAGGATGAGGCGAAGCGCCGCACCGAGACCGATGATGCGCGGCAGGCGCTGCGTGCCGCCACCGCCCGGTATGATCCCGAGGTTGACCTCCGGCTGACCGAACTTCGCCGCCGAGGACGCGATGCGGATGTCGCACGCGAGGGCCAGCTCCATGCCGCCGCCAAGACAGAATCCGTTGATCGCCGCGAGCACGGGCTTCGAGCAGCGCTCCACGGCATCGAAGATGGTGGGCAGCTTCATCACGCGGTACTGGTCGACCGGCGAGCGCCCGTCGAACTCGGCGATGTCGGCGCCGGCCACGAATGCCTTGTCACCGGCACCGGTGACGACGATGGCGCGCACGTGTGCATCCCGCGCCATCTCGTCGATCGCGCCGAGGAAGGCGGCACGCAGCTGTCCGTTGAGAGCGTTCCGCTTGTCCGGCCGGTTCAGGGTAATCAACGCGACGTGTCCGCGCGTCTCCGATAGCAGTACCTGCGATTCCGTCATCGCTCGCTCTCCCAACGATAGAAACCCTGTCCCGTCTTCTTGCCGAGCTTTCCTTCGCTGACCAGCGAGCGCAGCAGCGCCGGTGGCCGGTAGGTGTCGTCCCGCAGCGTGCTGTGCAGGTGCTCGGCGATCGCGAGCCGCACGTCGAGCCCGACGACATCGGTCAGCTTCAGTGGGCCCATCGGGTGGTTGTAGCCGAGCTCCATGGCGCTGTCGATGTCCTCCGCGCTGGCCACGCCCTGCTCGAGCATCCGGATCGCCTCCAGGCCGAGCACGACACCCAACCGGCTGGTGGCGAATCCCGGTGAATCACGTACGACGATGGGCGTCTTCCCCAGTGAGCGCGCAAACTCCCGGCAGCGCTCCACGATCTCGTCCGACGTGGCCACTCCCCGAACCAGCTCGACGAGGCGCATGACGGGAACGGGATTGAAGAAGTGCATCCCGATGACGCGCTCCGGCTGCTCGAGGGCCTCGGCGATGGCGGTAATCGACAGCGACGACGTGTTGCTGGCGAGGATCGCGGCTCGACTCGCGTGCCGCTCGATGGCGGTGAAGATCTGCCGCTTGAGCTCCAATCGTTCCGGAACCGCTTCGACCACGAGGTCCGCGTCGCGCACTGCCACGCCCAGCTCGTCCGGTGTCTCCAGCCGCGCGAGGGCACCGTCTCGCTGCTCGCCAGTGACCTTCCCGCGCTCGATCCCCTTGTCGAACGAGGCGCGAATGCGCGCGACGCCGGCGCTCAGCGTGCCGGCGTCGGCATCGACCAGCGCGACGCGACGGCCCGACGCGAGCGCTACGTAGGCGATGCCGTGGCCCATGGTGCCGGCGCCGATCACCGCCACCCGGTCGACAGTCGTCATGCGGTGGTATGGGCGAGGGCGCCGCTCAGCAGTCGAACATCGTCGGTGCAGAGACCGTCCACGCCCATCGACGCCAGAGACCGCGCCACACCAGGGTCGTTCACCGTCCAGGCGATCACCCGCCCGCCGGCCGAGTGAATCTCGTCAACGAGCGGCTGGTCGATGTGCTCCCACCATTGCCAGAGGTCAGTCGCCCTCGCACTGCGCAGCGCGGTCACGGTGTCCACCAGGTACGACGAGAGGAGTATCCCGCCGCGGACCTCCGGCGCAAGGCCGCGCGCGCGGCGTACGGCGCGGTGGTCGAAGCTGTGAATGGCGCACCGGCCCGGCGCGGACGCATCGCGGATGGTGCGCACGACCTGCTGCTCGATACCGTGCCCCTTGATCTCTACGAACAGGTCGGCGCTATCGCCGACCAGCTCCAGCACCTCGGAGAGCGACGGGATGCGCTCGCCATCGGCGAGCGCCATCGCGCGAACGGCGCCGTGGTCGAGTTGGGCGAAGGGGACGGCGTGCGCGGTGCCATTGGGTGCAGGCTGAGGGGTGGGATCATGATGCACGACGACGACGCCATCACGCGTCGCGTGCACGTCGAGCTCGATCCCATCGGCGCCTCGCGCCAGCGCCCGCTCGAACGCCGGCAACGTGTTCTCGGTGCACTCGCGCGAGGCGCCACGGTGGGCAATGAGGGCAGGGAGCGGAGCCAAGGACAGTCCGTGAGGTGTGGTGAGGTGAGTGGAGTGAGCGACCGCGATCAGGGTGAGGAGCATGAGGCGGTGATGCGCCCATCACCCAACCTCGTGCCCTCACGCGAGTCGTTGTCACTCACTCCACTCTCGTCACTCTCGTCACTCTCGTCACTCTCGTCACTCTCGTCACTCTCGTCACTCTCGTCACTCTCGTCACTCTCGTCACCGGGAGCCTTGTGGTTCCCGTTCTCTCAGTTCACCTCTCCCGCCTTCCTCGGAATGATCCAGTCGTTCTCCTTGAAGATGTCGGCGAGGACGGCGCGATCTTCCGCGGTCGGCATCACGCCGGCGAGGTACGCGGCGTATTTCTCCCTCTCGATCGGCTCTCCGTCGACGGTGAAAGTCTTTCCCTTGTAGATGCCGATCTTGCGGTTGAATTTCTCACTTGGAACCATGAGCGGCTCCTGGTCGGCCGGCACGTGCTGGTTCAGTCGGTCGATCAGTCCCTGGATCTCCTGCCGGTAGAGCTCGCGCGCGCTCTCGTTCAGACGGGCGACCTCGGCTGGTTGCGGGTTCGAGCGCTCATCGAACCGCCCCTTGAGTCCCCACACGTATGCCCACTGTGCCGACGAGGAGTTGTCGGTGCCGAAGAGGTCAAAGGCGGTCGACACCCACTTGTTGAAGTACCGCTGCATGATGGGCACCGGGATGCGGCCCGCCTTGAGGATGCGGAGCAGGCCGTTGTTTCCCGTGCCCAGGTGGTACGACTCCTCCTTCAGCATTGGCCGCATGGAGCGCGACAGGGGAGCGAAGCCCGAGGTCGAGAGCATCTGCAGCTGGTACTTGCCGTCGCGGTCGATGAACTGCGTGTACGCGAAGAAGTCGAGCCAGTTCTCCACGCTCTCGTTGAACGACCCGAGCAGGCGCTCGTGCTCGTCGGCGCGGCGCTGCAGCAGCTTCTCCGCTTCGCGCTTTCCTTCGTCGCCGAAGTGCGCGATGAGCAGGTACGACATCTGCCACCCGTGCCGCATCTCCTCGGCCATCACGCGGTAGATCGATAGCAGGTCCGAGCTGTTCGGCGCCCGCTCGAGCAGATTGCGCTGCTGCTCCACGGAGGCGAATTCCGTATCCCCCTGGTAGACAATGAGGTTCTGCAGGGCATCGCGGATGCGCTGATCAGGGATGTGCATCACCGTCGGCCACTTCCGCTGTCCCTTGTAGTGACCGAACTCGATCTCCGGTACCTCCAGGTCGCCGAGCTTGACCTCGAACTGGTAATCCTTCAGCTCCTTGGCCTGGAGCCCGATGTCGTCCTGCCAGACCTTGAAGAGGTCGATCCAGTCGTCGAAGTTGCCGATCTTTGCCAACGCCATTGCTCAATCCTCCCGAATGCTACCGCGCGACTCCGGCCGCACGGTCGTGTGTACCGAATGTCGGGGTGCGCTTCTCCATGAACGCCCGAATCCCCTCCGCCGCGTCGCTGCTCTCGAAGCAGCGGAGCTGCGCGTCCAGCTCGTAATCCAGCATCTCCGACAGGGACCGATCCATCGACTGGTAGACGGCGCGTTTGGCGAGCGACAGCGACAGCGCCGGCTTCGCGGCGAGCGCGGTAGCGACCTCGCGCGTCTCACGCTCGAGCGCGCCGTGCGGCACGACGCGGTTGAACAGCCCGAGGCGCAAGCACTCACCGGCATCGATCAGCTCGGCCAGCCAGAAGAGCTCCAGCGCCTTCGCCGGACCGACGAGACGCGGCACGAAGTACGTCGCCCCCCAGTCGGGGTGCAGGCCGATGCGATTGAAGGTCTGCCCGAGCTTCGCCTGCTCGCTCGCGATGCGCATGTCGCAGGCCAGCGCGAGATTCGCCCCGCCGCCGGCGGCGACACCATTGATGCTTCCGATGACCGGCTTGGCCGAGCGCCGAATGATGCCGACCACCCGGCGGCCGGCCTCCACGAGCGCCGCCATCGACTCCACGTCGTGCCGCTCGACGAGCTCGGCCATGTAGCCGACATCGGCACCGGCGCAGAAGCCGCGACCGGCACCGGTGATCACGATCACGCGCACGGCCTCGTCGCGTTCCAGCTCCTCGAGCGCTTCGGCGATCTCGGTGCGCATCGTCCCGGCAAACGCGTTCAGCTTGTCCGGACGGTTGAGCGTCAGCGTTCCGATGCCGTCGGCGCGCGAGAGCAGTATGTGCTCGTAGCTCATGATCCCATGCTCTCCACGATGGTGGCGATGCCCTGGCCGACGCCGATGCACATCGTGGCCAGCCCGTAGCGGCCGCCGCGACGCCGCAGCTCGTGCACGAGTGTGGTGACGATGCGCGAGCCGGAGGCACCCAGTGGGTGACCGAGGGCGATCGCACCGCCGCTCACGTTCACGCGCGCCGGATCGACCCCGAGGTCACGGATGCAGGCGATGGCCTGCGCGGCGAACGCCTCGTTCAGCTCGACCAGATCGATGTCGGCCGTGGTGAGTCCGGCCCGCCGCAGCGCCTTCCGCGCCGCCGGCACGGGACCGATCCCCATGACGTTCGGGGCCACGCCGGCAACGGCCGTGGTGATCACGCGGGCCATCGGCCGCAGTCCGGCCGCCTGAGCGGCCTCGCTCGACATGACGAGGGTGGCGCTCGCGCCGTCGTTGATGCCGCTCGAGGATCCCGCCGTCACGGTCCCCGTGTCCTTGACGAAGGCGGGACGCATGCCGCGCAGGGTCTCGATGGTGGTGTCGGGTCGGGGATGCTCATCGCGATCGACGACCGTCTCCTTGCCGCGCCTGTCGGCGATGCGCACCGGGACGATCTCATCGCGGAAGCGGTCGGCCGCCACCGCGCACGCCGTGCGCCGTTGACTCTCGTACGCGAACGCGTCCTGCTCCTCGCGCGTGATGCCGTAGCGCTTCGCCACTTCCTCCGCTGTCTCGCCCAGCGAGATGGTCCACTCGGCAGGCATGCGAGGGTTGGTGAACCGCCAACCGACGGTGCTGTCGGCCACCGGCGGCGGCACGCGGGGGAACCCTTCTTCGGGCTTGAGCATGATCCACGGCGCGCGCGACATGCTCTCCACGCCGCCGGCGATGAAGCACTCGCCCTCACCGGCGCGAATCGCCTGCGCCGCGCTGGCCACCGCCTGCAGGCCCGAGCCGCACAGACGATTGACCGTCTGGCCCGGCACCTCCACCGGAAGGCCCGCGAGCAGGAGTGCCATGCGCGCGACGTTGCGATTGTCCTCGCCGGCCTGGTTGGCACAACCGAGGATCACGTCGTCGACCGTCGACGGATCGACGCCCGTTCGATCGACGAGCGCGCGGATGGCGATCGCCGCCAGATCGTCAGGGCGGATGCGCGACAGCGCGCCGCCATGCCGGCCGATGGGGGTGCGGACGGCATCCACCAGCACCGCGTCCTTCACGACAGGTCCACCCACACCGACTTCACCTGCGTGTATCCCTCGAGCGCGTGCACGCCGAGATCGCGGCCGAAGCCCGACTGCTTGAACCCGCCGAACGGCGACGCCGCGTCGTACATGTTGTAGGTGTTGATCCACACCGTGCCGGCCTTGATCGCGCGCGCCGTCTTGAGCGCCTTCTTGATGTCGCGCGTCCAGATGCCGGCGGCGAGTCCGTAGATCGTCGCGTTCGCCAGCTGCGCCGCGTCCTCGACGCCACCGCGGAAGGTCAGCGTCGCCAGCACGGGCCCGAAGATCTCCTCCCGCGCAATGGTCATCTCCGGCGCCACGTCACCGAAGATGGTCGGCAGCACGAAGTAGCCCCTGCCATCGATGGTGGTGCGCTCGCCGCCGATCAGCAGGCGCGCACCTTCTTGCTTGCCCTTCTCGATGTACGACAACACCCGCTCCATCTGCTGCTTGGAGACGATCGCGCCGAGGCGCGTTTTGGGGTTGAGCGGATCGCCGGCGACCATCTTCTTGGCGCGCTCCAACATCTTCGCCTGGAGCTCGTCGCGCACCGATTCCTCGACGAGCAGGCGCGAGCCGGCGGCGCATACCTCGCCCTTGCCGTAGAAGATCCCGGTGAGCGCGCCGCGCGCGGCGAGGTCGAGATCGGCGTCGGCAAACACGATGTTCGGCGACTTGCCGCCGAGCTCGAGCGAGATCTTCTTCACCGTCGCCGCGGCGTCGCGCATGATCTGCTGCCCGACTTCCGTTGATCCGGTGAACGCGATCTTGTCCACCTCCGGATGCTTCACCAGCGCGGTGCCGGCGACGCTACCTTTGCCGGCGATGCAGTTGAACACGCCGGGGGGCAGTCCCGCCTCCAGCGCCAGCTCCGCGATGCGGAGCATGGTGAAGGGCGTTTGCTCGGCTGGCTTGAGCACCACCGTGTTCCCGCAGGCAATCGCCGGTGCCACCTTCCATGCGGCGAGCGACATCGGGAAGTTCCACGGCACGATGGCACCCACCACGCCCAGCGGCTCGCGCAAGGTGTAGTTGAAGTAGGGGCCGTCGATGGGGATCGTCTCCCCGTGGATCTTGTCGGCCCACCCGCCGTAGTACTTGAAGGTGTCGACGGTGAGCTTGAGGTCGATCGCCGACTCGAACAGCGGTTTGCCGTTGTTCAGCGTCTCGAGCCTCGTCAGCTCATCCTTGTGCTCCAGGATCAGCTCACCCAGGCGATAGAGCATCTCACCGCGCCGGCGGGCGGACGTGGTCTGCCACTGGTCGGACTCGAACGCGCGCCGCGCCGAGCGCACGGCGCGGTCGGTGTCCTCACTCGTGGCCGAGGCGACCTCGGCCACGACCTCCTCCGTCGCCGGGTTGACGACGGAGAACGTCTGCCCTGACGACGCGTCCACGCGCTCGCCATTGATGACGAGCTGGGTGGGGAACCGCTCGGTGACCGCCGGAGCGCTCACGATCACCTCCCCTTGAACGCCGGCTGCCGCTTGTCGACGTACGCCGCCAGCCCTTCCTTCGCATCGCTGCTCTTGAAAAGCAGGTTCTGCAGCTCGCGCTCCAGCGCCAGGCCGTACTCCAGCGGGATCTCGGCCCCAGACTGCACGGACCGCTTGATGTGACCCACGGCCATCCCGGCCTTGTTCGGCAGGCAGAACTGCTGCGCGTACAGCAGCACATTCTCCCACCACTCGTCCTTACCGAACACCTCGTTCACGATGCCGAGCGACTGTGCCTCCTCGAACGAGAAGGTGCGACCGGTCACCATGAGCTCGATGGCTTTCGCCTTTCCGACGAGCCGAGCGAGCCGCTGCGTGCCACCGGTCCCGGGAAGCACGCCCAGATTCACCTCGGGGAGGCCGATCTTGCCGGCATCCTGCTTGGCGATGCGAATGTCGGCGGCCATCGCGATCTCGAGACCGCCGCCCACGCAGTGCCCGTTGAGCGCGGCAATCACCAGCTTCGGCGTCTGCTCCAAACGGCTCAGCGTCTCGTTGGCGTGCAGGCAGAAGTAATACTTGAAGGTGGGGTCCACCTCGTTCAGCATTTTGATGTTGGCCCCGGCGCTGAAGAACTTGTTGCCGGCACCGCGCAACACCATCACCTGCACGTCGTTGTCGAACCGCGCGCGGATGATGCAGTCATCGAGCTGCCGCATCATCTCGTGGGTGTATGTGTTTGCCGGCGGGTCGTTCAGCTCGAGGACCGCGATGTTGCCTTCCTTGCGGTACGTGACGAGCGTTGCGGTGTCTCTCTCGGTGAGTGTTGCGGTTGCCATCAGATGCCTCTGGTAGTGTGGGATATGGTGAGCCGCGCCGATCGCCGTGGACGCGGCGGTCTGTCTCAGCCGGCCGTCGTGCGCGGCAGGGCGGATTCGGAAACGGGCAAGCCGATGTAGCCGCCGAGGAAGAGCCGGCACACGCTCTGGCTCAGCGCCTGGACGGCCACGTCGCCGAACGGGTCGTACCAGTTGTAGATCCAGTTCATCATGCCGAACAGCGAGTACGCGGCCACGCGACGGTTCACGTGAGCCGGTCCGTGCGTCCGCTCCACATCGGCCAGGATGTCCATCAGGGCGCGGGTATACTCGCGCTTGGTGGTGTTCACCTGGGTCAGGTAATCGCCCGTGAGCGCGCCGGCTTCATGCGAGAGGACCTTCATCTCCGCCATGTGCGAGGCGAAGTAGTCGAGATGATTGTCGATGAACCGGATGAGCTTCTCGAGGGGGTCGGTGGCGTCGGCCAATCGGTCGCGCATGCCCTCGAGGACCGCCTCGAAGTTTCGGCTCTGAATGAGGAAGAGGAGCTCTTCCTTGCTCTGTACGTAGTAGTAGAGGCCGGCCAGCGAAACTCCTGATGCCCGAGCGAGATCGCGCATGCTGGTGGAGTCGTATCCTCGCTCGGCGAACACCCGGGCGGCCACCGCGAGGAGGGAATCGAGCTTCTGATCGTGTGCAACGCTGGTCATGGGCACCCCTGGGCGTCTTCGAACGATCGTTCAGGGTGAACCTACCCGATCGGGGACAGGAGGTCAAGCGACCTCTCGCACTCCCCTGGTGCGTCCTGGTCAGTGAGGACCATCGGGATCGGCGCGCGGCCGGGCGCCGGGATGTGCTCGGCCCATGCCTTAACGGTGGGACCCTGCATCACGTCTATCCAGTGTCGGCATGACCGAGGCCAGACTGACGGACGTCGAACCAGGAGACAGCGAGCTGATCCGTCGCTGGCGAGGTGGAGACGAGCGGGCGGCGACGCTGCTCGTCGAGCGACACGCGCCGGCGGTGGCGCGCTTCCTGTCGAGTCTTGGTCTGGGAGGGGGAGTAGACCTCGAAGAGGTGGTGCAGGACACGTTCGTCCGCGCGTTCGCGTCGCTCGATGGATTTCGCGCCGAGAGCTCGGTCCGGACCTGGCTCTTCACCATCGCGCGCAACCTGTGTCGGGATCGCCAGCGCAGCGCGCGGTGGCGGCGGAACGAGGTGGAGATCGAGGAGCAGCACGCCATCACCGAGATGGACGCGCTCGACCGGACGGTCGCGACGGAGACCGCGGAACGGCTGCGCCAGGCGGTGACGACACTTTCACCAATGCAGCGCGGGGTGTTCACGTTGCGTGTAGCGGAGGGGATGTCGTACAGGGAGATTGCGGCGGTGCTCGATACCAGCGAGGGGGCGGCTCGCGTGCATTATCACAACGCCATGCGTGCCCTCAAGGAGTGTCTCGATGAATGACTGCTCGCGCGGCGACATCCGTGACGTCCTGCCGGATCTGGTGAACGACCGGCTGGACCCGCGGACGCGCGCGGAGGTGGAGCAGCACGTGACCACGTGCGCCAATTGCGCGCGCGAGGTGGAGCTGCTTCGCGACCTCCGCGGAGTGCTCGCTCGTACACCGGCGGTTGACGTCGCGCGCATCGCGGCTGCGGTGCAGGCGTCGCGGACGTCCGGTGCGCCGGTGGTGCCGATCGCCTCGCGCGCCAGGCCGATGCTGGCCACGTGGACGCGACTCGCCGCCGGCATCGCGCTCGTGCTGGGGGGAGCCACCGGTCTACTGCTGTGGAATCGCGCGCAGGACGAGACGAGGCCGGCTCGGACTGCTGTCATCTCCGACTCGCGGCCCGTAGATTCGCTCGCGACTCCGGCCGTGCAGCCCGGGCGAGCGTCGGCGGTCGAAGGGCGCACCCCGCGCCAGACGGAGGCGCCGCGACTCGCCGCCACCGACGGAATCGTGTTCGGCGGCGGCGTTGGTGATCTTGCGCTGGCCGATCTCGAGGCGCTGATCGGCGATCTCGAGGGTGTCGATGCGATCACCGACGTGGAGCCACAGCCGGTGCTGCTCGACATGGAGGACGGGCTGTGATCGCGCGTGGCGGATGGCGCGTGGCGCGTGGCGCGTGGATGCTCGCGGTGCTCTGCGCGCTTGGCGTGACGGTGCCCGCAGGGGCGCAGCAGCCGCTCGAGCAGCCGGAGCGGCGCGCGCAGCTCGAGGAGCGCTTTCGCCGGCAGCTCGCTCAGACGCTCAAGAACCGGCTCGACCTCACCGACGACCAGCTGCGCCGGCTCGGCGAGGTCAATCAGCGTCACGAGGAGCAGCGCCGGCTGCTCGTGCAGCAGGAGCGGGATGTGCGCATCGCGCTCCGCGAGGAGATGCTCGCCGGCGAGCGAGCCAACCAACAGCGTGTGAGCGAGCTGCTCGACCGCATGATCCGCATCCAGCGCCAGCGGATCGACATCGTGGAGCGCGAGCAGCGCGAGCTGGCGGAATTCCTCACGCCGATGCAGCGCGCGCAATACGCCGCGGTGCAGGAACAGCTCCGCCGCCGGATCGAGGAGATGCGCCGTCAACGCCAGCAGCAACGCCGGCCAGGTGGACGCCGTCCGCGCGCCCCGGGCTTCTAGTTCATCTCGCAACGAGCCCCGGCCAACCACAGAGGAACGGAGGACACGGAGGATTCACAGAGGACCACTGTTAATGGACACCATCAATGGTCTGCTCTGTGTATCCTCTGTGAGCTGCGTCTTTGTGGTTAGCCCCGGCGCTTTGCGAGAGGAGCTCTGCCGCGTGACGTGATGGCTCTCGACCTGCGCGTTGAGGAGGTTCGGGGAACGGACTAGATTTCGGTAGTTGCGCCCGGGTGGCGGAATTGGTAGACGCAGGGGACTCAAAATCCCCCGGCCTCGCGGCCTTACGAGTTCGAGTCTCGTCCCGGGTATTGCCGGCTGCCGCTTTGTCCCGCTCCGCGTCGCATCTCCTGCGTGGGCTCGCAAATCACGCGTCTAGACCGGCTTGCAGCCCCACATCCTCACCCGTAAGATTCCCGGTTCCCGTACTTTCACATGGCTCCCCGCCGCGCTGACATCGACGCGCGGCCTCGCATGCACATTCGGGCGATGGCATCAACGGCTCCACTCAAAAGCACCGCCGGACTCGAAGACGTGGTCATCGGCACGTCCGAGGTCTCCGACGTCAACGGGACGACCGGCCAGCTCCTCTATCGGGGTTACGACATCCACGACCTGGTGCAGCATACCACCTTCGAGGAGGTGGTGTTTCTGCTCTGGTACGGTCGACTGCCCACGCGCGATGAGCTGACCGCGCTCGGGCGGGCGATCGCGCGCCACTACGCGCTGCCGAAGTCGCTCCTCGACTCCATGCGCACCTTCCCGCGCAGCGCGGAGCCGATGGACGTGCTGCGCAGCGCGATCTCGCAGCTGGCGTTCGACGATCATCAGCGCGACCAGAAGGTCGACGATCGCGACGTGAACTTGCGGCGCGCCGAGCGGCTCACGGCGGCCGTGCCCGCCATCGTCGGCGCCTGGGCGCGCATGCGCGAAGGCGAGGAGCCGGTCACCGCCGACCCCACGCTCTCACTCGCGGCGAACGCGTATTACATGATGACCGGCAAGCGTCCCGACGACGCAGCCTCTCGCGCGATGGACATCGCGCTCGTCCTCCACGCCGATCACGAGATCAACGCGTCTACCTTCGCCGCGCGCGTCGCCGCCGCCACGCTCGCCGACTTGTACGCATGTGTGGTCTCCGCGATCGCCACGCTGTCGGGGCCGCTGCATGGCGGTGCCAACGCCGCCGTGATGGCCATGCTCCGCGAGATCCGGCAGTCCGGTGGCGACGCCCGCTCGTTCGTCCGCAACGCGCTCACCGCCCGACGGAAGATCATGGGGTTCGGGCACCGCGTGTACCGCACCGAGGATCCACGGGCAACGCACCTGCGGAGACTCTCCAAGGAGCTTGGCGAGCGTTACGGCGCGCCGGAGTGGTTCGGGCTCGCACGGGAGGTCGAAGAGGTGGTGAAAGCGGAGAAGGGCCTCTACGCCAATGTCGACTTTTACTCGGGATCGGCGTATCACGTGATGGGCATCCCCACCGATCTGTTCACACCATTGTTCGCGATCAGCCGCATCTCCGGATGGACCGCGCACGTGCTCGAGCAGTACGCGAATAATCGCCTCATCCGCCCACGCGCCGACTACGTGGGACCGCGCGGCCTCACGGTGGTGCCGATCGACCGCCGCACCTGAAATCGCGCGCATTCATGACCGTGTCAGGAGGCGGGCCCGGGTAGCTGCCCGCATGGAGCATAGCTGATGGCGACGTACCAACACGCGCGCGTGCCGAAGGATGGCGACCGCATCACGTTCGAGCGTGGCACCCTTCGCGTGCCCGACAATCCGATCGTTCCGTTCATCGAAGGTGACGGGACGGGACCCGATATCTGGCGCGCCTCCAACCGCGTGTTCGACGCCGCCGTGGAGCGGGCCTATCAGGGCCGCCACATCGCCTGGATGGAAGTGTTCGCCGGGGAGAAGGCGTTCAAGGCGTACAGCGAGTGGCTGCCGCAGGAGACCGTCGACGCGCTCCAGGAGTTCCGCGTGTCGATCAAGGGTCCCCTCACCACGCCGGTGGGTGGCGGCATTCGCTCGCTCAACGTCACGCTCCGCCAGGTTCTCGATCTGTACGCCTGCATCCGTCCGGTGCGGTACTTCGAGGGTGTCGGCGCGCCGGTGAAGGCCCCGGAGAAAGTCGACATCGTGATCTTCCGCGAGAATACCGAGGACGTGTACGCGGGAATCGAGTGGAAGGCGCGCACTCCCGAAGCGGCCAAGCTACGCGACTTCCTGCACAAGGAGCTCGGCGCCGACATCCGCGAGCACTCGGCCATCGGCATCAAGCCCATCTCCGAGTTCGGGTCGAAGCGCCTGGTCGAAATGGCCATTCGCCACGCGATCAAGCACTGCCGGACCTCGGTGACGCTGGTCCACAAGGGGAACATCATGAAGTTCACCGAGGGGGCGTTCCGCGATTGGGGCTACGAGGTGGCGCGCGACAAGTTCGCCGACAGCACCGTTGCCGAGTCCGACCTGGGCAAAGCGGGATCGAAGGCGCGCGCCGATGCGGTGGTGATCAAGGACCGCATCGCCGACGCAATGTTCCAGAATGTGCTGCTCAGGCCTGACGAGTTCTCCGTGCTCGCCACGACCAACCTGAATGGCGATTACCTGTCGGATGCCGTGGCTGCACAGGTGGGCGGGCTGGGAATGGCGCCCGGCGGAAACGTGGGCGATGGCGTGGCCGTGTTCGAGGCGACGCACGGTACCGCGCCCAAGTACGCGAACCTCGACAAGATCAATCCGTGCAGCGTCATCCTCTCCGGCGTGATGATGTTCGACTACATGGGCTGGGATGAGGCCGGCAAGCTCATCGTCACCGGCATCGAGAACGCGATCAAGTCGAAGCGCGTGACCTACGACCTCGCGAGGCAGATGCCTGGAGCCACCGAGGTGTCTACCTCGGCGTTCGCCGACGGCATCATCGCCGGGATGCGGGCGTGAGAGGGGCTAGCCGTTTCACCGATGGCAATCTGCCGGGGGCACCGGTGCGCTCATCCACCCTGAGCTGACATGCCGTTACGAATCTCGGTGCGTCGTGATGATCCGTCATCCATCGATGCCGCGCTCCTGGTGCTCGCGCTCCGCAAGAACGGTTCGCTCCCCGATGGGCTGCGCCGGCTGGACGACTCGTTGGGCGGCGCGCTCGGCCGCGCCATCTCGCGCCGCGACTTCCGTGGCGTGCGCGACGAGACCCTGCATCTCTCCGGCGGGACCTCCGGTCCGCAGCGCATTCTCCTCGTCGGCCTCGGGTCGGCGGATGAGCTGGGCGGCGCCATCCGCCGCGCGGCATCCATAGGCGCACGACACGCACGACAGATGGGCGCTCGCAGCGTCGCGTGGTGGGACGGGGAAGGTACCGCCGCCAGCGCCGAGAGTGCCGCCGTCGGCCTGCAGCTGGGCGCGTGGGAGTACGTCGATCTCAAGACGCCACCACCTGAAGAGGATCGGAAGCCACCGGTCGACGAAGCGCTCATCCTCGGCGCCGAGGATCGGGCCGCGAGTGACGGCGCGACACGGGGGGCGGCGATCGGCGAAGGCATCAACCTCGCCCGGCGGCTGGCGATGATGCCCGGTAATCTGTGCACACCCGACCACCTGGCGGAGGTGGCGCGTGACATCGCCGGGCGCCACAAGCTCGAGATCACGGTGCTCGGCCGCACCGAGATGGAGGCGGAGGGGATGGGCTCGCTGCTCTGCGTGGCGCAGGGTACGCCGCAGGACCCAAAGCTCATCGCGCTCCAGTATCGTGGCGGGGGCGCGGACAACAAGCCGGTGGTACTGGTCGGGAAGGGGCTTTGCTTCGACACCGGCGGAATCTCCATCAAGCCCGCCCAGGGGATGGAGATGATGAAGTTCGACATGTGCGGCGCGGCAGGCGTCCTCGGTGCCATGGAGGCGATCGCCCGTCTCGCGCTTCCCATCAACGTCGTCGGGCTGGTGGGCAGCACGACCAACATGCCATCGGGCACTGCGGTGAAGCCCGGCGACGTCGTGCGGAGCCACCTCGGCAAGTACATCGAGATCATCAATACCGACGCCGAAGGGCGCCTGGTGCTGGCGGACGTGCTGTCGTACGCGCGCCGCTTCGATCCGGCCGTGGTCATCGACGCTGCCACGCTCACCGGCGCCTGCGTGATCGCGCTCGGCCACTCGGCCACAGGTGTATTCGGCAGCGACGAAGGGCTCGTCAACGAGGTGCTCGAGGCCGGAAAGCGTTCGGGCGAGCTCGGCTGGCCGATGCCCTTGTGGGACGACTACAAGGATCTCATCAAGTCCGATGTGGCCGACATGAAGAATTCCGGCGGACGGCCCGCCGGCGCGATCAGCGCGGCGATGTTCCTCAAGGAGTTCACCGAGTCGTATCCCTGGGTACACCTGGACATCGCCGGAACGGCGTACTCCGAGTCGGACCTGGGCTACATCCCGAAAGGACCGACCGGCATCCCGGTGGGGATGTTCGTCGAGTTCGTCCGCGCACGAGCGGGTTGAGCGTCGAGCGGTCGATGCGCTGGCGAGGTGGGCTCGCGCTGCTCGTCGCGCTCGCCGTGCACCGATCGGCTGAGGCGCAGGTCGTACGCGACACGACGGCGCGACGTGACACGGCGGCGCTGCGCGCGGACACCGTACGCTCCGACACCATCCAAGCGCCCATCGCCCGAAACGAGTCTCCGCCGCTGCTGGAGATCGGAGAAGGATACCGCTGGGACCGTCAGATGCTCTTCGCCTCCGGCGCGGTGAACGTGCTCGGCCTGCTGGAGCGGATTCCCGGCCTCACCTGGTTCCGGTCGAGCTGGATCGCATCACCGCACTCTGGCGCCTACCTCGGCAGCGCGGCGCGGGTCCGTGTGTACCTGGATGGACTCGAGTTCGTCTCCCTCGATCCGCGAACCGAGAGCCTGCTCGACCTCACCGAGGTACCACTCTGGGCACTCGAGGAGGTAGCCGTCGAGCGTGGCGCCGACGAGCTGCGCGTGTATCTGCGCAGCTGGCACGTCGACCGGACGACCACCTCGACGCGCACGGATGTCGTGACGGGAGACGTCGACACGAACCTGTACCGTGGCTACTTCGGCAAACGGTTCTTCAACGGCGGTGCCCTCCAGCTGGCGGGCCAGCAGTTCGGTACGACGGGCAACGAGTTCACCGGTGGCGGCGATCAGCTCTCACTGCTCGGGCGCGTGGGGTGGGCGCGCGGACCGTGGAGCCTGGATGCGTTCGCGGTGCGCTCACGGCGGACACGCGACCTGCAGAACCAGCGACTGGGCGACGGATCCATTCCCGCCCTGCGCGCGGTTCGGTTGGACTCGTACGTGCGCGCGGGGTACGGAAACGTGGACGATGGGCCGTGGGCGCAGCTCATCGCGGCAAGTCAGTCGTTCGACGAGGAGTCGGCGCCGATCGCCGGTTCGGATGAAGCCGACACCTCGCGCACGCACACGCAGTACCTTGCCGCGGGCGGATTCACGCGCGGCGCACTGCGCCTGAGCGCCACCGCTCGTGTCCACTCCGGCGACATTCGACGCGAGGCTGATGTCTCGGCACGGGCGACCTTCGAGCGCGGGATACTCGGCGTGTCGCTCTACGCCGAGCGCGGCGGAGACTCGCTCACCTCCAGCGAGGAGGCGCAGCTCCGCCTGACACCGCTCCCCTGGCTCGCACTCACCGGTGCGGGATCGCGACGCCACGGTGGAACGCCGTTCGGGGACGAAGAGGTCATGACGACGCGCGGGGAAGTTGGCGTGCGGCTGTGGGACCTCTGGCTCGGGGGTGGTGGGATCCGCCGCGACGCGGTCACGGTTCCACCGCTGCGCGTCTACAACCCCTCCTTCGAGCCGGCGCGCGACGATGGCGCGACGGGCGGGTACCTCTTCGCCAGAGGCCGCGTGTGGCGCGCGATCCACGCCGACGTATACGCCCTCCAGTGGGACGAAGCCGGTCCGTACCGCCCGCGCACGCAGACTCGCTCGGAGCTGTTCGTGCGCACGAACTGGCTCGGGCGATTCCCCAGCGGAAACTTCGGATTCCTCGCGTCGTTCGTCCACGAGTATCGCAGCTTCACGATCTTTCCGACCCTTGCCGCCGGTGATCCGCCGGAGCCCGCGTTCGACGCGACGAGCTTTTCGCACACGATCACGACGCGGCTCGAGATCCGAATCCAGGACGCGGTGATCTTCTGGCAGCAGCGTCTGGTTCCGCGACCCTCGGCGTTCGACTACGTGCCGGGTTTCGTGCCGCCGCGCCGACTCACGCTCTACGGCGTGCGCTGGCAGTTCTGGAATTGACAAGGTCGTTGTCCCGTCATAACTTACAAGATTACCCATGATACGAAGCATGACGGGCTTCGGCGCCGCCGCGGGGCAGGTTGGATCGGCGCAGGTGACGGTGGAGGTTCGCACCGTCAACCATCGGTTCTTCACTCCGAGCATCAAGCTCCCGTCCGCCCTGGCGAAGTGGGAAGGGGAGATCAGGGAAACGCTGCGGCGTCAGGTGGGGCGAGGGCACGTCACGCTCACGGCGCGTGTGGAGCGTCAGGTCGGCGCGGAGCTGTCGATCGACGAGTCGCGGTTCGCGGCGAGCGTGCGCGCGCTCAAAGCGCTCCAGGAGCGGTATGCGCTCGACGGTCCGCTCGATGTCGCCACGGTGCTGCGCATGCCCGACGTGCTCTCCAGCGACGGCGGCGATGCGGACACCGGATCGCCCGAGCAGCTGACGGAGATTGTGAACCGCGCGCTGGCCGCGCTCACGGCGATGCGCGATGCGGAAGGTGGCAGGCTCGCTACCGTGCTCGACGAGCGGTTGACCGAGATCGAGCGTCGCCTGGAGCGAATCGGCCAGCGCGCGCCCGAACGGCTGGTGAGTGAGCGCGACCGGCTGCGCCGCTCGGTGCAGGAGCTGACCAATGGAATCGCGGTCGACGACGCGCGTCTGGCGCAGGAGATCGCGGTGCTCGCCGATCGGTTGGACGTGAGTGAGGAGCTGGATCGCTTCCGGTCGCACGTTGCCGCGTTTCGGGAGACACTTGGCGCCTCGTCGGCGGGACCGGTGGGCAAGCGCCTCGGCTTTCTCCTGCAGGAGATGCTGCGCGAGGCGAACACGACTGGCAGCAAGGCCAAGGACACGGCGATGCTGCACGAGGTGGTGGCGATCAAGGAGGAGCTCGAGCGGCTGAGCGAGCAGATCGAGAACATCGAGTGAATCCCTTTCCGGTCATCCTCTCGGCACCGTCGGGTGGCGGAAAGACGACGATCAAAGATCGCTTGCTCGACCTGCGGAGCGATGTGGCGTACTCGGTGTCGTGCACGACGCGCGCGCCGCGACCGGGCGAGCAGGACGGACGCGACTACCACTTTCTCTCGGCGAGCGAATTCCTGGCCCGACAGGAACGAGGGGAGTTCGCGGAGTCGGCGGAGGTGCATGGACGCTTGTACGGCACGCTGCGAAGCGAGGTCGAGCGCGCGCTGAGCGCGCGACGGCACGTGATCCTGGACATTGACGTCCAGGGCGCCGCACAGTTCCGGCGGGCGTTTCCGGAATCGGTGTTGATCTTCATCCTGCCGCCATCGGCCGACGTGCTGCTCGAGCGGCTGCGTGCGCGGAACACGGAGCGACGGGAGGCGTTGACGTCACGTTTGGTGAGCGCGCTCGTCGAGCTACGGGCGGTATCGAGCTATCACTACGTGGTGGTCAACGATGATGTCGAGCGGGCCGTCGCCAGCATCTCGGGCATCATCGATGCCGAGGGGCTGCGGCGAGAGCGGTTGCACGATCTGGAGCGCGACGTGCGCGCGATCATTGAGCGGTTGGAACACGAGATGGACTCATAACCGAGGACACGGAGCACAATGCAAGTCTTCACGAGCAGCGACATCGCGCCTCACCGCGCGGTCAACAAGTACCTTGGCGTCCTGGTGGCGGCCAAGTTCGCGCGGCTGCTGAACGAGTTCCCGGGTGGCACGGCCGCCCGTGAGAAGAAGCTCACGACGCGGGCGCTCGAGGAGCTGACCGACGGCAGCATCGACTATCGCGTCGTTCCGCGGCGCCGTACCTGACCGCACCAGGCGTGCGTCCCTTCGTCGGTCGGCGGGTGGTGCTGGGGGTCACGGGCGGCATCGCCTGTTACAAGTCCGGCTGGCTCGCGCGCCTGCTGTCGAAGGCGGGGAGCGAGGTGGACGTGGTGATGACCCGGGCGGCCACGGAGTTCGTGGGGCCTGTCACATTCGAGGCGCTCACCGGACGCCCGGTCCACACCGATCTCTTCGCCGCGGGGCACGCGCTCGATCACATCAGACTGGCTCGTGAGGCGCACGCGCTCGTCGTGGCGCCCGCGACGGCGGACTTCATGGCGCGCGCCGCTCACGGTCGCGCCGATGACCTGTTGTGCGCCACGCTGCTCGCCACCGAGGCACCGGTGCTGCTGGTGCCGGCGATGAACGATCGGATGTGGGCGCACCCGCAAACGCAGCGGAACGCGGCGCATCTGCGCGAGATCGGGTACACCGTGCTCGATCCCGACGAGGGGATGCTCGCTGCCGGCGAAGGAAGTGGGCCAGGGCGCATGCCGGAGCCCGAGTCGATCTTCACGTACGTGGGACGTCTGCTGGACGACGGCGGGCTGCGCGATCGGCGCATCGTCGTGTCGGCGGGAGCAACGCGCGAGCCGGTGGATCCGGTGCGCTTTCTCTCCAACCACAGCACCGGCAAGATGGGCGTGGCCATCGCCGCCGCCGCGTGGCGGCGGGGCGCCGAGGTGACACTCGTCGCCGGCCATCTGGAGGTGCCGCCGCCCATCGGCGCTCACGTCGTATCAGCACCTACCACCGAGTCGATGGCGGCGGCGGTACGCCAGGCGCTGGCGGGCGCCCACGCGCTCATCATGGCGGCGGCGCCGGCCGATTTCCGGGTCGCTCAGGCGGCGCGGTCCAAGCTGAAGAAGGCAGACGCGCCGCCATCGCTCTCGCTCACGGCGGCACCGGACATCCTGCTCTCCACCCGCGACGCACGGCCCCCGCGCCTGGTGACGGTGGGCTTCGCCCTCGAGACCGACGACGCCGACGCGAGCGCACGGGCGAAGTTGGCCGCGAAGGGGCTGGATCTCATCGTGCTGAACAATGCCCGGCACGAAGGTGCGGGATTCGCGGTCGACACCAACCGCGTAACACTCATCGGTGCCGATGGCTGCGCGGAGAAGTTGCCGCTGATGCTCAAGACCGAGCTCGCCGACGTGCTCCTCGACCGCGTCGAGGCGGCGCTGCGTGCGCGCTAGGACGCTCCTGCGGCGCTATCTGCTCCAGCAGAGGGAGCTTGGCGTCGACGACGTCATTCTGGATGCGATGTCGGCTGCGGAGGTGCGTACTGCGCTCTCGTCCGCGCGGTCGACGCCGCGCGAAGCGATCCGGCCCGGAGCAGCGACGCGTCGCGCGGTGTCGCCGCCGCTTCCGGAAGCGAGCGACTGGCGCTCCACGCTGCGCGCTGTCGAGGCCTCGCCCGCCATCGTTCCGCGACCGGCGCCGCCGGCGCCCGGGGGTGCGCCCACGCTGGCCCGACCGGAGCCACGACCGCCAATGCCGGGCATCGTGGCAATTCCGGGTATCGTGGTGGGTGCCGGAGAGCGCGAGCTCTTCGGTGGTCCCATCGCACAGGCGACATCGATCGGCGAGATCGCCGACATGGTGCAGCGGTGCGCGCGGTGTCCGCTCGCTTCCACGGCGACCCAAGGTGTGCCCGGCGAAGGGAATCCACGCGCCGAGCTCATGTGCATTGGCGAGGCGCCGGGTGCCCAGGAGGACGCAACCGGGCGTCCATTCGTGGGGCAGGCGGGACAGCTGCTGACGAAAATCCTGGCCGCCGTTAACTTGAGCCGCGACCAGGTCTTCATCGCCAACGTCCTGAAGCACCGCCCGCCGGGCAACCGGAACCCGCGCCCGGAAGAGGTGGACGCGTGCCGGCCGTATCTCGTCCGCCAGATCGAGCTGATTCGTCCGAAGGTGATCGTCGCGTTCGGCACCTTCGCCGCGCAATCACTGCTCGAGACCAAGCTTGCCATTGGCAAGCTGCGGGGCCAGGTTCACCGGTACCACGGCATCCCGGTGATCGTCACGTATCACCCCGCCGCACTCCTCCGCAATCCCGCTTGGAAGCGACCCACCTGGGAAGATGTCCAGCTCGCCCGCCGACTACTCGATAGCGCCCGCGCGTGACGCGTACCGCGACCGTCGTCCGCCGTACTCGGAGGATGCGGAGCAGGCGGTGATCGCCGCGATGCTCATGGACCAGGACGCGATCCTGCGCGCCGCCGAGCACGTCGACGACACCATGTTTTACCGCGAGGCGCACCGCCGGATCTTCCGGTCGATGATCGCCATCTCCGAGCGCGGGGACGTCGTCGATCCGCTCACGCTGGCCGACGAGCTGTCGCGGCGCGGCGAGCTGGAGGCGAGCGGTGGCAAGGACTACATCGGGTTCCTGGTCGATGCGGTGCCCACGGCCGCCAACGTCGAGTATCACGCGAAGATCGTCCGCGAGAAGGCGCTGCTGCGCCGGCTGATCGAAACGTCGACGTCCATCGTCACCGAAGCGTTCGATGGGAAGCTCACCGCATCCGAGCTGCTCGACGAGGCAGAGCAGCGGATCTTCCAGGTAAGCCAGCAGCGCGGCACGCAGGGCTTCATGCGCATCAAGGAGCTCATGTGGCCGACGATGGAGCGCATCGAGGCGCTGCAGCGCGGCGGCAAGACCATCACCGGCGTTCCATCCGGCTTCAACGATCTGGACGAGCTGACGTCCGGCTTCCAGCCGGCCGACCTGGTGATCGTGGCCGCTCGTCCGGCGATGGGCAAGACGGCGTTCGTGCTGAACGTCGCGCAGCACGCGGCGATCGAGAGCAGCATTCCGGTGGCCGTCTTCTCGCTCGAGATGAGCAAGGAGTCGCTCGTCCAGCGCATGCTCACGTCGGAGGCGCGCGTGGATGCGCAGAAGCTTCGCAAGGGCATGCTGCGCGACGATGATTTCCCGCGCATGGCGCGCGCGGCTGGAATCCTGAGTGCGGCACCGATCTGGATCGACGACACCGCGAGCATCAGTCTGCTCGAGATCCGTTCCAAGGCGCGGCGGCTCAAGGCGGACGCGGACGTGGGCATGGTGATCGTGGACTATCTGCAGCTCATCCAGGGCCCCAGCAACGTCGAGAGCCGGCAGCAGGAGATCAGCCACATCTCGCGATCGCTCAAGGCGCTGGCGAAGGAGCTCCACGTTCCGGTAGTCGCCCTGTCGCAGCTCTCGCGTGCGCCGGAGCAGCGCACCGGCGACAACAAGCGCCCGCAGCTCTCCGATCTTCGTGAGTCGGGCGCCATCGAGCAGGATGCCGACCTGGTCATGTTCCTCTACCGCCAGGAGATGTACGACGGCCCCGTGGACAAGGACGGGAACTCGCTGGAAGGGCGCGCCGAAGTCATCGTCGGCAAGCAGCGCAACGGCCCGACGGGGATCGTGAATCTGTACTTCCACAAATCGTACACGCGCTTCGAGAACTACTCACCACGAGCGCCGGAGGTGGGTGCAGGACCGCAGCGACCGATGTTGACACCGTGACGCCGAAGAGCAGGACCGTCTATCGATGCACCGAATGCGGCGCCGAGCACCCCAAGTGGGCTGGGCGCTGCGACGTCTGTGGGGAGTGGAATACGCTCGTCGAGGAGATCGCCGCTCCCCGCAAGCCCGCTCGGGCAGCCAAGCGGGCCGGCGGAGCGGCCACGACCGGCACGCCGGGTGCGACAGTCAGGCTCTCCGACGTGAAAGGCTCCGAGGACCGTCGCTGGAAGACCGGCATGGACGAGTTCGACTTCGTCCTCGGGGGCGGCATCGTGCCCGGCTCGATGGTACTCGTGGGCGGCGAGCCGGGTATCGGGAAGTCGACACTCCTGCTCCAGGTTGCGGCGCGACTTCAAGCGAACGGACACCCCACGCTGTACGTGTCCGGTGAGGAGTCTCCCCTGCAGATCAAGCTGCGCGCCGATCGCCTCGCCGAGGCCGCCGGCGCAGTGGATCTGCTCACCGAGACCGAGCTGGAGACCATTGTCGCGACCGCGGTCCAGGCGCGGCCTGCCGTGATGTTCGTGGACTCGATTCAGACCATCTTCACGACCGACCTCGAGGGCGCGCCGGGCAACGTGGGACAGGTGCGCGAGTGCGCCGCGCGACTCATGCGCTTCGCCAAGGAAAGCGGCACGACCGTCCTGGTGGTCGGGCACGTCACTAAAGGCGGCGGCATCGCGGGGCCAAAGACGCTGGAACACATCGTCGACACGGTGCTGTACTTCGAGGGCGAAGGGTCGCTCGATCATCGTGTCTTGCGCGCGACGAAGAACCGCTTTGGCGGCGTCGACGAGATCGGCGTGTTCCGCATGATGGAGAGTGGTCTCGTCGGGGTAGCGAACCCGTCCGAGCTCTTCCTGGGCGATCGGCAACACGCCGCGTCGGGAAGCACGGTCACCGCGCTCATGGAGGGCACGCGTCCGCTGCTCGTCGAGATCCAGGCGCTCGCCGCGAAGGCGGGCTTCGGGACGCCGCAGCGCGTGACCACCGGATTCGACGCGCGGCGTCTCGCGCTGCTCCTCGCCGTGCTCGACAAGCGAGCCGGTCTTCAGCTGGGTCAGCTCGATGTGTTCGTGAACGTGGTGGGCGGCATTCGCGTGCAGGAGCCCGTGGGCGATCTCGCCGTGGCCGCGGCGCTGGCGTCCAGCGTGTACGACCGCGCGCTCCCGGGCGACGCCGTGTTCGTGGGCGAGATCGGGCTGGGTGGCGAGATCAGACCCGTCTCGCAGGTGGACCGCCGGCTGTCGGAGGCGGGGAAGATGGGGATGCGCACCGCGTATCTCGCGGAGCGCAGCGCACCACGAGGGAACGGAGGCGACCTGCGTCCCGTCGGCGTGCGCACCATCGCCGAGCTCTTTTCTCGCCTGTTCGCATGACGTCCACGCCCGACGTTGGCGTGGTGATCGTCGCCGCCGGCGCGGGCCTGCGCGCGGGCGGCGAGCGAAGCGAGCTCAAGCAGTTTCGTTGGGTCGCCGGCAAGCCGATGCTCCTGCACAGCGTGCAGCAGTTTCAACGGCGTGCCGACGTCGCCATGGTGGTGTGCGTTCTCCCGCGTGCGTACGCCGGCGACCCGCCACCCTGGCTCTTCCAGTGCGATCTGGATCGCTTGCTCGTCTCGGTCGGTGGCCGCGAGCGTGGCGACTCCGTGGTGAACGGCCTGGAAGATCTCCCTCCCGAGGTCCGCATCGTGCTCGTGCACGATGCCGCTCGGCCACTGATCGACGCCGAGACCATCGACCGCGTCGTCGGCGCCGCCCGAACGGGCACCGGCGCCGTGGCGGCGATCCCCTCGGTCGACACGCTGAAGGAAGTGGACAGTCATGGACGTATCGTGCGCACGCTCGAGCGCGACCGCATCTGGCGGGCACAGACACCGCAGGGATTTCCGCGAGAGATGATCGAGCGCGCGTACGCCGATGCGCGCCGGGAACGCATCTCGGCCACGGATGATGCGGCCCTGTGCGAGCGGCTGGGCTTCCCGGTGGAGGTCGTGCACGGGAGCGAGCGAGCGATGAAGGTGACGGACGAGTCCGACTTCGCGCGCCTGGAGGCGCTCGCCGGACACGAATGACGACCGTGCCGATGACAGTCCCGTTCTGGTCGCCCGCCGAGGTCGAGGCGTCGCTCAACGGGACGATTGCCCATCTGCGCGCCGGCCGGGTGCTGGCGTATCCCACCGAGACGGTGTACGGCTTCGGCGGCAGCGCCGATCATGAGGCGGTCGAGGCACTCGTCAGGCTCAAGGGACGGCCGGCCGGGAAGCCCTTTCTCCTGCTCGTGGCGTCGTCGACGATGGTCACACGGCTCGACCTCCGACTCACCGGGTACGCCGCGCAGCTCGCGGCACGCTTCTGGCCCGGCCCGATCACGCTCGTGCTGCCAGGCGGCGAAGGCAGGATTCCCGATCGGCTGCGCGGGCCGGAAGGTGGCGTGGCGGTGCGCTGGACATCGCACCCCGCGCTCGCGCGGCTGCTGCTGGCCTATGGCGATCCCATCACGTCGACGAGCGCCAATCGGCCCGGCGTGCCGCCGGCGATGTCGGCGACGGAGGTGGCCGAGCAGTGGAGCGACGCGATGGGCCGTGGGATCCTGCGGGTGCTGGACGGCGGGCGCCTCACCCCCTCCGAGCCGTCCACCGTAGTAGATTGCACCGGACGACGGCCGCGTGTGATCCGGCCGGGAGCGATCCCGTCCGCCACGCTGCGGGAGACGGTGCCCGACCTGATTGGAGACCTCTAGCTCGATGCGTCTGCTGTTCATCTGCACGGGTAACACGTGCCGCAGCGCGATGGCGGAAGGCATCGCGCGCAAGGTGGCGATGGAGCGCGCGATCCCCGACCTCGAGATTTCCAGTGCGGGCACGGCGGCCTGGGAGGGAGCGCCGGCGTCCGATGGCGCGCTGCTCGTGGCCCTCGAGCGGGAAATCGACCTGTCCCGGCACAAGTCCCGGCTGCTCACGCGGGAGGTCGTCGAGCAGAGCGATCTCATCCTGGCCATGAGCCCGCATCACCTGGAGCGCGCGGAAGCGCTCGGTGGTCGCGGTCGGGTCGAGCTGCTCACCGAGTTCGCCTCGCGCGGCTCGAGCGATCACGCCATCAACGATCCCTTCGGCGGCGATCTGGCGATCTACCGCGAGACGTACGACGAGCTGGAGCGCGAGATCCGGCGCGTGCTCGACCGGATCGCCGAGCGCTCGTCAGGCGTGCCGTGAGACAGCTGCCGAGCCGGCTGGTATTGCTCGGCCACCCCGTCACGCACTCGCTGTCTCCCGTGCTGCAGCGCGCCGCGCTGCGAAGCGCGCGCGTTCCGCTCACCTACGATCCACTCGACGTGCCGCCGGATACGCTGGGTCGCGCCGTCCGCGAGCTCGTGGCGGCGCGCGCGGCCGGGAACGTGACCATTCCGTACAAGGAGGCGGTGGCGCGGATGTGCGACCGCGTCACACCGCTCGCCCAGCGGGTGGGCGCGGTGAACACCTTTTGGGTGGAAGACGGGCACTCGCTGGTCGGCGACAACACCGATGTGGACGGGTTCGAAGCGCTCGTCAGGCACGTGCTCGGGTCGCCACCATCCGGTGCGCGGGTGGCCGTGCTGGGCGCCGGGGGCGCGGCAGCCGCGGTACTCGCCGCAATCGAGCGATGGGACGGTTGCCAGGTCGTGCTCTACAATCGGACCAGGCGGCGCGCCGAAGCGCTGAGCCGCCGGTTCGAGTCGGTGGTGGCGATCGTCGATACGGCGGTCGACGCGGCGCGTGACGCCGCCGTCATCGTCAACGCGACGAGCATCGGCTCGCGCGGCTTCGAGCTCCCAATCGGCATCGAGCACATCGACGAAGGTGCAGCGGTCATCGATCTCTCGTACCAGCCGGGCGAGACGGCGTGGGTGCGCGCGGCGCGCGCGCGAGGCCTGCGGGCGGCCGACGGGCAACCGATGCTGCTGGAGCAGGGCGCGCTCGCGTTCGAGC
>DATFFQ010000162.1:0-44905 GCA_035249955.1 Gemmatimonadaceae bacterium
GGCCAGCATCCGGAGCTGCTCCACCGAGAAGAAGCTGGCCTCGATGCTGCCGAGGATGATGCCGCGATAGGAGAACAGCTCCTCACGAGTCGGTGGGAAGCCGCCCATCAACTCCAGGCTGTCATCCACAGACAGGCGCAGGAACTTGTTCTCCGCCGTACGCTGCAGCGCCACCACCTGCAAGTTCCGGTCATCGGCGACCGCACGGCGGATGAACTTCAGCTCGAAGCGGGGCTCTCCCTCGATGTAGAGGATCTTCTCGCGCCGATCGCTCACCGTCACGAGCGCCTGCTGCTCGTTGTTCTCGGCCACTATTTCGCCGCTCCGTGGCGCAATGCGAAAGCGCAGCATCCGCACACCCGCCGTGGCGGCCGGCACGTGCACGCGAACCGGCGTGCTCTCGCCGTCATCACGCAGCTTCACGTCCCGCGTCACCACGATACGTCCCGAGTCCTCCACCACCAGCTGCACCGTCTCGCCGCCGAAGCCCCGCTGAACGAGCACGACGTCCACCGCCATGGTCGCATTTCTGAGCACCGAGCGCGGCACCTCGACGCGGCTGATCTCGATGTCGCGCGGCAGCTCCTCCCGCCCGACACCAACGGTGAACACCGGGATGCGTCGCGTGCGGAGCGCGAGCAGGGCTTCATCGAGCGCGGAGGACCGCTCCGCCTGACGCGCGTTGTCGCCGCCGTCGCTCACGAGCACGAGGCCGGACAATGGAACGGCCGACAGCTCATCGCGCGAATCGAGCAGGGCGCGACCCAGATCGGTGGGGCTTCCCGCAAAGGAGAGCTCGGTGGCGCTCCCCATTCGCTGGGCGAGCTCGGAGAAGCGGAAGTAGCGAACGAGAAATCGCTCCGACAGCGACTTGATCAGGGTGCTGTCGTGTCCCCCGAAGAGCTGCTGCGCGGCACGTCCACGGGCGCCGTCGTCGGTGTCCGCGATGCGCATGCTGCGCGAGTCATCGATCACCACGCCCACCACGTTGCGCTGCGGCACGGCCGACGAGAGCACGACCATGGGACGGAGCAGGCAGAACACGACCACGGCGAGGGCGGCCGCGCGCATCGCGGTGAGGGCGATGCGGTCCGAGCGGCGACTCCTCCCACGTGCCCGCGTGTAGCTCAGTACGGCAGGGACCAGAAGGACCGCGCCCGCCAGCGCCGCGACGTACGTCGGCCATGGTGGCGAGAAGATGAGTTGCCCCTTCTCGAACACCACGGGCCGGTACTTGAACAGAAACTCGAAGAGAGACTCGAAGAAGGAGCCCATCTGCCGCTCACTCGCTGCTCTGTCGCGAACGCTAGCGCGCCACCCGGGAATCCGCGACTGCCCACCACGGCGCTGCCCGATCGCGCACTTCCCGTCGCAATGTGGTCGTCGCTCCTCGCTCCGTCACCGGCCGGCGTCGGCTCCTTGCATGTTCCTGACACGGATGCCGAGCGATGGCCGCTTCGAAAGCTCGGCTGCTGCGCGCCCGCGAGCAACTCTCGCGGGCCGCGTTGCATATTTACGGGGACGGGTCGGGGACGGTTCCCGCAGTCATTCCTCGCGTCCGGCGTTTGACGATGTATTCGACGTGTCTGTTCTGTCACCGCTCGCTCGGCTCGAACGAGGTCATCGAGCACTTTCAGGTCGGGCGCCGCCTGGCCTACGATCCGGCCAAGGGACGACTCTGGGTCGTCTGCCAGCGTTGCCAGCGTTGGAACCTGACGCCGATGGAAGAGCGATGGGAGGCGATCGAGGAGTGCGAGGAGAAGTTCCGCTCCACGAAGCTGCGGGTCTCGACCGACAACATCGGGCTCAGCCGACTACCGGAGGGGCTCGAGCTCATCCGCATCGGGAATCCGCTTCGACCGGAGCTCGCGGTGTGGCGCTACGGGGAGCGATTCAGCCGGCGCCGGCGGAATGCGTTGATCAAGGTGTCGCTCGGACTCGGCGCGATCGGCGCCGTGGTCGTCGGCGGTGCAGCCGCCGGAGCGGGACTGGGCGGGTTCGGCTGGCTCATCTACAAGACATCGCAGATGGTAGTGGCCGGCAACCCGGAGAAGGTCATCGCGCGTGTCCCCGTGACGGAGGATCGGAGCGTCGACGTGCGGCGCCGGCATCTGGAAGGTCTGCGGCTCCAGGGCGCCGGTACGGGCGAAGAGTGGAGCCTGATGCTCAGACACATCGGGGGCTCTTCGCTGCTCAGGGGAGACGAGGCGATTCGCGCCGCCGCCGCCGTCATGCCGGCCGTCAATCGGTTCGGCAGCACGAGCGCCAAGGTCATGGAGGCGGTCCAGCTGCTCGAGCGGAGCGGCACACCCTCTGGCGCATTCGGCGATGCCGCGCGGCACGTGCGGCTCGCCGGTGAGACCAAGGTGCGCGCGCTGCCGGAGGGCTTCCGTCTCGCGCTCGAGATGGCGGCCAACGAGGAGACCGAGCGGCGGGCGATGGAGGGAGAGCTCGCACAGCTGGAGGCCGCCTGGCGGCAGGCGGAGGAGATCGCCGAGATCGCCGACAATTTGCTGGTGCCCTCCGGATTCGAGAATCTGCTCAACCGATTTCGCAGGTGATGCGCGTGGCGCGTGGCACGGGGGCGTGACGCGGGGCGCGCGGCGGGAGGCGCTCTCGCTCTGCTTTCGAAGACTGCGCGTCAGCGTTAAGGTACAGAGCCTGCCAACCTAGGCCTTCTTCGAGTACGCTACCCGCTACCCGCTACGCGCTACGCCCTGGAGCACTCCACATGACGACGAGCCGGCAGACGGATTGGATGGATCACCCGGTGATCAGGAAGCTGGTCGAAGAGGCCAACGCCCTCACACTCGCCGAGCGCATCACCTTGGTGAAGGGACTGATCCCCGGGATCGCCGACCAGTTGTCGGAGCGGGAGTACGAAGGCTTCGTGGAGGAGATCCGTCTCAAGGGCGAACGCTATCACGAAGCCAAGTCGCACCCGGGCCAGGGACGCGCGACACGCACCGTTCCGGGCGAGCGAGAGCTCGAGAACCGGTAGCGCGTGAGGCCGGAAGGTATCGAGTTACTCCAGGCGCGAGAGCGTCATTGACAGTCATTACCGTGATCCTACCTGCTGTAAGGGGACGCGAGGAGTAAGCCGCACTTATGACCTTACGTCTCGTTACAGCAAGCAGGATTACTGGTAATGACTGTTAATTACTCCTCCGCCTCTAGTTACTCCTCCGCCTCCCTCTCTTCCAATCGTCGTCGCCGCCGCTCCTGTGCCGCCTCGAAGCGGCGCTGCTCGAGGTCGGTTTCCGGGATGAGCTGCGGCACTTCCACCGGGCGGCCGTCGCGGTCGATCGCCACGAACGTGAGGTAGCACGAGTTCGTGTGCCGGCGGCCACCTTCCACGAGGTTTTCCGCCTCCACTCGCACGCCTACTTCCATCGATGAGCGGCCGGCGTAGTTGACCGATGCCTTCATCACTACCAGGTCGCCCAGGTGGATTGGCTCGCGGAAATCCACCCGGTCCACCGACACCGTCACGCAGTTCTGCCGCGCGTGACGGATCGCCGCGACGGCGGCGGTACGGTCCATCATCGACAGGATCACTCCGCCGAAGACGTGTCCGAGATTGTTCGCATGCTGCGGCATCATGAGCTCCGACGCCTCGTGCTGTGACTCGCGGACAGCGCGTGCGGCACGACGCGCGCCGGCGGTGCTCCCGGTCGGATGATCGGACATGGCGGTGCGAGTTTCCTCGTTGTAGAGAGCGGCCTCATCGAACGCGCGCCCGATGGCGCGACGCTGTTCCGGCGTCACGTCCGGCGCATCGAGCCAGAAGATACGCCACACGGGGCCCGGTACGCGCCGTACGCTCCACTCGCGGCCCGCGCTGTCGGTGAGCCAGATGCGCGCCTCGCGTGCGTCGGCGGAGTAGCGAGCGACGACCTGGTATCCACGGTGCTCCCAGCTGTCGCGCCCCGAGCCGGCGACGGAGCGGGCGAGCATGCCGCGAACGTCATTCCACCACGGGGGAGACGGAAGGAGTATCGGCGCGAGCTCGAGGGTGAGACCTCCGGCGCGCTCCCCCTGGCCCGGTGCGACGAACACCACGGCAGGTGTGCCGTCCACGGCCGTGAGGGAGAAGCTCGTGCTGTCGAAGGTGAAGTCGCTCAGCGCCGACGCCGCGAGCCGCGCGCGCGAGTCGTGAGAGGCCAGCACGGAATCGAGC
Organism: Gemmatimonadaceae bacterium; assembly: GCA_035249955.1. Taxonomy (GTDB): domain Bacteria; phylum Gemmatimonadota; class Gemmatimonadetes; order Gemmatimonadales; family Gemmatimonadaceae; genus DATFFQ01. The sequence continues at coordinate 4,181 of DATFFQ010000162.1, forward strand.
GACTGACCAAAGAGTGCCGCGCCGTTGGCGAGCACGCGCGATCCCGCCGTGTCGCCGACGAGCCCAGGGACCGTCACCCGGCTCCCGTCGCGCGCGTCGATCACCTGACGACGAACGCTCCGCCACCCGTCGCCGTCGGCGATGCTCGCGTCGGTTCGGTGCTCGACCGACACATACGGACCGAGATGCTCCACCACCGACAGCTCCGACACCGCGCTCACGTGCGGCTCGTCGGGCAGCTCCTCGTCCACACGCAACGGCCGATCATCGGGATGCTCGCGCGCGTACCACCGTGCGATGCCTGCAATCGTGGTGTCCTGGTACAGAAGCACCGAATCGCCGGTGCCGAGATCGCGCCGATAGAGACGCTGAGCAACGATCAGCGCGTCGGTGAAGGATCGGTCGTCCTCCACGGTATAGATCTCGTGGAAGCGCCCGTCGTAGCGCACGAGCTGAATGGCCGACGGCCGCACGCGCACGCCGTGCTCGCCCGACTTCACCCAGAAGGTGGAGTCTCCCGCGAGCAGCAGAAACTCCGCCGCCGGCGGGGACACTCTTTCGGTCCGGCAGGCGGAGATGAGGAACGCGACGAGGAGGAGGCGGCGCACGTCAAAAAATATACCCGCCCCGAAACGCTTTTTCCCCCTGATCGTTTATGTTTGGCACGGAAGGTCCAGTCTCGCCACCGGAGCATCCTCTCACATGCGCAGCATTCCACTCCTTTTCATGGCCCTCGCCGCGTGCGGCGCGGGCGCCGAGCGCGCCCCGCAGGGAAGCCAGTCCCGGTCATCGGCGCAGGCCGGCGGGAGCGCTACCGCGGACTCCGTCGCCCGGACGGCTGAAGGCCGTGCGCGATCACCGAGTGCGCTGCCGGAGGTGGTGCGCGGACTCTACGTGAATCGGCACGCCGCGCAGAGCGCGCGGCGAATGCGCAGCCTGCTCGCCGTAGCCGACAGTACCGAGATCAACGCGCTGGTGATCGATGTGAAGGACGAGTTCGGGCTCAACTACGCCTCGAAGGACCCCACGGTCGCGAAGAATGCCGGAAACGCCGGACGCATTGCGAGCCTCGGGGCGCTCGTCGACACGCTGCAGGCGCACGGCGTGCTGCCCATCGCGCGCATCGTCGTGTTCAAGGATTCGGTCGCCGCGCGGGTGAATCCGGAGCACACGATCCGCAAGGCGGACGGTACGCCGTGGCGCGACAAGCAAGGGCTCACCTGGGTGAATCCATACGATCGCGAGATCTGGGAGTACAACATTCGCGTCGCGGAAGAGATGGTGCGCGCCGGCTTCGGCGAGATCCAGTTCGATTACATCCGCTTTCCCGAGCCATATCGCAGCCTGCCGCAGCAGGTCTTCCCTGGCGCGAATGGCGTGGGGAAGCCGCAGATCCTCGCCGAGTTTCTCAGGATGGCGTGCGAGCGGATCGGCAAGCTCGGTGGCCGGTGCACGGCCGATATTTTCGGTCTCGTGACGACGGTACCGGGCGCGCTGGAGATCGGGCAGCAGTGGGAGGTCCTGGCGCCGGTGACCGACGTGCTGCTCCCGATGGTGTACCCGTCACACTATCCACGCGGTGCGTTCGGGTTGCCACGTCCCAACGCCGAGCCCTACAAGGTGATCCACGCCGCCATCACGCGAGCGGCGGAGCGCAACCAGAAGTTGGGCATCGACAAGGCCGAGCACGTGCGTCCGTGGCTGCAAGCGTTCAGCCTGGGCCAACCCAAGTACGGTGCGCACGAGATCCGCGAGCAGAAGCGGGCGGTGTACGACGCGGGTTACAAGGGCTGGATCCTGTGGCACCCCGGGTCGTTGTACGAGGTGTTCTTACCGGGGTTGGACAAGTAGCGGGACGCGAACAGCGGGGAGCCCTCTGTTTGGCCGGCTAGCAACGGACTAACGGTAGTAATTCCCAGTAATTCAGTACTGAATAAGAGAGTAAGAGCGTAACGGGGCACACCCTTACGCTCTTACTCTCTCAAGCAGTACTGAATCACTGGTAGTTACTACCGTTAGTCCGTTGCTAGGTGGCCCTAGAAAGGGCCACCAGCACCACCCAGTCCGTCGCTCGGCGGCCCGACGAAGGGCTCCGACTGTCCGCGTCCTATCTCGGGAACGTCGTCCTCCCCACCATGGGGAAGCGGTTATTCACCGCGATGCCGCCCGGGAAGTTGCCGATCGTGATCGTGCCGCGGCCCCGGCGGCGGTCGTGGATCTCGCAGTGGTCGACGCCCACGCCACCTCCGCGGATCACGACGGTGATGATGTCGCCGATCCCGATGCCGCCGCGGTCGGTTTCGCCAACCTCACCCTCGCCCGAGCCACCGGCGGGGAACATGACTGGTGTTGGCGTTGGGCGAGTCGCCACGGGAGCGGGCTCCGCCGGCTGAGGCTCCTCGGCGGTAGGCGCCGCTTCGGCCACGGCTATCTCCTCGCTCTCCTCGTAGACCGGCTCCGGCTCCGGCGAGACCTCGGGCTCCGGCCGCGGCGCCGGCGCGCGCACTCTGCGGCTTCGCGACGCGGACGGCTGGGGCGACGGAGTCGCACCCTTCTCGATATCCGACACGACTCTGGTGGGCTCGAAGTCTCGAGCCGCCGAGGCGAGCTCGAGCTGCGATGAGGACGCGGCGCTCTCCAGCTCCTGGCGGAGCTCATCGCTGAGCGCACCGACCTTCTGTGCCTCGTTCCGTCCACAGGCGGCCATCGCCAGCACACCGAGCGACAGCATGACGGTCCTCGAAATCACGCCCACAGGTCCTCCCGCCCGATCGGGCATCGGAAACATCTGATTCCGCTACCAGTACTATAGCGGAGTGCTCGCTCCAAGTGCACCGTACAGGCCAGGAGTTGTGACGAGAATCACGCGGTGAACGACGAGAAAGCGCATCTCGCGTCCGTGTTGCTGGACAGGTCGTGTCACCGAGCGGAGACAGCGCGAGCCGTCCTCGGCTCGCAAATCGAAGCGCCAGCGGGCCACGGATTTGCGCAACGAGCTCGTATGCCGATCCACCTGAACCATCGAGTCGTCGCACTGGCCATCATCCTGACGCTCGGTGCCTGCGGCGGGGACACCTCCGCGGCCGGCACGGCGCGGAATGCTGTGGCCGATACCGTCACCGAAGCACACAGGGCGGCGATCGCCGACACACTTCGCGCGCTCATCGCCAAGGCGTACTCGTTCTCCGACAGCAACGTCGTCGCCGAGCTGATGTCGCTCTACCCCGCTCGCGGTCCCGTCGTCTCGGCCAGCTCGGGCCGGGTGACCGCCAACCGGGATTCTGTGGAGGCAGGGCTTCGCTGGTTCTGGGAGCACGTCGGTCAGAACATGCGCGACCCGAAGTTCACCTGGGGCGACACCCACGTGCAGGTCCTGTCGCCCAACGCAGCGGTTCTCACCGGCGCCTACACCATCCCGCATCGCACGCCCCGCGATGCTCCGCACGTGGTCGGTGGCGCATGGACGGCGGTCTTCGAGCGGAGGGATGGACGGTGGGTGATCGTGCACGAGCACCTGTCCGATGCCACGCCGACGGCCACACAGTGATGGACCTACGATGACGGTCGGGGAACGCGTGCCGCGCTGCCGTGTCGCCGGCCTCTCTCACACCCTGTTCGGAGGCAGTATGCGCGCGCTCGCTCTGGGTCTCGCCCTCGTGCTCACCACCGTGTCCCTGCCGGCATGCTCACCGAGTGGGCAACAAGCCGGTCAAGCGCCTGCTCCACAAGAGGAGGCGAGAGTTCGCGTGGAGAATCGGAACTTCCTCGACCACAACATCTACGTGATCCGAGGCTCGCAGCGCATCCGGCTCGGGACCGTGACCGGTAACAGCACGGCGACGTTCACGATCCCCTCGAGCATGATCCACGGTGCCAGCCCGCTGAGCTTCCAGGCCGACCCCATCGGCGCGAACCGCGCCCCAATCAGCAACGAGATCAGCGTGCTGCCGGGGGACACGGTGACACTGGTCATTCCGGCATAGCGGGGACGCGGGACGCGCAGGACCGGTCGGCATCCAGAAGGGAGGGTTACAGGCATCCAGAACGCACGGTCACAGGCACCCAGACGTGGCGCCTGCTCGGTGCGGAAGGTGGGAGTCGCGTCCCGCGTCGCTATGGCGCTGCTACCTGCTGATTGGCTCGACTCACCATCTCGCGCACTTCGGCGAGCAGTGCCGGGCCCTCGAAGACGATGCCGTCCTTGATCGTGTAGCGCACCCCGCCACGATGGACCGCGCGGCCGTTCTCGATCACATCGATGCCCGTTCCGTACATGACCTTCATATTGTGCAGCGGATTGCCATCGATGATCGCGAGATCCGCCTCGAAGCCGGGACGCACGACGCCGGTGCCGGCGAGGCCCAGCGCCCTTGCACCATTCGACGTGGCGTGCTGGATCACCTCCAGCGGATGGAAACCCGCCTCCTGCTGAAGCTCCATCTCGCGCACCGTCGCGAAGCCGTAGAGGTGGTAGATGAAGCCCGCGTCCGATCCCACCGTCACGTTGCCGCCGCGAGCCGCGTACTCACGCACCCAGCGCATCCAGATGCGGTAGTTGTCGCGCCACATGATCTCGTCAGCGGTCGTCCAGTCCATGTGGTACGATCCGTGGCGCGTCGGGTCGGGCTCGAAGAACGCCAGCAGGTTGGGCAGCGCGTAGTCGCGGAACCAGGGGAGCGTCCGCGCGCGCGAGAGATCGCGGTTCGCCTCGTACACCGCGAACGTGGGATCCCACGTGACGTCGTGCGCCAGCATCGTGTCGAGCACGGCCGACAGCCGCGCCGAGTCGGCCTGACGCCACAGATCGGCCGCCCATCGGAAGCGGTCCAGCTCGTTGTCGTAGCTGTAGCTCGCCGGAAAGCGCTGCGGGCCGGGAATGGCCGCGTCAGGAACGCCATACCAGTGCTCGAGCGACCGCACTCCCATACGCGCCGCGGCAACGGCATCGGTCTCCTGGATCTTGAGGTCGGTGGCGATCGGTAATCCCTGGGTCTTCGCCTCATCGGCCAGCGCCGCCCACACGTCGGGCCGCAGGATGAACACCTTGAGGCCGCGCGCGCCCCTTGCCTTGAGCCGCCGCACCGTGTCACGCACCGCCACGGGGTCGTCGGCAGCCGCCGTCCCGTACGGGATGATCGTCGGTGCCGAGATCCGGTTTTCCGCCGACAGACGCGCGTGCGCGACGATGGTGTCGATGCCCTCGCCCGAGCCGGGCTCGCGGACCGTGGTGATGCCGTGGGCAAGCCAGAGCTTGTACACGTAGTCCCGGGGCATCGGCTGGCCGTTGCGCGAGAACTGAATGTGCCCGTGCATGTCGATGATGCCCGGCATCACGTACATCCCCGTACCGTCGATCACACGGTCGGCTGCCGGTGCACGCCTCGCCGAATCACGACCGGCGCCGAACTCGTTGATCGGGCGCGCCGGACGGATGCTGCGGATGGTCGAGCCTTCGACGAAGACGTCCATCGGCCCGCGCGCGGGATTCCCGGCGCCGTCGATGATCATCGCGTTCCGAATGAGCAGTCGCCCGTATCGCTGGCCGCTGGACGGCGCAGGCGGCTGCGCGGTGAGCGCCGTCGCCGAGCAGAGTCCCAGTGCGAGCAGGAGCTTGTGGGGCCGGAGCATGTGCGTCTCGCGGAGTGAGGACGCTCGATGATGCTGCACGGGCGCCGACGGTTCAATGCCCACCGGCGCCCGTGCCCCCTACGGTGCTACCGTCGCCTCAGACCAGCGATGCGCCGACCCCGATCATGGCCAACACCGACATCACGATCATGATCGCGATGAACGAGAGAACGGCGGTGAGGACCGCCTTCCCCGTCGAGATGTCGAGCGCCTGACGGATCGCGATGACGCCGGCAATGATCACCCACACCGCGACGCCGAACCTGACGAGCACACCAAGGAGCGGGATGATTCCCAGCACGTAGAGCACGCCAGGTGACTGCGCGAAGCCCAGTGTACGCAGCAGCTCGCCCCACGTCGCGGTCCCGCCCATCACCTTGACGCCGACCAGATACGTCACTCCGGCCCAGATCAGCCATCCGATGAATGCGCCGATGATGCCGCCGATGATCCCCTGGCTGCCCTCGCCCGCCATCCCGATCGCCGACGCCACGGCCACGATGCCGATCACGATGGCCGCCTGCGGAGTCGCGGTCTGATCGGCCTCCACTTCCTCGTAGGTGCTCACATCCAGCATCGCCGCACCCTTCATGCGATCGGTCAGCGACCGCTGCGTCTGGATCGTCGTCATCCGCGTCCTCCTTCGAAGAGTGTGAGATGTCGTACAATGGCTGGCAAGCGACTGCGCTCGTGCCGGCCAGTGTCTTGTCAGCGACCGCGAGCGATCTCCCGGATTCCGTCCACGAACCGGTCCACCTCTGCTTCTGTGGTGTAACACGCGCAGCCCGCGCGCACCAGCCCCTGCCTCACCTTGCCAAGGCGCTCCACCACGGTAGCAGCGTAGAAGTCGCCGCTCGAAGCAAAGATCGCCGCGGATGAGAGACGGCGCGCCACATTGTTCGATGGGACATCGCCCAGCGTGAAGGCCAGCGTTGGCGTGCGCGGCTCACCGGGTCGGCAGCCGTATAGCGACACACCCTTCACCGATTCGAGCCCGTCCCACAAGCGCTGCAGGAGCGCGGCGCCGCGACGCCGCAGCTCGGTGAAGGTGGTGATCAGGCGTTGACGGCGACTCTCACCGGCCGCCAGCGTCGCGAGGAAGTCCACCGCGGCGGCCGTGCCTACGATCCCTTCGTGATTCTGCGTGCCGGTTTCCAGACGATCGGGCGCGGTATCGGGCGCCGGTACCAGCTTGGGGACATCGAGCTCCTCGAGCAGCGCCCGCCGGCCATACAGCGCGCCCACATGCGGCCCGTAGAACTTGTACGCCGAGCAGGCGAGGAAGTCGCACTGCATCTCGCGCACGTCTACCAGCTCGTGCGGCGCGGAGTGCACCGCGTCTACGAAGGCGAGGGCGCCCACGCTGCGCGCCAGCTGCACCGCCTCTACCACGTCGTTGACGGTTCCCAACGCGTTCGATGCCGCGCCGATGGCAACGAGGCGCGTACGGGAGGTCACGTGGCGCTCGAGATCGTCCCAGTCGAGACACCCTGTGCCGGGATTCATTCGCGCCATCCGGACGGTCACTCCGCGCTCGCGCGCGAGTGCCTCCCACGGCGCGACGTTGGCGTGATGGTCCAGCTCCGTGACCACGATCTCGTCACCCGCGCCCCACCCGCGACCCAGCGCACGGGCCACGTGAAAGGTGAGCGTGGTCATGTTGGCGCCGAAGGCGATCTCATCCGGCGAAGCGTTCACGAAGTCGCCCATGGCCCGCCGCGCGTCGGCGATGGCCTGGTCGGTCTCCACGCTCGAGGGGTACTGCCATGCCGTGTTCGCGTTGTGCTGGTAGAGGTAGTCGGCCATCGCGTCCACCACGGCGCGTGGCACCTGCGTCCCGCCCGGCCCGTCGAAGTACGCCACAGGCTGCCCATTCTCCTGGCGCTCGAGCGCGGGAAAGTGCGAGCGGATCTCGTCGACGCCGGCGACGCCGCGGCGCGGGGCCGCCACTGGAGATGCGGTCATGTGAGGGTCATTCCGGCCCACTCCTCCACCAGCTTGACGGCTTCTACGTGATCGGCTTCGTCGCCGAGCGCGCCGTGCGCGACACGAAACAGCTCGGCGGTGAGCTGGAGGATGGGTGACGGGATGTCGGCCTCGCGCGCCACGCGCGCGGCGATACCCACGTCCTTGTCGAGCAGTGCCAGGCGGAAGGTGCGCGGGAAGGCACGTGTGAGCACGCGCTCGGGAAAGAGATTCTGCGACGCGTTGCTCCTACCACTCGACGCATTGATCACGTCGAGCGCGATCGCCGCCGGGACACCCGAGCGCACCGCCAGCGCGAGCGCTTCGGCCGTCGACCAGACGTGCACGGCGAGCAGCGCTTGATTGGCCGCCTTGAGCGCGTGCCCCGCGCCGACAGGTCCGCAGTGCACGATCTTCTCGCCGAAGGCGTCCAGCACCGGTCGCGCCCGCTGAAAGGCGAGCGCGTCACCGCCGCACATGACGGTGAGCGTTCCCTTCACCGCTCCCGACACGCCACCACTCACCGGCGCGTCGACGAACGCCACCCCGTGGCCGGCCAGACGCGCCGCGATGCGACGCGAGGTGGCGGGGTCCCCCGAGGTGCAGTCGATGAGCAGCGACCCCGAGGCGAGTCCCGTCAGCAGCCCGTCCTCGCCGTCGAGCAGCGCTTCGACATCCGCCGAGGTCGGCAGACAGGTGATCACCACGTCCGCGGACCTGGCCGCATCGGACGGCGTGGCGGCGACGCGCGCCGCCGACTCGGCGGCGAGGGCCGCCGCCTTGTCGCTGGTCCGATTCCAGACGGTGAGCGTGAACGGCGGCGCGGCCAGGTGCCGAGCCATCGGCAGGCCGATGGCTCCCAGCCCGAGAAAGGCGGTGCGTGTCATGTGGGAAGGAGCACGGGATGCGAAAAAGCTCGTCCCGCATTCGCTCGGCGTCAACCACGGGAACGTTGACGCACCGTGCCGCCGCCTGTCAGTTCAGCGCGTGCTCACCCAGCTCACGATCGCCGGCATGCGCTCCGTGCACAGCGTGCGCGCGATCTACACCGCACTCACCGCCGTGGAGGGCATCACGCACGCCGAGGTCCGGTTGGGCAGCGCCGACATCACGCACGACGGCCGCGCGACGTGCGCCGCGCTCAGCGAGGCGATCGAGCTCGCCGGCTACCAGGTCGAGTCCTGCGAGGAGAACCGCCGCCGACTCACGTGATGAGCGGGACGCGTCCCCGCTACGGATTGAACCAGAACGACGCCTTGATCAGGAACGTGTTGTCCGGGTGCTGGCGGAAGAGGTCCTCGACGCCGTCGCGGAACTGGAAGCGGGCGGCGCCGTCCACGCTGCGATCTCGCCCCTGGCTCCACACGAAGAAGAGCGTCGACCCCGAACGGTACTCCCAGCGCAGGACGGTGTTCGATCGGAACTGGCCGAAGTCGAAGCCGCCGGGATCGTCGCTGTCCCCACCGACGGCGGTCGCGACGAAGGGCTTGAAGCGGGTCTCATAGCGCTCGGCGCGCGCGTCGTCGAGCTCGCGCCAATCGCTGTACGTCCCCGTCGTCACGAACGGCTGCGCGTAGATCTGCAGTGACACGTTCGGCGTGAAAGTGTAGTTCACGCGAGCGGTGAGGCTGACCGTGGTCTGGTTCAGGTGGGCGAACGTGTAATGCGTGGTGTCGGCGCCGGCGTCGCCGAAGTTGCCCTTCCACTGGGCGTCGTCGGTGTTGCGGAGGTACGTGAAACCCACCGCGCCCGAGAAGCGCGTGGAGGCGCGGAACGACAGGCTGGGCTCGATCCACCAGTTGTGGGAATTTCCCTCGTCACCGCGCCAGTAACCGCCCCACAGGAACGGCTGAATGGCCTTGCGCGCGTCGCCTTCGATGCCGCCCCAGTAGTCCACGGACGGCGAGCGGCGCACCGCGGGGCCGCCGCGCGACACGCGATCGAGGTAGCTGCGCCCGACGAAATTGCTGTACGTGACGCCGGAGTGGATCCACCACTGGTTCTTGAGCTGGACGTGCGCGTTGGTGTTCACGCCGATGTTGGTGGGCATTCCGTCCGCGCTCCAATGCTGCCAGTAGTTGAAGTTCCAGTTGGCGCGGCGGTAGAACGCTTTCGGTGTATTGAACTGGAGCGCGAACCAGTTGCGGAACATCTGCTCGTCGGCGCGCGTGAGAAACCCGACGTCGTTGATCTCGAAGCCGGGAGAGAAACGCTGGTACACGCTCTGGAATCGCGTGACGCCGCCGCCGAACTTACTGATGGAAACCCGCTGCGCGTCGCCGCCCAGGCTGGTACGCGTCGGATCGTACGCGACATCGTCGTCCGGACGCTGATAGCTGTGCACGCTGCTGCGCTGCGTGGCGGCGATCGCGTCGGCGCTGCCCGCCACGTAGCTTCCCGCCACGTACGCGGCGAGCTCGAAGCGGCGGTTGCCGAACCGGTGCCGCATGTCCAGTCCTCCGGTGTATGCCTCGCGCCGCAGGAAGGCGGCGCTGAACTCGTCGACGTCGCGGTTCACCGCCGTCATCATCGCACCGATGCTGGTCTGCCCCTCGCGCAGATCCTGCTGCAGCCTCGCGACCGCGTAGTTGGTGCGCGGCTCGATCGTCTCATCCAGCTCTCCCTCCTCGCGCTCGGTCAGCGCGTTGAGGAGCCCCACCGACAGTCCCTTCGACAGGCGGCCGGTCATCTTCGCCGCGCCGACGATGGTCGTCGCGGTGACGTTGGACACGTAGTCGTACTCGCCCGAGAGCTGCGGCGCGCGGCCGATGCGGCGTGAGTAGAAGAGCCCGGTGCAGTCGCTATCGATGTCGCCGCAGTGGACGTTGAACGTGAAGATACCGGTTCCCTCCAGAAAGAAGGGACGCCGCTCCTGAAAGCGCGTCTCGAATGCGCCCAGGTTCAGCACCGCGGGGTCGGCTTCGACCTGGCCGAAGTCCGGATTGACGGTGGCGTCGAGCGTGAGGTTCGATGAGAGACCGAGCTTGATGTCGGCGCCGCCCGTCATCTTCTGTGCGTGCGAGTACGAGCCGCCGGCCGGCTCGGTGACGTTCTTCGTGACCACGTACGGTGTGACCTCGATGCGCCGCGGAGACGGGATGCCGCGAATGCCGTTGATCTCACCCGATTGCGACACGTATCCCTGCACGTTGCGGCGGTAGAGCGGCCAGCTGATGCGAGCGCCGGTGCGGGCCACGTCGCGCACGATCATCAGCCCGAACGTGTGCTCGGGCTTGTTGGCGAAGCGGAGCTGACTGAACGGAATGCGGAACTCGGCCACCCACCCCAGCGAATCGACAGCCGTGGCCACGTCCCACACCGCGTCCCACGACGCGTCCTCGATGGCGTCGTTGTACACGTAGAAGTCGCGCTTCACGCCGGCGGGGTTCACGGCAAACTGATAGGCGGTGCGACGGTCGTGGTACGAGTCGATGACCAGCTTGAGCTGCTCCGAGCTCACGCGGACGTCGCGCCGGGCGAGGAGCGACACGATGCTGTCCGGCGCCGGATCGAACATCCGAACCAGGATGTAGAGGTAGCGGTCATCGTAGACAACGCGCGCTTCTGTCCTGAACCGCGTCTCGGCGCCCTCGTTCGGCTCGTACTCCAGGAACTGGTCGATCACCGGTGCCCCGTACCACACCTCCTCCACGTCGCGCCCGTCCAGCTCGGGTGCGCGCTGCGCCCGGATCGCGCTGCTCACGCGTGCCGAGGCGGCGGTGTTCTTGGGGGTGGCGACGGCCGAGGCGAGCTGTGCGGCAGCGGCGGCGGGAAGCAAAGCGATCAGCGCCAGCGGCACGACGGTACGCATGAGGCTCGAAGGCTAGAGGTTCGCAGCGGGACGCCCAGCGTCGCTCCGCCGCCTGGGATACGTCCGGTGAGACAGCGGCCCGTGAAAAATGGTTGCGACGGTCGGCCGAAGAGACTGCGAATGCCTTCGCATGATGCGAAAATATTCGCATAAGGCCTAATTGTCAAGACCACGCCGCTCCGGCATCGCGCGCCAATCAACGCTTGTAGCACTGGCCGAGCCCGGGTAACTTCCTGCCCCCGCCCGCTTTGACGCACCCTGGAGGACGACTACCGATGACGCCACCGCATCCGAGCGAGGAGCGTCCCGTCGCGGCGCTCCTCGTTCCCGACATCCTCGTCCTCCTGGACGAGTCGCCCGGCGACGTCGCCGCCGAAACCGAAGAGCTCCACCCTGCCAACCTGGCCGATATCGCCGAGGCGCTCCCGCCCGAGCGCGTGACACAGCTCCTGGCCGCGCTGCCACCGGATCGCGCGGCCGACGTGCTGGAGTACCTGAGCGACGAGCTCCGCACCGAGACGCTCGAGGCGATGACGCCGGCCCTGGCCGCGAAGGTCGTGTCGGAGATGACGCCGGACGACCGTGTCGACGCTCTGGAGGAGCTCGGAGAAGAACGCGCCGACGCGATTCTCTCATCCATCTCGACCGAGGCGCGAGGGGAGACCGAGCGGTTGCTGTCTTACCCGCCGGAGACGGCCGGTGGGATCATGACCACCGAGTTCGTCTCGGTGTCGGAGGAGGCGCTGGTGGAGGACGCGCTGAGCAGCGTGCGCGCCGTCGCGCGCATTGGCAAGCGCGAAGCGATGTACTCGATCTACGCCACCGATGCCTCGGGAAGCGTGAAGGGCGTGCTGTCCCTGCGCGAGCTGTTGGCCGCCCCCGAAGGCAGCCGAATCTCCGACATCGCCTGGACGGATGTGATCACGGTGCCCGCGACCGCCGACCGCGAGGAGGTCGCCCGCCTGACGAGCAAATACGACCTCGTGGCAGTACCCGTCGTCGACGACGCCGGCCGCATCCTCGGTGTCGTGACGGTGGACGATGTGATCGATGCCATCGTCGAGGAGCAGACGGAGGACGTTCAGCGGCTCGGCGCCATGCAGCCGCTGGACGAGCCGTATTTCCAGGCGAGCTTCTGGAGCATCGCCCGGAAGCGCGGCGGATGGCTCATTCTCCTGTTCGTGGCCGAGATGTTCACCGGCACCGCTATGCGACACTACGAGGCGACGGTGGCGGGCACGCTCGCGCTCGTCTTCTTCGTGCCGCTCATCATCAGCTCGGGGGGGAACTCGGGCTCCCAATCGGCGACGCTCATCACCCGCGCCCTCGCGGTGGGAGACGTGGAGCTGCGCGACTGGCTCCGCGTGTTGTGGAGAGAGATGGGACAGGGGCTCGCGCTCGGCGCCTTCCTCGGCGCGATCGGCTTCGCCAGGGCGCTCCTGTGGGGGCAGAGCTCCGACCTCGCCACGGTCGTCGCGCTCACCCTGCTCGCTGTCGTGATCACCGGGACGATCGTCGGCGCGGCGCTGCCGCTGGTGTTCACGCGCGTCGGCCTCGATCCTGCCATCGCATCGTCTCCCTTCGTTTCGTCCTTCGTGGACATCGCCGGAATCCTGCTGTACTTCAACATCGCACGCTCGGTGCTGGGCCTCCCCTGATGGCGGGCCTGGGGGCGGGCGAACGCCGGAGGAAGCTGGGATGACGATTGGCTTGTCGGATCTCGATACTCCAGCGGTGGTGGTGGACCTGGATCGCCTGGAGCGAAACCTGGAGCGGATGGCGGAGTACGCCGCCAGGCACGAGCTGGCGCTCCGGCCGCACGTCAAGACCCACAAGTCGCCGCGGATCGCGGCCGAGCAGCTCGACCGTGGAGCGCACGGTCTCACCTGCGCGACCGCTCGCGAGGCGGAAGTGATGGCCGAGCTGTGCGACGACCTTCTCGTGGCGTACCCGCCGGTGCGGCCGCAGACGGCGGAGCGGCTGGTATCGCTGCCCGAGCACGTGCGGCTCTCGGTGATGCTCGACTCACCGCAGGCCTTGCGTGCGATCGGCGAGGCCGCGCGGTCGGCCGGGCGGACGGTTGGGGTGCTGGTGGAGCTCGACGTCGGGATGCGGCGGGTCGGCGTTCCCGATGCGGCGGCCGCGATCTCACTCGCCAGGCAGGTGACCGCAGAGGAAGGCCTAGAATATCTAGGTATCGGGTTCTACCCCGGGCACATTCGGGCGCCGGTTCGTGACCAGACTCCCGAAATCCGGCAGCTCTCCGAGCGCTTGCAGGCGACGGTCGAGGCCATGACCGCGGCGGGAGTGCCGCCGCGGGTCGTGAGCGGAGGGTCGACCCCAACGGCCTGGCAAACGCACGAGCTCGCCGGCGTCACCGAGATGCGGCCTGGCACCTACGTGTACAACGACCGCACGACCGCGGTGATCGGCGCCTGCGCGTTCGAGGACTGCGCGCTCACAGTGCTCGCGACGGTCGTGAGCACCGCGGTGCACGGACAGGCGGTGATCGACGCAGGGAGTAAAGCATTGGCGCGTGAGCCGTTACGCGGCTCCGGCGAGGACGGCTACGGCGTTCTCCTGGACCGCCACGGCGCGGTGGTGGCGCGCATGTCGGAGGAGCACGGAATCGTCGACCTGGCCGCGACCGACTGGCGGCCGGAGGTCGGGGAGCTGGTTCGGGTGGTCCCCAACCACGTGTGCCCGGTCGTGCACCTCAACGATGTAGTGTACGGGATCCGTGGAGACCGGGTGGTGGCGGTGTGGCGTGTCGCGGCTCGTGGTCGGGAGAACAATCGGTATCTGCCGGATGTCTCGGGCCCTGAGCTCGCCGCGGATTTGCCGATGGTTTCGGAAGGCGTATAGTATAGCTGCCCCCCTCCCCCCACTTCCTCCCCTCCCTGGAGGCAGCTGGCACGAGTCATTCCGGATGTCACTGCAATACTGCTTGCCCACGTACGTCTGCGGCTTGAGTTGGTCCACGCCCAACACGGAGTCGGACGCATGACAACGGTTCAGCGGGTTGCGCAAATCTTCGGAGTGGTCTTCATCCTGGTCGGCCTGCTCGGCTTCTTCTATACGGGCCTCGGCAACATGACGGCCGACCCCGACATGGCGCCCAAGATTCTCGGGCTGTTCCCCGTGAACGTCCTGCACAACGTCGTGCACCTGCTCTTCGGCATCTGGGGACTGCTGGCCGCCCGCACGTTCTCGGGGGCTCGCACCTACGCGCAGGTGGCTGGAGTGATCTATCTGCTCCTCGCGGTGATTGGCTTCGTCGCCCCGGACGGTTTCGGCCTGGTGCCGCTTGGCCGTCACGACATCTGGCTGCACGCCCTGCTCGGCATCGCCCTGGCGTACTTCGGGTTCACGGCGCGGGACGTGGCGGCGAGGGCTGCTTAGCGTCGGTAACGCAGGTGACACGGGTGGAACGAGTGATAACGACCAGGGTGAGGGGCATGAAAGTGTGATTGCTTTACAACGCACTTCACGCGCCTCACCCTGGTTATTGTCTCTCGTTCCACCCGTGTCACCCGCGTTACGCCAGCCGCTACGCGCACCTTCCTAGTCCCTCGGCAATGGCGCCGGCCCGATGAACGGCGCGGCCAGGAGCATCAGCAGGGCGGGCAGCACCAGGGTGAGCAGCGTCACCGGGCCGGCGCTCCGGTAGCCAAGAGCGCCGGCGAGCAGGACCAGGGCGCCGATCACCACCAGTGCTCGCGCGAGCGCCGTGGACTTCGCGGTGAGGAGCACACCCGCCACGGCCGCTCCGCCGCCGAACCAGTAGCTCATCCATGCCCACTTCGGGTTGTCCACCTCTTCACCTGTCGACAGGCTCGACCACACTGGCGCTCCCCAGATTCCCATCATGACTGCCGCCACAGCGGCGACGATCACCACGACGGTTGCGACGGTGCGAGCTCTGGCGGTCATTCCTGGCTCCAGGACAGGCTTGGCTGTGTCACGAGCAAGAGGGAAGCCAGGGGGCGCGTGGCGCGTGGCGCGTCGCGCGTGGCGCGCCGCGGCTGACAATCCCTCAACCAAGCAGCGCTCGTTTCAGCTTTCGCACGCCACCTCGGATCTCGGCCGGCGCGAGGTGGGAGTAGCCGAGCACGAGGCCGCCGCGCGCCGGCGGCTCGAGCGCGAACGCCGAGATCGCGATGGCGTCCACACCGTGTCGCGCTGCCTGACGCGACGCGCTGCAGTCGTCCGCGCCCGGGGCGAGCCACCCGACCACATGCATGCCCGCCTCCGATGCACCGATCGTGAGCGCCGGAGCGAGCTCCTGCTTCGCGCTCTCGATGAGCACCTCCTGGCGCTCGTGGTACAGCGATCGCATGCGCCGTACGTGCCGCTCGAAGTGCCCCTCCGCCAGGAACTCGGCGAGCACCGCTTGTTCGCCGATCGGCGCGTGCGTGTCGGTGAAGAGTCGCGCCGCTACGAACGCGTCGACGAGCGCCGGTGGAGCAACGAGGTAGCCCAGTCGGAGCGCCGGGAAGAGCACCTTGCTGAAGGTGCCGGTGTAGATCACCAGCCCGTCGGCGTCGATTCCCTGGAGCGCCGATAGCGGGCGGCTCGCATAGCGGAACTCGCTGTCGTAGTCGTCCTCCAGAATCCACGCCCCCCTGCGGCGCGCCCAGTCGAGCAGCGCCAGCCGACGCGCGAGACTCATCGTCATTCCAGTGGGGAACTGGTGCGACGGAGTGACGTACGCGAGCCGCGCGTCAGGCGCTCTGGCGATGCCGGCGTCGACGCTCAAGCCCTCGTCGTCGAGCGGAACAGCTACCACGCGCGCGCCGGCGGCAACCAGCGCCCCGCGTGCTCCGAAGTAGCCGGGGTCTTCGATCCACGCGGTGTCGCCCGGGTCGAGCACGACGCGCGCGGTGAGATCGAGCGCCTGCTGCGAGCCGGCGACGATCAGCACCTGATCGGGATCGCAGCGAACGCCACGCGCCGCGCCGAGGTACCCGGCGACCGCTTCCCGGAGCGGCCTGTACCCCGGCGAGTCTCCGTACTCCAGTATGCTCGGGCGCGCCTCGCTCCGTCGCCGCGACGCGAGCCGACGCCACAGCCGGAGCGGGAACTCATCCAGCGCCGGTACGCCCGGGCTGAACGCGCGGGATGCGCCGCCAAGGAAGGAGAGCTTGATGGGAAGCGACGCGACCCTCGCGCCTCGCCGGGACGGGGCGCGTACGCCGCTCCCCGGCGATGGCGGCCGCGCGGCCGCCACCGATGCCAGTCGCGACACGCCACTTTCCGCCACAACGGTCCCGCTGCCGACGCGTCCGTCCAGATACCCCTCGGCAAGCAGTTGGTCGTAGGCGGCGAGCACCGTGTTGCGCGAGACGCCGAGCTCGGTGGCGAGCGTGCGCGTCGAGGGGAGGCGCACACCCGGCAACAGCCGCCCGCCCAGAATCGCCTCGCGCAGCGCACGATAGATCTGGCGGTACAACGGCTCCGCCGCATCGGGGTCGAGCGGAATGAGGAGCGGAGCGCCGCCTCGAGCGCGACCAGGCATCAGTAATTCCCAGTGATCACCAGTAATCCAGCATGCTGTAAGGCGAGTAAGATGGTAAGTGGAGCGTCCGACCTTAGGTCTCGTTACAGCTTGCCGGATTACTGGTGATCACTGGGAATCACCCTCCGCCGGTTCACGCGCTGCGCAAGTGGCTCCGCCGGTGAGACCACAAGTGGCTCTGTGTCGGTGCGGTGCACGCCGCTACGTTCGCCTCGAACACGAGTCCGACCACGCCACCGAGAGAGGTGTACATGAGCACACGTCGTTCGATCGTCGCGAGGGGCTGTCTGATCGTGCTTCCGCTCGTCACCGGGCCCGCCGACGCGCAGCAGCCCGCGGCGCAGCCCGAGCCCTGCTCCTCAGCGGAGCATCGTCAGTTCGACTTCTGGATTGGGGAGTGGGATGTGCAGGGGCAGAACGGCCAGCAGCTCGGACAGAACACGATCACCAGCATCCTCAAGGGATGCGTGGTCCAGGAAAGCTGGAAGGGACAGCGCGGCATGACGGGCACGAGCTTCAACAAGTACGACCCGCGCGACCGGAAGTGGCATCAGGTGTGGGTGGACGACACCGGCGGCTTTCTGCACCTGAGCGGCGAGTACAAGGACGGAAAGATGATGATGACCGGCGAGACGCCGACGATGGGCGGAGGCAAGACCCTTCACCGTCTGTCCTTCGAGCGCGTGAAAGGAGACGCCGATCGCCTCCGCCAGTTCTGGCAGATCTCGAACGACGGCGGCCAAACGTGGCAGGTGAGCTTCGACGGTATCTACGTACGGCGGCAGTAAGCGGGACGCGGGACGCGGGACGCGCAGGCGGAGCCCTCAGTCGGGCCACCCAGCAACGGACTAGAGGGAGTGATTCCCAGTAATTCAGTAGGAGGTAAGAGCTGAGAGCGTAACGGAGCACACCCTTACGCTCTTACTCTCTCATGCAGTACTGAATTACTGGAAATCACTACCGTTAGTCCATCGCTAGGTGGCCCTGAAAAGGGCCACCAGCACCATCCAGTCCGTTGCTAGTCGGCCAAACAGAGGGCTCCCCTGATCGCCTCCCGCGTCCCGCGTCCGGCCTCCCGCGCTATCCTCCCGTCACGCCGGCGGCTTCGCGCTCGAGCGTGCGGCGGGCCGGCTCGGCGCGGCCGCTCGGCGTAGAGGGCGTGATGCTCGCAATGCCCCGCTCCAGCCACTCGTACTCTCCCCTCAGCACCTGCTGCGACACCCTGTAGAGGGCGCTGTCGTTCCGGCCGAAGAGGTTGCGGAAGCTCTCGGCGATTCGCATGCGCGCTTCGCGGCAGAAGAGATCGGCCAGTACTTCGGCGTTGCGGTCTCCCTGCTTCGCCAGCATGTGTGCGCGCGAGCAGGTCGCCGCCATCGCGAACAGTTCGGCGCCGATGTCCACCGCACGGAAGAGCACCATCTGACGGCGCTCCAACTTGGGACCGAGCTTCACCATCGCGTGAAAGATCGCCCGCCCGAGCTTCCGCGTGGTGCGCTCGACATAGCGCACGTGCTTGGCCAGCCGCCCGAACTCGCCGTACGACTTGAGCTGTCCCGTACCCAGCCAGCGTGACGTGTACCACACGGGATAGAACTTCACCGAGCGCTTGAACGCGGCCAACCGCTGCGCCGTCGTCGCCTCGGGGTTGACCACGTCGAAGGCGGTGCTGAAGTGATGGTCCACCGCTTCGCGCGCGATGAACAGTC
Source organism: Gemmatimonadaceae bacterium (assembly GCA_035249955.1). Classification (GTDB taxonomy): domain Bacteria; phylum Gemmatimonadota; class Gemmatimonadetes; order Gemmatimonadales; family Gemmatimonadaceae; genus DATFFQ01. The sequence goes on from DATFFQ010000162.1 coordinate 22,809, forward strand.
GCATGATCTCCGACGAGCCCTCGAAGATCAGGTTGATGCGGAAGTCCCGCATCGCGCGCTCCACGCCGATCGGGGCCTCACCGCGCGCCTCGAGTGAGTCGGCCGTCTCGTAGCCGCGCCCGCCACGAATCTGGAGCGCCTCGTCCACGATGCGCCAACCCGTCTCCGTGTTCCACATCTTCGCGATTGCCGCCTCGAGACGGATGTCGTAACCGCCGCGATCGGCGAGCGCGCTCGCCAGCTCGGCGATCGATTCCATCGCGAACGTGTTGGCGGTCATCCTCGCCAGCTTCTGGGCGATCGCATCGTGCTTGCCGATCGGCTGTCCCCACTGCACGCGCTTGTTCGCCCAGTCGCGGGAGATCCGAAGCATCTGCTTGGCGCCACCCACCGCGCTCGCGGGAAGGGTGAGCCGGCCGGTGTTGAGCGTGATCAGCGCCAGCTTGAGCCCCTTCCCCTCTCCCCAGAGGATGTTCTCGCGCGGCACTCGCACGTTCGTGAAGCGGATCACGCCATTCTCGATCGCCTTGAGTCCCATGAAGTGGCAACGGTGTGCCACCTCCACGCCGGGCCAACTCGTCTCGACAATGAACGCCGTGATCTGCTTCTTCGGCTTGCCGTCCACGATCGTGTCAGGCGTGCGCGCCATGACGACCAGCAGCTCGGCGCGAGTACCGTTGGTGCACCAGAGCTTCTCGCCGTTCAGGATGAACGCCTTGCCATCCTCGGTCGGCGTGGCCGTCGTGCGCATGTTCGCGGGATCGGAGCCTGCATCCACCTCGGTGAGGGCGAAGGCCGAGATGGCTCCCCTGGCAAGTCTAGGGAAGAACCGCTTCTTCTGCTCCTCCGTGCCGAAGAGCTTGAGCGGCTGCGGCACGCCGATCGACTGGTGCGCCGACAGCAGCGCCGTGAGCGAGCCGTCCTTCGACGTCACGAGCTCTATCGCCCGAATGTAGCTCATCTGCGAGAGACCGAGCCCGCCATACTCCCGCGGGATCTTGATGCCGAAGGCGCCCATCTCCCGAAGCTCCTGCACCAGCGGCTCTGGAATGTGTCCTGTGCGATCGATCTCGTCCGAGTCCACACGCTCCATGAACGCCCGCAGTTTGTCCATGAACGGTTTGGCGCGCGCCGTCTCCTCCTCGTTCTCCGGCGGATGGGGGTGGATGAGATCCAGGCGCAGCCGGCCGAGGAACAGTTCTTTGAGAAAGCTGGGCTCGCTCCATTCGCTCTCGCGCGCCGATTCGGCGACGTCGCGAGCTTCTCTTTCGCTGGCGAGCGCAGATGGTTGTTCTGTCATGGATTTATCGTCTCGTCCCGCGGGTGCTCGAGGCGAACCCGCCGAACCGCAAAGGATGAGGTGGGCGGATCGGCGCCCCACTCAATAGTACCACGTAGCGACCGTGCCCTACAATGACGAACGGCGGCACGGCCGGGTCAGGGATGCTCCATTTCTTTCCGCTGCCGACGCGCTTCGTGCCGAACGAGGATCGGGACGCCAACCAGCGCGATGGCGGCAAAGGAGAACCACTGAATCGCGTAGCTCTTGTGCGGCCCTTCGTCCAGCGCCGGGATCGTGAGTCGTACCGGTCCCTGCGCCCCCGCCGCGCTCGGTGACGTCGCCACCACGTAGAACGGCTCGACGTCGTAGGGAATGGCGCTGTCGATCAGACCCGCATCGAGGGCGCGAACCCGGTCACTGCTCCCCGATCGAGCAGCCGTGCCCTGGAGGACGCCGAGCGGCTCGACGTAGCCCTCGAGCGAGACATCCTCGGGCTCCCGCCACCTGGTGAGATCCGCCGACGCCGCGTCGGGCGAGTACACCCACCCGCGATTGACCAGCACCGCTCCTCCCTCGAGCCGCAGCGGCGTCAGGAGGTACACTCCGGGGCTTCCCTCACGCGCGCGTCCCGTCACCACGAGCTGATGCTCGAAGTCGAATGTGCCGCTGACCAGCACCCGCCGATAGCGCAGTCGGCTCGTATCGTCGGGCAGCGCACCGATCAGGACCGGTGCCGCGCGCATTCGCTCGGCGATCACCTCGTTGCGCGCGCGCCGCTGCTCCAGCCGATCGAGCTGCCAGAGTCCGAGCCGGATGCAGAGGCCGGCCACGATGAGGGCGATGAGAAAGGCGATGGAGGAGCGCATGGTCGAAAGGTGCACGGGCGCCCGCTCGAGGGGGAGTCGGCGGTGCGACCTCTTGCTAACGCCCGCGCTTCAGAACAGCGACATCTGCTCGCCGAGCTCGCTCGGCTGGACGGGACGCATGCCCAGCAGCTTCTGGAGCTGGCGCGCGGAGGCCGGGCTGTGGCCGGCGAAGTGATTGTTCACGTAGCCGTAGACGGCGGTCACCTTCTGCACGAGCGCCGCGATGGCCGCCGCCCACACCTCCAGCTCGCGCGTGCGGTCCTGCTGGATGCGCGAGTAATCCACGATCTCGCGGTTGGGACCCATCCACCTGATGTACGCGAAGTCGGCGGTAGGACGCTCGGCGAGCGCCAGCATCGTCTTGCGCGGGATCCAGCGCGCGTCGGTGAGGGTCACCGCGACGCGATGTTCCCTCAACAGCGCCAGGATCCCGTCATGAATCCACCCGCGCTGGCGGAACTCGATCGCGACATCCAGATCGCGCGGGAGGTGCGGGAGAAACGCGGCGAGGGCGGGCAGCTCGGTGGGCGCGAAGTCGGGACCCAGCTGGATGAGCACCGGTCCGAGCTTGTCGCCAAGCAGGCGCATACGCTCGAAGAAGAGTTGCGCGACCTCCCGTGAGCCGCGTAGCCGCTTCTCGTGCGTGATCTCCTGCGGAAGCTTCACCGCGAACCTGAAATCCGCCGGTGTGCGCTCGGCCCACCCTCGAACCACCTTCTCGGCGGGGATCGCGTAGAAGGTGGAATCGACCTCGACCGTGTCGAACGCGCGCGCGTAGACGGTGAGGAAGTCCGGCGGACGCGTGCCGGCCGGATAGAATGGCCCGACCCACGCGTCGTAGTTCCAGCCCTGCGTTCCGATGCGGATGGCTCCCGGCATGCGCAGGAATGGGAAGGGGCAGTGCGCGGGTGTCAAGCGTGGCGGGCGTGAGGTCTCCTTCTTGCTCTCGAGCTGGGTCTCACCTCGACCAGGAGCGACGATGGATCGGAACGAGGCGCGCGAGCACGACCGCGACCGAGACGAAGGAGCGAATCACGAGCCGGACGATCACGCGCACAGCGAGGCCGTCGACGGGAAGGATCACGTCCCCGAGGCGATCGGTAGCGTGAGTGGAGCGGCAGCCGGCGCCGCCATCGGCTCGATTGGCGGCCCCGTCGGCGCCGTCATCGGCGGCATCGCCGGCGCGCTCGGCGGGTGGTGGGCGGGCCACTCGGCCGTGGAAGCCGAGCAGGACTTCGCCGTGCACGAGGCGCGGTATCAGGAGCTGTACGAGTCATCGGAGAACCGGCTCGACGATCGTCGCTTCGAGGACGTGCGGCACGGCTATCTCGTCGGACACGCGGCCAGCCGGAACCCGGACTATGCGGGGCGCGAGTTCGAGGAGGTGGAAGACGACCTCCGTCGCGGCTGGACCGATGACATTCGTACGCGCTACGGCGATTGGACCGGTGTGCGGAGCTACGCGCGCGAGGCGTACGTGCTGCAGCGCGACCGTGACCCGAACCCCGGCACCTCGAGCGTGACCCGCGCCGCCGGTCGCGCCCGCGATCGCCTCTCGTCAGGCAGATCGGGGCTGACCTCGGACGATACGGTGGGGTATTGAAGGGAAAGTCAGAGTGGAGTGAGTGACGAGACTGGAGTGAGTGATAACGACCAGGGTGAAGAGCATGAGATGGAGTGACCGATCCATCACTCCCCCTCATGCCGCTCACCCTAGTCGGTGTCACTCACTCCACTCTCGTCACCCTCGTCACTGACTCTCCGGATGTATCGAGCTACAGCTTCCTCAGCCTCACTCTCGCCACCGAGTGATCCGCGGCTTTCTCGAGGATGAGCCGGGCACGCTCGCGAGTGGGCTCGATGTTCTTGCGCAGGTTCACGGCGTTGATCTCCGACCAGATCTCGCGTGCCGTGCGTCTGGCGTCGTCCTCGGACAGCCGCGAGTACCGGTGGAAGTAGGATGACGGATCGCGGAACGCCGTCTCTCGCAGGCGCAGAAAGCGCTCGATGTACCAGCGCTCCAGATCGTGCTCCCCGGCGTGCACGTAGATCGAGAAATCGAAGAAGTCGGAGACGAACACGCGCGGGGGACGCTGCGGGTCGCCGTCGCCGCCCTGCAGGACGTTGAGTCCCTCGACCAGGACGATGTCGGGGTTGCGGACCACCACCTGTTCGCCGGGGACGATGTCGTACGTGAGGTGGGAGTACACGGGCGCGGTCACCTCGGCGCACCCCGATTTCACGTCGGCCACGAAGCGCACCAGGCGGCGTACGTCGTAGCTCTCGGGGAAGCCCTTCCGCTGCATGAGCCTCCGTTGTTCCAGCACGCGGTTCGGGTAGAGGAAGCCGTCGGTCGTGACGAGCTCCACGCGCGGATGGTCGGGCCAGCGCGACAGGAGCGCCTGGAGAATGCGCGCCGTGGTGCTCTTCCCCACCGCGACGCTGCCGGCAATGCCGATGATGTACGGCACCTTCGCCGATGGGTCGCCCAGGAACGCGTTGGTGACCTGATACAGGCTCTGTGTCGAGGTGACGTACAGGTTGAGCAGCCGCGACAGCGGGAGGTAGATCGCCTCCACTTCCTCGAGCGACACGTACTCGTTGATGCCGCGCAGCTCGTCGAGATCCTTCTGCGTGAGGGTGAGCGGCGTCGCGCCACGCAACCGGGCCCACTCGTGGCGCGAGAGGTCCGCGTAGGGGGAAAACCCGATGTCCTCCGGCGTGCGCGCCGTCATCGGCGCGTCAAGCACACGCGCCGGTCTCTCGCGCGGCGCTGGGTACGGCGAACGGCTGCATCGCTGCCCACCCCTATCTGTATGTTTCGAAGAATCCGCTTCCCTCTCCGGCGAGCGGCGTCCCATCGATGCGTCCGCTCAGCCGGGCGGTGCCCTTCATCTGGATGAAGTACGGGGTTTCGAGGTCACGCCGACTGCCGGGCTCTCCCCGTTCCAGCCAGGTGGTGCGCGTGTCGGTGCCGATCGCATCCTCGATGGTGAGCTCGAGCCGCAGCGTGTCCGCGCCTCGGACGTCGGCCAGCAGCGCGGTCCCCGGAACGCGGATCGTGCGCGTACCCACGACGATCTCCCGCGAGTCGGTGTAGAGGATCTGCTGCGGCCGGAAGATCGCGCGGAAACCGAGGGAGTCAACAAGGTAGAGAAAGAGAGGCCGCGCCGTGGCCGCGCCGTCGGGCTCGTGCACGCGGCCGTAGAGCACCGTGTACTGCCCGGCACGTGTGGCGCCCCACTCCCAGGTCACCCCGCGCCACACGCCCCAGTTGTGATCGTGGTACGCCGGCGCGGAATGGAAGCGTTCGCAGCTGTCCCCGATGCACACCCGTCCCGTCGCCTCGCCACGCAGGGCCGGTACGACGTAGCCGGAGACGAAGGAGCAGCGCTCGACGTCGCTCCGGCATTCGGACAGCGCCGCGCCAGGAAAGTAGGCGCGCGGCGTGGGCGTCACCCGAAGCTCGACGGTAGCCGTGGCTCGCCCGCCGTGCTCCGGCACCCGCGCGCGCACGAGATAGCGGCCATCAGGCTCCAGCGTCACGCGCGAGTCGCCGATCGCGACGTTCGCGTCCTGGGTGGAGAAGTCGACCTCCGCACCGTCGACGCGTGCGCCGAAGCGTCGAGTGCGCGCACCCTGCTCGCGCACGGTCACCCCCACTTCGCCACCCCACTCTCCGCCGCGCACATCGCCGCCGACGATGAACGAGATGAACGTCCATCGCCTGCGATCACCGGCGAGCACGTTGAAGTAGTGCCACTCTCCCCAGCTCTCGGGGTGCTCGAGCCCGGCAGGTGGAAGGTGAAAACGGTCGATCTCGGTGTAGAGCTCGTACGACGTCGGCGCCATCCACCGCCGATCGCCCTCGTCGTCTTGCCAGGAACCGGCGGCAAGGGCAGGCACGCTGTGCAGCGCCGAGCTGCGTGAAGGGATCTCGCCTGTCGCGCGCACGGCGAGCTCTCGCGAGCCGGTGCGCAGGTAGAGCAGCTTTCCTTCGATCTGCGGCGCCACGATCGCCACGTCGCGCGCGAGTCGCGGCGAGGCGAGCAGCTGCCGGTACACGAAGCGCGCGCGGTCGATCGAGAAGAAGAGTCCCCCCACCCCACCCGTCTTCATCACCTCGATGTCGAGTCCCTCGGGGAGCACGGTGATCGCACCGCCGCCCACCAGCTTCTCGTCGCGTGCCTGCGAGAGCAACGCCTCGCCGATGGCGAGGAGCACGATCATGACGCCGACCCCGAGCCCGTAGCCGACGAGCAGGAAGAGCGAGCGTCGCTTGCGATGCGCCAGGCTGCGCAGCGCGAGACGGGCGATCATGCCACGCCGGCCCAGGGCGGCGAGACACCCTCGCGCGGTACCGTGAAATATAGGCTCGCGTCGTCCTCGCCGATCACGCGCGCCGCCAGCTCGGCTTCGCCTTCGTCGCTTGCGCGGCGCGCGGGATTCTGCAGGAGCGCCGATGCTTCCGCCGGAGTGAGTGTGGCCACGTACACGTCGGCCCACGGTCCGTAGTCGAATCGCAGGTGCGCCGCGCGCCTGGCGGCCGCGCGCACGAGTGGCTGGTCCAGCCGCAGCGGGACGGCGAGCGTGGGGTGCATCGCGGGCATCTTGAGCTCCACCGCGCTGGCGCGGCCAGGGTCGAAGGGCTGCGCCGGCATCCCCTGCGGAAACGTGCGTTCGATCTCGGTGAGCTGCGACGCGGTGAGGCGCACCGGCTGCCAGCTGAGGTCGCGCGTTCGCGCTCTGCCACGCCCGGCCGCCAGCAGCGCCCGTACTTCGTCGCACTCGCGGCCGTCGAACAGGTACGCGACGAGCGTCGACAACGGCCACCGGCCCTCGGCCTCTCGCGCCTCATCCTCCGCATCCCACCGCATCTTCACCACCAGCTCACGCTGCGCCATGCGACACCTCATCTCGTACGATCGCGCCATCGCGCATGTGGATGACGCGTCTCGCCCGCCCGGCCAATCCTTCATCGTGGGTCACGACCAGAAGCGTCGTGCCGTTCTGGTTCAGCCGGTCGAACAGCGCGATGATCTCGCCGCCCGTCCGCGCATCCAGCTCGCCGGTCGGCTCATCGGCCAGCACCAGCGACGGTCTGTTTGCCAGCGCACGCGCGATCGCCACGCGCTGCTGCTCGCCTCCCGAGAGCTGCGGTGGCCGATGACGCGCTCGATGCTCGAGCGCCACGAACTCCAGCAATTCCCTGGCCCGCCGTGCCCGCGCCGCCCGTGACACGCCCGCCTCGGCCATCGGCAGCTCGATGTTCTCCACTGCCGTGAGAATCGGCATCAGGTAGAAGCGCTGAAACACGAAGCCGACGTTGAGCAGCCGGAAGCGCGTCGCTTCGCGATCGGTCATCGCCCCCACGTCACGCCCCGCGACCTGGACGGTGCCACTCGAGGGGCGGTCGATGGCCCCGAGCAGATTGAGTAACGTGGACTTCCCGCACCCGGATGGTCCCACGATCGCCACGTAGTCCCCGGTGCAGATGTCCAGCGTCACGCCGCGCACGGCGTGCACCTGCTCGCCCTCGAGCACGTAATCGCGGCGCAGCTCGTACGCGCTGAGGATGGCGGTCACGCCACCGCCTCCTCACGGAGCGTGGCGGCGATGGGAAGCGACGCCGCGCGCCACGACGGATAGATCGCGGCAACGACGCCCGTCACGCACAACATGCCCATGGCCAGCCAGGCGGCGCGCGGCCGGAAGAGGAAGAAATCGATCGCCGCCGGCACGCCGGGAAACTGCGAGAGAATTCCATTGAGATACCTGGATGTCACCAGCCCCAGCACCATGCCCAGCGTCGCGCCCGCCAGGCTGATCACACCCGACTCGAGCGCGATGAGGCGGAGGATGTGACCGCGGGAGATGCCGATGGCGCGCATCACGGCGATCTCACCAATACGCTCGTTCACCGACACCGTGACGAGGGTGGTGACGAGGAGGAACGCGACCACCAGGCTCACGACGCCGAGCACGACCGAGAGCTGACGGAAATAGCTCAGCCGCTCGTCCACCCGTGCCAGCGCTTCGCGCGTGGACACGGCGTCGACTCGCGGCACCATGCGATCGATCCATCGGGCGAGCTGGTCGGCGTCGGCTTCGTCTCGAGCACGCACCATGAGCAGCGACGCGCCATCGATGGCGGCGACACCGCGCATCTCCTGTAGAATGTCTAGGGGAAGCGCGATCGCGGCCTGCTCTCTGGCCAGATAGCGGAAGCGTGCCCGCCCCGCCACGAGCATCCGCCGCTCGCTGGCGAATGCCCGCAGCTGCGGATCGTAGCCGACGGCGATCCGCACCGTGTCGCCCGGAGCGACGGACGCGACACGCAGGAGCGGATCGTTGGCCACCATCCAGTCCGGGCGCACGGCATCGCTTCCTTCCAGCAGCTCGTAGTCTCCCTGAACGGCGGGCTCGATCCCGAGGGCGAACGTGGCGACCGCCGCCTCCCCGCGGAGGATGTGGACGGTGGCGCCGAGCACGGGGCTCACCACCTCGACCTCGCTCCTCGATCGAAGCAGCCCCTCGATCTCCGTCGCGCGCTCGATCGTCGCATCGGTGTCGAACGGCAGCGTGCCGCTCGGTGAGAGACGGAGGTCGAAGCCCTGCGACGTGAGCAGGTCGCGGAAGGACTCGCGCATCCCGGTGGAGAGCATCAGCATGTCGAGCAGCATGGCCGAGGCGATGGCGACGCCCAGTACGGCGAGCAGTGTACGCGCCGCATGGCGTCGCAGCGAGGCGAGCGTGAGGCGGAGGGTCACTACCGCCCCAGCAGCGCGAGCGGAGGCGTCCGCGCCAGACGGCGCGCCGCGAGCCATCCTGCGGCGACGCCCAGCACCAGTGACAGCGCCAGCGCGAGGAGAACGATGCCCGGCGTGACGATGGAGAAGCGGAGCGGCGTACGGTAGGCGGCCTGGTAGTAGCCGTTGACGATCGCCGATGCCGCCAGGCCGATCCCCACACCCAGGGCGCTGCCGATCACCGACACGAACGCAGCCTCGAGGACGATGGACCGTACCACCGACCGTCGCGAGATACCGATCAACCGCAGCGCTCCCGCGTCGCGGCGTCGCTCCTCCACCTTCAGGAGGAGGATGCAGAGCAGGAAGATCGCGCTGGCAACGATCGTGATCACCCCGATCGCGCGGTGAAAGCGGCTCACCACCCGAAACGTCTCGGACGTCTCGATGGCGACGTCGCGCGAGCGATGCGCGCGGAATCCGAACGCGGCGGCGTTGATGGACTGGAGCGCGCGGTCGGTCGCCTCGCTGCCTCGCGTTCCCACGGCGAAGCGGTCCACGCGATCGCCGTAGCCGATGAGCTGCTGGAGGTGGTCGACGTGGAGACGCACGCGATACTCGCCGCGCGCCACTTCGCTCGGGTCGGGAAGGCGACGCGTGATGGCGCCGATGCGAACGGTGTCGCCTGTCCCACCCGGCGCCGCGGAAAGCACCACGCGGTCTCCGGCGCGAAGTCCCGCGTCGACGGCGAGGCGCTCGTCGACGGCGATGGACCGCTCGGGGCCCTGCACCATCAGCAGCGTGAGTAGCACCAGCATGCGAGGCGAGAAAGGAGAAGGCTCGGCGTGCACCGGGCGCGCGCGAGGGCTGGCGAAGCGCCACGCCCCGCCCTACGCTACCCGCTCCACGCCGTGTCGACACGGAGCGGATTCCCGTACGCTACACTCGTGCCCGACCTTCTCATAGATACCGATACCGGCATCGACGACGCCGTCGCGATCGCGCTGGCGGCAACCTTGCCCTCGCTTCACGTGGTCGCGATCACGACCGTCCACGGCAACACCGACGTCGCGCGAGCGACGCGCAACGCCCGCGAGGTGGCGCGTCTGGTGTCGCTCGATGTGCCCGTCATCGCCGGGGCGGCAGCGCCCCTCACGCGGCCGGCGCGGCCGGCGCGCGAGACGCACGGCGAGGAGGGGCTGGGATATGTGCACCCGAGTACCCAGCCGCGTTCCGAGCCGGACGCGGCCGCCGCCGAGATCATCGAGCAGTCGCGCCGGCACGCGCGCCTCACGCTATGTATGCTCGGGCCGCTCACCAACCTGGCGCGGGCAGCCACCATGGATCCCGACCTGCCGCGGCGGGTGGGCGCCGTGTTCGTGATGGGCGGCACCATGCGTGTGAAGGGGACGATGACCGAGTGGAGCGAGTTCAACTGGTGGTCCGACCCGGAGGCCGTGGACGCCGTGCTTCGCGCTGGTTTCGAGGTGCGTCTCGTCCCACTCGACGTGACGCGCCGCATCGCGGTTCCGGGACGAGCCATCGCCGCCCTGCGATCCGCCGGCACAACGGATGAGACCGCGCGCTTCTGGGGCGACGCACTGCGCTTCTATGCCGACTTTCACCGCAGCCACGAACGCTTCGACGGGTGCATCGTGAACGATGCACTCGCCGTCGCGCTGGTGGCCGACGCGCTGCTGGCGGACTGGTTCGAGATCCCCATCTCGGTGTCCTGCTCCGACGACGCGCGGCGCGGCGCGATCACGATGTCGGGCGCCGGCGGCATTCCGGTGCGCGTCGCGCTCGACGTCCGCGCGCGCGATGTGCTGACGCTCGTCGGCGAGTACGTCTTTGGACGGTGGGTTTCGCCCGAAGTCATGGCCGAGGGCGCCTCGGCCGCGGAGCAGTGGCTGCGGGAGAATCCGCCGGTCGCGGCGAGCAGGTAGCGTCAGGTGAGCGATCTGCCGCGAGTCGTCGCTGTGCTGGGCGCGGGTACGATCGGAAGCGGCTGGGCGGCCCTGTTCGCGTCGCGGGGCGCGGACGTACGGATCGTCGATCCCGATCCTGCAGCGCCGGCGCGAGCGCGGCGGGCGCTGGTGTGTGCGCGAACGCTCGTACCGCAACACGGCACGCCCGGACGCATCGAACCGGTCGACACCCTGCGGGAGGCGCTGCGCGACGCCGCGTGGGTGCAGGAGTCGCTTCCCGAGTCGCTCTCGCTGAAGCGACGGGTACTCGCCAGCCTCGGCAATCAGCTCGAGAGCGACGCCGTCATCGCGTCGAGCACGTCGACCTTCACACCGAGCGAGTTATGCGTGGGGCTTCCATTCGCGCCGCGGCTGCTGGTGGTGCATCCGCTGCACCCGGTGTACGCCGTGCCGGTGGTGGAGCTGTGCGTGAGTCCGGAAACGAGCCGGCTCACGACGGAGCGTGCAATGCGCGTACTCCGTGCGGTCGGGCGCGAACCAATCCTCGTGCGTGGCGAGGTGCCCGGGCTCGTTGCCAATCGACTGACCGCGGCCTTGCTGCGTGAGTCGCTCGACCTGGTCGGTCGCGGTGTCGTGTCGGCGAGCGAGCTGGATCGCCTGGTCGCTCGCGGCGTCGCGCTCGGCTGGGCGACCGTGGGGCCACTCGCCACCGAGCGGTTGGGATCGGGGTCGCTGGAGAGCTTTCTCGACCGGTACGCGGAGCCGCTGTCGCGTCTGTGGGAGTCGCTCGCCCAATGGCACATGCTCGACGACGACCTACGCGAAGCGGTCGTGCGATCGCTATCATCGACCGCAGACGACGATGCCGACTCGGCGGACGAATGTGCGTGGGCTGGCGCGCTTGCCCGGCTCCTGCGCCACGACGACGCGGAGCGCTAGTCCGCCCGTTCTCCGGCTACCCAGGCTGCCGTCTTCTTCAGCTCGGCCCGGGATTCCTCGAGCGTGTAGGGGGGCTCCTTGAGATCGCGCACGCCGCGCAAGACGAGCCAGATCCCGAGGGCCAGCTCGATCACCGCGGCGATCATGGCGCCGGCCCACAGGTCGCCGACGAGCCGGCCGAGCGCGGTAGCGAGCAGGATGGTGAACGCCACCATCGCCACGACTCCGACGCCGAACGCGAGCGCGAGCCACGTAGCGCCCTTGCCGGCGAGGTGCGTGCTTTCACTGAGCTCCAGTTTCGCGAGCCGCACCTCGTCCCGAACCAACCGCTTCGAGTCGTCGGTGAGCCTGCCGACGAGATCCGTGATCCGCGCCTCGGGATCGATTCTCACCCGCCTCATGACCGCTAACCCCTCCGTCCGTCTCCGTATCCGGAAACAAACGCGGCAAGAGTCGGACCGAAACCAGGGACGGGGGATCGGTGATTGCGGATGGACCCGCGTTCGAGCTCGCGACGCATGGCCGGCACCGAAGTCTCGAGTCCCGAGTCCCTAGTCCCCGATCCCCCTCTCGATGCGCACGATCGCCGCGAGCCCGGGACCGACCAGTCGCTCGGAGGTGCCGACGCGGAGCTTCAGGGGGCCGCCATACGGGGCGCGCTCCATCATCGTGACCTGCGCGCCCGGGACGAGTCCCAGCTCGGCCAGGTAGCGCAGGCGAGGGGCGTCGTCGTCGCTCACCTGGACGATCGTGCCGCTCTGCCGAGGTTGGAGGTCGGCGAGAGTGAGCAGATCCCGCTCGGCGATCTCGCCCTCGCGCGTCGGGATCGGTGCGCCGTGTGGATCCGTGGTCGGCTCGCCGATGGCCTCGGCCATACGGTCAATCAGCTCATCCGATGCGGCGTGCTCCAGCCGCTCGGCCTCATCGTGTACGCGGTCCCACGGGTAGCCCAGCGCGCGGGTGAGGTACGCCTCGATCACACGGTGGCGGCGTATCGTGCGCAGGGCCACGCGCCGTCCGGCATCGGTGAGACGAACGCCGCGATAGCGCTCGTGCTCCAGGAGCCCTTGGTCGGCCAGCCGGCGTACCATGCCACTTACCGAGGCGGGCGCGATCTCCAGGCGCTGGGCGATGTCGTTGGTGGCTGCCGCGCCCGTCGCCCGCTCGATCTCGTAGATCACCTTGAGGTAATCCTCGACCGGAGCGGTGTAGTCGTCCGACGACTTCGACGTCATCATCATGTGCTCTTCCTCTCCGCGGGGTGCGCGCCGGGGGAGCCGCGTACCAGCAGCAGCGGTACGCGGCACCGGTGATGAACCCCGCTCGAGACGCTCCCGTACACCAGATCGCCCAGCAGGCCGTGCCCGTGTGTGGACATCGCGATCAGATCACAGTGCTCGCGCTCTGCCGCTTCGGCGATCTCCCGCGCCGGGTCGCCGCCGGCCAGCAGTGCCTCGACGTCGTATCCCTCCGCTTCCAACCGCCTGGCCGTCTCCTCCAGATACAGCCGGTCACGACGCATCTCGTCTGACTCGCGCAGATTCAGCTGCCGGATGTTGCGCGCCACCCAGCCGTCCGCCACGTGCATCAGCAGCAGCGACGCGTTGCACATCCGTGCGAGCGGCCGGATGTGCTCCAGGATCGCCTCATCGTAGGGCGAGTTCTCCAACGTGACGAGAATACGATGATACATCGCTACATCAGCCACGCTCTGAACGTTTGCACGAGCAGCCACGCGTTGAGCGATGCGATGAACGCCGCTACCAGGTACGCGGCCACCTTGAGCCAGCCGGGATTGACGAATTCGCCCATCTTGCGGCGGTCGGAGGTGAAGACGACCAGTGGAAACACCGCGAACGAGAGCTGCAGGCTGAGGATGACCTGACTGAGCACCAGCAGCTTGGCCGTCCCGCTCTCGCCGTACAGGATCGCGACGATGGCCGCCGGAACGATCGCGATCGCGCGCGTGATCAACCGGCGAAGCCACGGACGAAGGCGGATGTCGAGAAAGCCTTCCATCACGATCTGGCCGGCGAGCGTACCGGTGAGCGTCGAATTCTGCCCCGACGCCAGCAGGGCCAGCGCGAAGACGGTGCTCGCCAGCCCCACACCGAGCAGCGGCGTCAGCAGCCGGTACGCATCCTGGATCTCCGCCACTTCCATCATCCCCGCGCGGTGGAAGGTGGCGGCGGCGACAATCAGGATTCCGGCATTGATGAACAGCGCGATACTCAGCGCGACGGTGGAGTCGATGAACGCGAACCGCACCGCCTCGCGCTTCCCTTCCGGCGTGTCCTGATACTGCCGGGTCTGCACGATCGACGAGTGCAGATACAGGTTGTGCGGCATCACCGTGGCGCCCAGGATGCCCATGGCAATGTACAGCATCTCCTGGTTCCTGAGAATGTCGGGGCTGGGCACGAACCCGGACGCGATGCCGGCCAGATTGGGCCGCGAGATGTACATCTCGTAGGCGAATGCCGCGCCGATCACCACCACCAGCGCGATGACCAGCGCTTCCAGCAACCGGAACCCCTTGTTCTGCAGGTAGAGCACCAGCAGCACGTCGAGCGCGGTGATGCACACGCCCCACGCCAGTGGGATTCCGAAGAGGAGGTTGAGCGCGATCGCCGATCCGATGACTTCCGCCAGGTCGCACGCCGCGATGGCCAGCTCGCAGACCACCCAGAGTCCCAGGGCGACCGGCTTCGAGTAGTGGTCGCGGCACGCCTGAGCGAGATCTCGTCCCGTCACGATACCGAGGCGCGCGGCGAGAGCCTGCAGGAGCACCGCCATGAGGTTCGACAGCAGGATCACGCTCAGCAGCGTGTATCCGAACGCCGAACCGCCGGCCAGATCGGTCGCCCAGTTGCCTGGATCCATGTAGCCAACGGCGACCAGGTATCCCGGGCCGGCGAACGCCAGGAGCTTCCGCCAGAAATTGCGTCCATGGACGGGAACCGTCCGATAGACCTCGGCCAGGGTCGGCGTGACGCGCGCGCGGCGCCAGCCCGATTCCGCTTCTGTCACTCCCGCACGATGTCGAGGAACTGTCGCAATACGCGCTCCGTGAGTCCCCAGATGATGTGACCCTGATGCTCGAACGACGGGAAGCTGCGCGGTCCGGTCGCGAGCTGGATCACCGTCTCGCGCGTCGTTCGTGGATCCTGGAGGGTCGCGAGTGGCACCCAGAACGCGTCCGCCACCTCGGGACTCGGCACGAGCTTGCTGTCGGCACCGAGCGCGAACACGAATGGGGAGATCACGATCGGCGGGAGCAGCGGCGTGCGCGGCTCGAGGTCGTCCAGCGCACCGAGCAGGCGGCCGTGCTGGCGCAGGTCGACCGCCGTCTCCTCCCACGTCTCGCGCATCGCCGTATCCACCAGGGACCCATCGGCTGATTCCTCTCGTCCTCCCGGAAGCGCGATCTGTCCGCTCCACGGATCGCCCTCGAACGTGGCGCGCTTGATGAACAGGAGCTCGAGGGCGTCCATGGAACCGGCACGGAGGATGAGCGCCACCGCCGCGCGGCGGACGTGCGTCTCGGCGGTGTGCGCCGGCCTGCGCGCGTCGAGTGCCTGCTGGAGTCGGGCGATGACGGGATGGCGGAGCAGGCGCTCGAGGTCGCTCACACCGGCCGGTTCCGCCTCACTCCTCCACGTCACCGCCGGCATCCACCCAGCCGCGGATGCCACCCGACATCGACGTGACGTCGGCGTAGCCCATGCGCTGCATCGTGTCGGCGGCGAGTGCCGAGCGATTCCCGCGGGCGCAATAGATGACCACCGGCCGGCCGGTGGGCACCGACTCGGCGACCCGGTGTTCGACCTCACCGAGGGGCACGTGCACCGCGCCTGGAATGTGAAACAGGTTCCACTCGTTAGGCTCGCGCACATCGAGGAAGATCGCGTCGCCACGCTCCTTGATGCCGAGCGCTTCGTCCGGCGTCACCTCCTTCACCCGCGACTTCGCCTCGGCCACGGCGCGCGCGTACTCCTGTTCGTTCCTGAAACCGTGCATCTCGTTCTCCCCGTCGTCAGGTCGCCACCGGGTCCACCGTCAACCGGAGCGCATCGGCATCGAGCTCGGCCGTGGCCCCCAGTGGCAGTGTCCATTGATCGTCGATGTGTCCCACTGGAGCGTCCCGCAGGCACGGGACGGCGGCCGCCGCGGCGCATTCGTCCAGCAGCCGGTCCAGCGCCCGGCCATCCTCGTCGCCATCGTCGCCGCGCTCCGTGAACGCGCCAAATACCAGCCCCGCACAGCCGGCGAGCGCGCCGGAGAGTCGCAGCTGCTGGAGCATCCGGTCGATGCGATACACCGCCTCGTTCACATCCTCGAGCACCAGGATGGCCTTCTCGAGCCGCGCCGCGAAGGGAGTGCCCTGGAGTGCGGTCACGAGCGCGAGGTTGCCCCCCACCAGCACGCCGCGCGCCCGCCCACCACGCAACGCGCGCGCCGCGGGTGCGTGGCCGCACGAATCCTCACCGCGCATCACCGCACTCACGAGCGAGCGTCGCGTGAAGCCGCTCAGCGCGGCACGCGCCGTCGGCCCGTGGTAGGAGATGATGTTGCAGCGCGCGCGAATCGCGAGATGGAGCGCCGTGATGTCGGAGTAGCCGATGAGCGCTTTCGGATGGTGCCGGAGTGCCTCGTAGTTCACGCCATCGAGAATGCGCGAGAGGCCGTAGCCCCCACGCAGGCACCACACAGCATCCACGTCGCGAGCGGCGAGCGCGCGGTTGAGATCGGCCAAGCGGGCCGCATCCGCGCCCGCGAGATAGCCGCAGCGCTCGAGCACGTGCTGGCCCAGTGTTGGCTCCCATCCCAATGCCCGAGCGTTCTCGACCGCGCGCGCCACATCGTCTTCGCCGCGCAGCGGCCCCGCCGGAGCCACGAGCGCAACGCGCGCGCCCGCCGTGAGAAGCGGCGGCCGCACCATGGTGTCGCCGTGCGGAGCAGTCGTCGAAGCGTGCATGGTGGCTGCGGGCGTAGTCGGAGCGAGCGCGATGTCCGAGAGCGTGTGCGGAACGTAGAGGCGACGTGAATGGCGGTCAACTTGCGTGCGCCCCGTCTCATGGCATGTGCATTGCCCTTTCGTTCACGTCTCGATCGGTGCAAGGCTCACCTGGTTCTGGAGGACACGGTCATGGCGGATCGCGACAAGATTGGGCAGCAGGAGGACGAAAGCACCCGGAAGGGCTCCTCGGGAGCCGGTGGCACGGGTGGCGCCGGTGGTGCCGGTGGGACAAGCGGTGGTGGATTTGGCGGCGGCAGTGGTCGCGAGGGCCAGGGTGGTCAGCGTGGACAGGGTGGACAGGGTGGACAAGGTGGACAAGGTGGACAGGGACAGCGCGGCACACAGGACACCGAAGGTGATGAGTTGATGGGCGATGAGCTCACGGAGGAGGGCGGACGGTCTGGCGGTGCCGGCGGTGCCGGCGGCTCGTCAGGCGGAGGCGGCGGCCGCTCCGGCGGACAGGGTGGCGGTCAGGGTGGGAAGGGATCGCAGGGTGGGAAGGGATCGCAGGGTGGCCAGGGCGGCCAGAGCGGCGGACGGACGGGCGGCGGCAATCGCTGAGCGAGATCTGCTGACCGCTTGATGGACGGGCGCTCACACGCGCCCGTTCTCACATCTGCTCGCCCGGCGCATCACGGGCGACTAGCTTTGCCGCGTGTCTCTCACGACGCGCGTCCTCTTCGCTCTCATCGCAGGCTTCGGCGTCGGACTCGCCTTCTCGGGCGCTCCCGATTCGCGGCTCGCCACCGTGATCGCCTGGGTCGAGCCGGTGGGCACTCTGTTCATCAATGCCATCAGGATGACGGTGGTGCCGCTCGTGGTCGCGAGTCTCGTCGTCGGTGTGGCCGCCGCGCCGGATGCACGGTCCATCGCCCGTGTCGGCTGGCGCGCGCTCCTCATCTTCTTCGCCGTACTCTTTGCGGCCACGACGTTCACCGCGATCGTCGGCCAACCCCTGCTCGGCGCGCTCTCCATCGATCCCGCAGCTGCCCAGTCGTTTCGATCGATGACCGCCGGTGGTGACCAGGCCGTCGCGGCGAGGCTTCCCACGTTCACCGAGTGGTTGGTGAGCCTCGTGCCCGCGAATCCGATCAGCGCGGCGGCCGAGGGCGCGATGCTGCCGCTCATCATCTTCACCCTCACCTTCGCCGTCGCGCTGCTCCAGCTCTCTCCCGAGCGGCGGGCGCGGGTCACGGCCCTCTTTCAGGGCGTGTTCGAGGCGATGCTCGTGCTCGTACGCTGGGTGCTCGCGCTCGCGCCCATCGGCGTCTTCGCGCTCACGCTGCCGCTGGCCGCGCGGCTCGGGCTCACCGCAGCCGGGGCCATGGCCTATTACGTCCTGCTCGCCGCCGGTTTGTCGACGCTCGTCGGACTCGCGCTCTATCCCATCGCGGCGCTGTTCGGCGGCATTTCGCTGCGCGACTTCGCTCGGGCGTGCGCGCCGGCACAGGCGGTCGCACTGAGCGCGCGATCGTCGCTCGCGTCGCTCCCGGCAATGATGGAGCACGGTGCGCCGCTGCTCAGGTTCCCGCCTCAGGTCACGAGCTTTCTGCTGCCGCTCGCCGCGACCACCTTTCGGGCGGGGGCCGGCGTCGGCCTCACCATCGGCGTCCTGTTCGTCGCGCGGCTCTACGACGTTGCGCTCTCGGCGCCACAGCTCGCGACGATCGTGCTCACGGTCGTGCTCACCAGCTTCAGCATCCCCGGAATCCCGAATGGCTCCATCGTCGTGATGGTGCCGGTGATGATCGCGGCCGGCATTCCGGTGGCGGGCGTCGGGATCCTCCTCGCGCTGGACACCATCCCCGACATGTTTCGAACGGCGCTCAACGTGACCGGACACATGACCGCGGCGGCGATTGTGGCCCGCAGTGAGCGCGCTCTCGCCCAGGCGGACACGCCGCAGCCGGTCACCGAGGCCGCAACGACGTGAGCGTCTGGCTGCTGTTCGCGGCCCTTCCCTGGTTGATCGTGCCGCCGATCGTCCTCTGGAGGGCGCGACGGTCGCGCTCGCTCGACGACGAGAGCGATACCCTCCCTCCAGGCGCGCCGACGGTCTCGGTGATCATCCCGGCGCGCAACGAGGCACACAACATCGAGCGATGCGTACGGTCGGTCCTGTCCTCGCGGTACACACCACTGGAGGTCGTGCTCGTCGATGACCATTCGGAGGATGGAACCGCCGACCGGGCGCGGTTGACCGCTGCCGGGGACGATCGACTGCGCATCGTCCCCGCACCCGCACTTCCCGATGACTGGTTCGGCAAGCAGTGGGCATGCTGGCAGGGCGCCATCGTCGCGCGCGGTACGCTCCTCTGCTTCACCGACGCCGACACGGTGCACGGCCCCGATCTGCTCCCCCGTGCCGTCAACGCGCTTCACGGACGCGACGCCCACCTGCTCTCCGTATTCGGGCGTCAGGAGGTCGGGACGTTCTGGGAGCGCGTCGTCCAGCCGCAGGTGTTCTTCATGCTCGCCGCCCGCTACGGGGGCACGGAGCGCGTGAACCAAGCCCGTCGCGTGAGCGACAAGATCGCCAACGGCCAGTTCCTGCTCGTCAGGCGGGACGCCTACGCCGAGCTCGGCGGCCATTCCGCGGTGCGAGCGAAAGTCGCCGAAGACCTGGCGCTGGCTCAGCGCTTCTTTGCCGAAGGACGGCGATCGGTGCTGGTGCTGGGGACGCGTCAGCTCACCACGCGCATGTACACGTCGCTCGGCGAGGTCGTACGCGGATGGATGAAGAACATCTTTGCCGGCTCGCGCGACGCCGTGCCACTGGGCCGAGCCGGCCGCGCGCTGCTCCCGGTCTTGCTGTTGGCGGGTCCGGTGGTGACGCTGGCGCCGCTGATCGTGCTGGCAGCGCGACTGCTGTGGCCGGTACCACCGGCGCTCGCGCTGTGGAGCGGCATCTGCGCGCTCGGCACACTCGTCTGGTGGGTAGTGATTTACACGATCTTCGCGCGCACCATCCTGGCGCCCCCCACCTTCAACACCGTGGCGCCCGCGTACGCGCTCGCCTTCCCGTTGGGCGCGGTCGTGCTGCTCTACATTACGGCGCGGGCGCTCATCCGCGGCCGGAAGGTCGAGTGGAAGGGCCGCGCGTATCGGGCGGGATGAGCGCGGCCTTGTCCCGTGCTCTCCCGGCGGCCTCGTGGTTCCCCAGCTCGGCGTAGAGCGCCGCCGCGTCGGTGAAATCGGCCCGGCCGAGCGCGAGCTCTCCCAACACCACACGCGATGCGCCGCGCTCCATGCGTGCCTCGGCCGCCAGCAACGGATTGCCGTGTGCCGCCGCGAGGTCGATCGCGTCGCTGAACCGTCGCGATGCCGTGGCGTGGTCACCGCGCGACGCCGCGACCATTCCCGCGAGCTTCTGTGCCTCCGCCTGGCCAAGGGTGCTCGCGAACACGTCGAAGCGCACCATCGCCTGTCGCCAGGCAGCGTCGAGCTCGGGGCGGCTTCCACCCTTGCGACGTAGCTCCAGCTCGGCGCGCGCCGTTCCGGCGATCTGCGCCAGCCACTCGTCTCCGATCGCGCGCGCGCGACGCCCAGCCTCCAGGAACAGCGTGTCCGCTTCCATGTAGAGATCGCTGTCACGGTAGGCGAGAGCGAGGTTGTAGTACGTGCGCGCGAGCCCCTGCTCATCGCCCGCCTTCTGGCCCACCGCCAACGCCCGCTCGTAGTAGCGGAAGGCGTCGTCGCGCGCACCGCGCATACCGGCGATCGCGCCGAGGTTGTTCAATACCCCACCTACCACCTCGAGCATGCCTAACGGCTCCGCCGCCCCGATCACCCCGAGAAAGATCGCTTCCGCCTGATCGAGGAGTCCACGCTCGGCCACGTATGCCCCGACGCGCTTGCGCGCCAGCAGCCACCGCTCCTGCTCGCCGAGCTCGGCGAACCGGTTCGCTGATTCCTGCGCCAGCTCGACCGCACGCTCCAGGAAGCCGAGCCGGCCAAAGGCGTCGGCCAGCACGAACATCACTCGTGGATGGCGCGAGAGCTCCTCCCGCGGCACCGGCAGGAGGAGCTGCTTGATCTCTCGCCACTTTCTCGCCTGCGCCAACTCCTCGACGCGTGCCGCAATCTCCGCTGTGATGCGCTCGACAGGCGGGAGCGACGCCGTGAGACGCTGCTCAGTACGAGAGCGCATAGACGGTGAAGCCGTCGATGTTCGCCGTCAGCGTTCTCGTCGAGGGATCGACGACCGACGGGACCAGCGTCCACTCGCTGTCCGGCGTCTCTTGCTTCCACATCGACACCGAGCCCGATGCGAGCGCCTTTCGCGCCGCGCGCGTGAGGTTGAACGACAGTATCGCGGGCGCCTGATCGTTGAAGCGCAACCCCGCCGGCTCGAATCGCACCGCGAAGGTCTTCCGGTCCAGCAGCGTCATGGTGATCTGAATCGAGTCGCCGCGCGCGACTTCCCGACCGTGCGCGTCCCGACCGAGCGCGTCCTGCGGAATGGTGAGCGTGACCATCGGCGTGCCGTCGGCATATCCGAGGGTCGCGGTGCGCGTCTCACCGCGCACGCCCCAGAACGAGACGCTGTGGCGCGAGAGTGATGCCCGGTCCTCACCATGGCGCACGAAGCTGATCGACTGCTGCGCGCCGCCCTGGGCTTGCTCGAGGACATTCGATTCCATCTGGGGCGCGAGGATCTGCTCGGGACCCTCCGTACAGGCGGCAAGGGCCAGGGCGAGCAGAAGGGCGAAAGGACAACGGGGGGAGATTCGCATGGAGATCCTCGGGGGGGTCTGACAGGCCATCCACAGAACCACCCGGTACATGAGCAACCGTCATGCCGGTCATTATGCCCCAATCGGTCCACTCAAATCGCGGAGTGTTGACATTGAATGTCATGATTATTGACAGACTGTCGCAGCATGTAGCAATGACCGAATAGATGCGACTCGGAACGTGAGAACAGACGATCGGTGCCCAGAAGCCGGCGGGCACGTCGGGATGAGCTTCTGCGTGAAGAAGTGATCGCCGTGGGCTGAGGCGCGGTCTCGCAGCACTCGACTGAGGCTTGCCACGAAAAGCAGAACCCCCGGGCGCATACTATCGCGCCTCGGGGGCCCCCACTCGGAGATGGAAGCTCATGCTTCCACCCGATTGGACACGCGCGCGCAGGCAAAGGTTGGCGCCGGTAGCACGGGCTACCCGCTGCCCCCTACCGGCGCCTAGCCGCAACTCGCCGGTCCCACCCGCATCCGCACGATGCCGGCTCGCGCACCCACGCGCCGTAGCCTCGGTGCGTGCAGTCTCTCCGGTCTGCCGCGCAACTGCTCGCCGCCTGCATCTCGCACCAGG
>DATFFQ010000163.1:0-14465 GCA_035249955.1 Gemmatimonadaceae bacterium
AGCGGGGGCGCCACCTGCGGCGCCGCGGGTGGCGCCGCCGGCTCGCGCTCGATGCGCGCTCGAGCCGCGCGCTGCTGGCGTTCCTGTTCGGCGATCTCGATGGCCGGCGTGGCACGATCGCTCTGCGACAGCGCTGGCACGATGGCCGAGTCGCGTGGCGCGAGCGCCGCCACGCTGTCCGTGGCTGCGGCGGAGTCCGCCGCCGCAAGTGTGTCGGGAGCGACGCTGGTATCTCCGGCGGGCGTGCCACTGGATGCCAGCGCGGTGTCGGGTGTCGCGCCGGGCTGCGGCGCTGGAGGCAGGTCGGGAGCCGCGATCTCGCCGGCCGCATCCTCCGACGCGAGGATGCGACCGATACCCGTGTCGGGTCGCGTCGTCACGATCGCCAGCGCCACCAGCAGCACCAGCAGCGCGGCGCCTAGCGCCGCCTGCCCACGACTGAACCGGCGATCGGGAACCAGCGCGGGAAAGGGAGCATCGTCATCCTCGTCCTCGATGCCGAGACGGTCGGCTACGCCGATGTACCCGCCAGGTGGAAGCTCCATCGTCGCGCCACCGCGCGCCGCCGGGAGGGGAGCGTCCACCGGGCGAGCAACGACCGGCATGCGGGATGGGCGACGGAACCGCACGGTGCCCGAGCGATCCCTCAGCTGCGCGGCAAACTCGTCGGCGTTCGCCCAGCGATCCTCGCGGTTCTTCTCGAGCGCGCCCTGAATCGCGTTCAACAGGTGCGGCGGCACATCGGGTCGCAGCCGCTCGAGCGGCGGCAGGTGCTCCTGCTTCTGCTTGTAGATGACGCTGTACAGGCTCTCGCCATCCCAGGGTCGCCGGCCGCTCAGCATCTCCCACCCGACGAGCCCCAGCCCGTACAGATCGCTACGCCCGTCGATGCCCGAGCCGTCGATCTGCTCCGGCGACATGTAGCTCGGCGTGCCGATCGCGACGCCTGTGAGCGTGAGCGATTCGGCTTCGATGGGGCGAGCGATACCGAAGTCCGAGAGCACCGGCCGGCCGCTCTCATCGGAGTAGAAGATGTTCTCCGGCTTCACGTCGCGATGGACGATCCCCTGGCTGTGCGCGTAGGCGAGCGCCTCGGCGACCCCGAGGAGCACGCGCTCGGTCGTCTCGACGGACATCGCGCCGTGGCGGCGCAGGAGCTCGCGCAGTGTCGGCCCCGGTACGTAGCGCATGATGAGCGCGAGGTCGCCCGTCTCGAGCTGGCGCACGGACTCCGTGGCCACGATCGCCGGATGCCGGAGCCTCGTGACGGTGCTCGCCTCACGAGCGAAGCGCCGCAGCGTCTCGTCGTCCTCGAGATAACGAGCGCGCACGAGCTTGATCGCGACGTCGCGTCCGGAGGCACGCTCGCGCGCGAGGTAGACCACGCCCGTTCCGCCTCGACCGAGCTCGCGCACGAACTCGTACTCGGACTGGAGCTCGGTCCGCGCCGGAAGCAGGTCTCGCTGGTCGCCCGCCATAATCACCCGGGGAGCGGGCTACCGCTCCCTGAAGCGGAACACGACTTCTCCCATCTCGATGCGATCGCCATCCTCCAGCAGACGCGTTCCCTCCACCGCGCTGAGCTCCTCACCGTTGACCAGCACGGGATTGGTGACGGAGAGGTTGACCAGCTTCCACCGCTGCTGCTCGTACTCCATGCGCGCGTGCATGCGACTCACGGTGGAGGCGTGCAGCTGGACGTGCTGGTGGGGCGGTCCCTCCGATCGTCCGAAGGTGATCGTCGGCGTCTGTCCTCTCGAGCGGACGAATCGGATGTCCTGCTTGTCGTTCTCACCACCGACGATCTCCAGCCGGCCGGGCAGGAGCTGCAGCGTGCCGTCGGGCGGACGGAAGAAGCGTACGGTGCTCGTCGAGTCCGGGGTCGGCGAGGGCACAGTCGTCGGCTGAGGCGCCGACGGCGCGGGATGGGCCGCGCGTGCCGGCGGCGGCGCGGAATACTCCGGTCTCGGTATCGTTGCCACGCTCCCGCGCGGCGCATCGTCGAGCGGGCTTACGCGCCATGGGCGCGCCGGCGTGAGCGAGTGCTCCCCGGGGGCGAGCGAGCCAGGCGAGAAGAACAGCGGGGGAAGCGAGCTGTCGTCATCGAACGTCCGCCACGCGTCGCGACGGCGCTTGATGTGGAGCACGACCATGGAGATCGCGACCACTGCGGCCGTCAGGGCCAGCACCCAGCCCAGTGCGGTCGAGTCCGAGGAGCTGCCCGAGATCTGCATCGCGGCAAAGACGCCGAGTATCGCGCTCACTGTGTTGTCCTCCGTCGAGCTCCGGAATTCGAGGACCTACCGCTGATGCTGCTCGTCGACGTGATCCTGTCACGAGGGGCGAAACGGTGGCCGGCTTCGCTCGAGTCGGCTGGCGTGCCGTCTGGGGGGCGAGACGGTCGCCGCAACGTTCCAGATCCGGCGGTTCGTGTCGGAGCGTCGCGCGTTCACTCGAACGACACGCTCCACACCGGCGACCCGCGATGTCGCGCCATCCGCCACGAGCTTCTGCGCGGCAACTGCGACCACTAGCGCAAATGTCGTTCCGTCTGCGGTGCCACCTCTGGCGAATCGTTGACGGACGATGTACGCCTGCTCGCGAGCGAACAAGCCCCTGTAAAATGGTGTACCAACGGACGCCGACGCTGGCCGGCTTATGCTCGTCCTCTGGCGAGTAACCGCTCTGGCCACAACATTTGAAGGGCTCGATACGGCTATCTTTCCGACATGACACCTCCACGCCAGCTCTTGCATAGCGCCCGCTCCTTCGCCTGCGCGGCGCTCGCCGCAGTCGTGCTGCCCCACGCCGCCGATGGCCAGCGCCAGCCGACGCAGGATTATCTCGTCTACGTCGCATCCGAGTCCTCCGACCGGATCACGCTCGTCCGCTTCGGGCCCGGCGGCTCGCGCATCGATCACGACATCCAGACGGGAATCATGCCCGCGGACGTGGATGGACCGCATGGCCTCGCCGTGTCGCCCGACAAGCGCTTCTACTACGTCACGACCGCGCACGGCACGCCCTTCGGCATGCTCTGGAAGTACACGACCGACAGAGATTCGCTGGTCGCCACCGTCCCGCTCGGCATGTTCCCGGCAACGATGCAAGTGTCACCGGACGGCGAGTTCGTGTACGTGGTGAACTTCAACCTCCACGGCGACATGGTGCCGTCGTCGGTGTCGGTCGTTGCCGCCGGAGAGATGGTCGAGGTCGCACGCATCCGCACGTGCACCATGCCGCACGGCTCGCGCATCAATGCGCAGGGGACCAGGCAGTACTCGGCGTGCATGATGGATGACATGGCCGTCGAGATCGACACGCGTACCTTCGCCGTGTCGCGGCACTTCATGCTCGCCGCCGGGAAGGAGCACGGCGAGACGGGTCCTCCGCACGGCGCGATGGCGGCCGGCGGGTTGCCCGGTGCCCAAGGCGGTGCGCACCAGACCGGCAGTCATCACGCCCGCGAAGTGAGCTGCTCGCCGACGTGGGCCCAGCCATCGCCCGACGGGGCGCGACTCTACGTAGCCTGCAACAAGAGCAATGACATCGTGGAGCTGGACGTGGCCGGCTGGAAGCTCGTGCGCCGGATTCCGGCGGGTGATGGCGTCTACAACCTGGGCACGACCAGCGATGGTCGCTTGCTCATCGCCACCAACAAGCGCGGCCAATCGGTGTCGGTCTTCGACACGAAGAGCGGGAAGGAGCTGGCGCGCATTCCGACGAAGCGAAAGGTGGTGCACGGCGTCGCGATCTCGCCTGACGATCGCTACGCGTTCATTTCGGTCGAAGGGGTCGGGGCGGAACCGGGAACGGTCGAGATCATCGACCTCCAGGCGCTACAGACGGTGGCCAGGGTGGACGTGGGGCAGCAAGCTGGCGGGATCGACTTTTTCAAGGTTGAGGCGGCGAAGTAAGGCGTCGGCACGGTGCGGGTTGCCGTGCCGTCTTGCTTGCCGTCTTACTCATCGGGCGGGCGGGGCGTGGTCGAGGGACCACGAGGATCCTCGTCCAGGGGCTGACAATCTGCGACGCCGCACCGGCTGGGGCCGGCGGCTCCCTGAGGAGCGACGCGAGAGATGCGTAAGGTACTGATTCTGCTCGCTGCGACGACCGTAGCGTGCGGTGGTGACGGCGAGGGGCCCGTCGCGGTGGCAACCGTGTCCGTTACCGCGGATCCGTCCACCAATCTCGTTGTCGGGCAGACAGCACAGATCACGGCGACGCCGAAGGACCAGGCCGGCAACCCGCTCGAGCGCCCGGTCACGTTCCAGTCGGACAACCCCACGGTCGCCGATGTCTCGTCGACGGGACTGGTGACCGCGGCCTCGCCAGGCACCGCGCGTGTCACCGCGACGTCGGAGGAGCGAACCGGTCAGCTGACCTTCTCCGTGAGTCCGGCCATCGTCGGCAGCGTGACAGTGGCGCCGGCAGCGGTGGAGGTAGCCGCCGGGGGAACGACGACGCTCACCGCAACCGTGCGCGACGCGAGCGGCGTGTTGCTCCCGACGGCGCAGGTCGCCTGGACCAGCTCGGATGCGACGAAGGCTACGGTGGTCGCCAACGCAGGCGCACAGACGGCGACGGTCAGCGGTGTGGCAGGCGGGGCGGTGACGATTACCGCGAACAGCTCCGGTGCCACGGGCACGGCATCGGTCGCGATCACCACCGCGGCATCGCCTACGATCACGGCGGTCTTGCCCGATCCGCTCGTTCCGGGCGCCACCGCCACCATCACCGGTACCAACTTCAGCGCCACACCGGCATCCAACCTCGTCACGATCGATGGCGTGTCGGCGACGGTGAACACCGCGAGCGCGACAGCGCTCACGGTCACGCTGCCGACGTCGGGTTTCGCCTGTCAGCCGACGCGCAACGTCGGCGTGATCGTGAGCGTGGGCGGACTGGCGGGGCTGCGCTCGCACCCGTTCTCCGCCGCGCAGCAGCGCACGCTCGCCGCCGGTCAGTCGCTGCGCATCGACAACGCCGCCCAGGTGCGCTGCAACGAGCTCTCCGCGCCTGGCGGCAACGGCCGGTACATCATCGCCGTCTACAACATCACGCCGACCGGTGCGGGCACGACGCCGTTTCAGCTTCGCGGGGCCGGTCCGCTGCCGGCCGCGCCAGCGGCGGCCGCGCCGATGCTAGCGCGCCGCACGAGTGGCGCGTTCGCCGATCGCCAGGAGGTGCGCGAGCGGATGCGGGAGCGGCGCGCTCACCTGAGACTCCTCCAGGCCAACCGCGCGTTCGCCGATCAGCAGCTCCGCGCGGGCATTTCGTTCCGCCGCGGAGCGCGTGCGGCCGCGCCGGCGGGCACCGGGCCGTCCTTCGCGGTGAATCCCACCGTGGGGCAGAACAGCTCGGTGAAGATTCCGGACATCGACCAGGCCGCCTTCTGCAGCAGTCCGGTCAACGTCACGGCGCGTACTGTCTACAATGGGACGCACGCCATCGTGATCGAGGACAATGCCAACCCGTCGGCCGGGTCGTTCGATTCGTACTACCAGGCGGTGGGTCAGGAGATGGACAACGCCATGTGGACCATCCTGACCACCAATTTCGGCAATCCGATCGTGATGGACGCCCAGCTCGATGCGAACAGCAAGATCGTGATGCTCTTCTCGACGAAGGTGAACGACTTCGAGGCCGGCGTCGCCGGATTCGTGGTGAGCTGCGACTTCTTCCCGCCGAACACGACTAACAACACGGCGTCGAACCAGGGAGAGTTCTTCTACGCCCGCGCTCCAACGAGCACGCAATCGGGGTTCCCACAGGGCGTGTTCACGGCGGACGCGTGGCGGCGGAGCATGCGCTCCACGATCATCCACGAGGTCAAGCACATCACCTCCTTCGGGCAGCGCATCGCGCAGAATGCGCCCGACTTCGAGGATACGTGGTTGGAGGAGGGCACGGCGATGCACGCCGAGGAGCTGTGGGCGCGGACGGTCTACGGCAATAGCTGGAAGGGGAACAGCGATTACGGCAGCACCCTCTTCTGTGACGTCCGCCCCACGTTTACGCAATGCGCCGACCGTCCGTTCGTGATGTTCGACCACTTCATCTTCCTGTACGACTTCCTCAACACACCGGAGGACCTGTCGCCACTCGGTGCGGAGGCCGGCGCCGAGGGGTCCACGTTCTATGGGAGCGCATGGTCGCTGGTGCGCTGGGCCATCGACACGCACATGCCATCCGACGAGTCCTTCCTGAAGCCGCTCACCCAGAGCACCCTGAGTGGCGTGCCGAACATCGAGGCCAGAACGGGACGCTCCTTCGCCGAGATGTTGGGCGACTGGGCGCTGGCGCTGGCGACGGACGATCTCAGCGGATTCACCCCCGATCGGCCGGCGCTGAGGTTCCTGAGCTGGAACGTGCGGGACATCTTCAGCGGCATGAACGCCGACTTCCCGCAGCCGGAGAACTTTCCGCTCCAGTTCCCGCTCCAGCCGCATCCGCTGGCGTTCGGGCCCTTCAGCGTGAACAAGTCGGTGCGGACGGGATCGGTCGCGTACTTCGAGTTGAGCGGCACCTCCACCTCCAAGCAGCTCGTGGAGCTGCGCAGTCAAGGCGGCGGCGATCCATCGAGCGTGCTGCGCATCGCGTTCGTGCGGGTGCAGTAGTGCGGGTCGCGTGGGCGTTGCTCGTCGGTGCCCTCGCCGCCTGCACGAATCGTCAGGAGGCGCGCGCCACGGACAGCGCCCGCGCGGCGGGTACGCAGGTGAGTGACACGCTGCGCGGCACGGTCGCCATCGTGGGATCCGAGCCGGGAACCATGGTGTCGCTCCGGCCGGTGGAGGGAGGCGCGGCAGTGCTGCTGAGCGGTGACGCGCTCTCCGAGCTGCGCCGCGCGGCGGGCGCCGACGTGTGGGTAACTGGGGAGCGGACCGATGAACGAAGCCTGCAGGTGGCCCGGTTCGAGGTGCGCGGCATGCACGGCATACCCGCGGTCGACGGTGTGATCGCCCAGGACGGGCAGTCGTACGTGCTGGTCACCCACGATGGCACGCGCATCCCGATGCCGCGGCTACCCGCCGAGCTCCGCAGCCGCGTCGGCGCCAGAGTGTGGATTGCCGGGCAGCCGGATCGCGATCCCGAGCTGTTTGGAGTCATCACGCCGGACAACCAGCGCTGAGGCGCCCATGTCATGCAGAGCGGTCGTCGCAGCCATCGGCGCGACGCTCCTGTTCCTCAGCGCGTGCGGCGGCGGGACCGACGCGCCCGTGATCGCACGCATCGTCATCGTGCCGGGCACTCAGACGCTGCTATCCACCGGGGCAATGGTGCAGCTCACCGCCACCGCGGTCGCAACCGATGGCACCACGATACCGGGCGTCGGCTTCAGCTGGTCGTCGCTCGATCCCGCGGTAACCGTGTCGGCCTCCGGTGTCGTGACGGCGGTAGAGAACGGCACCGGGCGAGTCGTCGCATCGGCCGAGTCGAAGGCGGACACTGCCGAGATCTCTGTGTTCGTGAGCGCGTGCGGGGAAACCGTCCCGGCTCTCTCGCTTGCCATCGGGGCGATGCACGAGCTCGCCACACCCGAGGAGCGCGATGAGCTCTGTCTGGCCGGCGCGGGCGCCGAGTTCGTGCTCATGCCGTTCTTCGCCAACGCGGTCAGCTCGGCGACCGTGCAGTTCCGGCTCGAGCCCAACGGCGTGGAAAATCCGTCCGGTCCGCCGAATCCATCGCGCGCCCCGCTGATCGATGTGTCATCGCTGCTCTCTCCTGCCGGTCTCCATGATCCGCTCCCCGACGGCGCCTTCGAGCACGAGCTGCGCGAGCGGGAGCGGCGCGAGCTGACGGGGACGCACCGCCTGGCCGCGCGCCAGCAACGGGCCTCAGGACTCCAGCGCGACCTGTTGGCGACCGCACCAGCCCTTGGCGACGAGCTCCTTCTCAACGTCAACTCGAGCTCAACGTGCCAGACGCCCGACCTGCGCACCGGCCGCGTGGCCGCGATCAGCCAGCACGCGGTGATCGTGCACGACGTCGACAATCCGGCGAACGGGTTCACCGACGCGGAGTATGCGTCCATCGCTGTCACCTTCGACACGCTCGTGTATCCGCTCGCGGTGGATGCGTTCGGCGGCGAGAGCGACATCGATGCCAACGGACGGGTGGTCATCTTCTACACGCGGGCCGTGAACCAGCTCACACCACAGGGGTCCGGCAGCTTCGTCGGCGGGTTCTTCTTCGGACGCGACCTCTTTCCGAAAAGCGGGACGTCACCATGCCCCGGAAGCAACGAGGCGGAGATGTTCTACATGCTGGTCCCGGACCCGGGTGGCGTGGTGAATGGCAATCAACGCACCAAGGACTTCGTCAATCGGGTCACCGTCGGAACGATCGCGCACGAGCTCCAGCACCTGATCAATGCGTCGCGCCGGGTCTTCGTCACCAACGCGCCTCCGGAAGAGGTGTGGCTCAACGAGGGGCTCAGCCACATCGCGGAAGAGCTGACGTTCTATCGGTCGGCGAGTCTCCAGCCGCGCAGCAACATCGCGCTCTCGCTGCTGACCCAGGAAGAGAACGTGAACCGGGCCGTGAACGCGTTCCAGACTCCGAACCTGGGACGCCTGCTGCGCTACCTGGAGGCTACCGAGAGCAACTCGCCCTTCGCGTCGAATGATCAGCTGGGCACGCGTGGCGCGGCCTGGCAGTTGCTGCGGTATGTGGCCGATCGCACACGTCCCCTCGACGGAGACTTCTGGTTTCGACTCGTGAACTCGACCACTACCGGACTCGCCAATCTGAGCGGTGTCGCGGGCACGGATGCCCTGCCGCTCGTGGGTGATTTCACCATCGCGCAGTACACCGACGACACGGGTATCGGTGTGCCGGCGTTCCAGCACCTGAGCTGGCACTTCCGCGACGTGCTGCCGGCCCTCAACAACGACAATCCCGCGCTGAGAGTGCGCTTCCTGGTGAACGGGAGCATCAACGCGGTCACGCTGACCGGTGGCGGTGCAGCGTACATCCGGTTCCGCGTGCCCAGCTCATTCGGGGTCATCCGCTCGTCGGCGGGGGGCGCGCCGATTCCGGCTACGGTGCGGATGACGCTGGTGCGCACCAAGTGAGGCGGTCATGGGGTGGGCTGGCGCCGCTCGTGCTCGTGCTCGCGTGTGCTCGCGGAGACGAGCGGGGCAGGGACACGGCCGTCTCAGATTCGCTGCCTCCTCCCGCCCACGCGCCCGCTGACACCGTGTCCACACCACCAGATTCCGCGCCGCGCGACACGACCGCCGCCGCGCCGAAGGCAGAGCAGCCGGGCCCGAAGGCACCGACAACCCCGGCCCCCAAGGGAGATCGGCCGCGCGCGACGCCGGACACCGCGCGCGGTGTCGTGCGCGTGGTGGGCTCGCTTCCCGTGAACGTCTCCGTCGTGCTGGCGCCGGAGGGCTCCAGCGAACGCATCCGGCTCACCGGCCAGGGAGCCACCGTCCTGCGCGGGCTGGGTGGCGTGGAGGTCGTAGTGCGCGGCGCGCGAGGACCATCGGGCGAGATCGACGTACGGTCGTTCACCGTTCGCTCGGTGAACGGTGAGCCGGCCGTCGACGGCGTCATCGTCGCCGATGGGAGCGCGCTGGCGATCGCGACCGAGAGCGGCCGCCGGCGGATCGGGAACCCGCCCGACGCGCTGCGCGGTCTGGTGGGCGCTCGCGTGTGGATCACCGGGCCACTCGACACCGGAGCGATCACCTACGGTGTGATCGAGCGCTGAGGCCCGCCGCTTAGCCGGCCCCCTCGCGGAGCGCGGCCATCGGCGTCTCGGCGAACACGTCCCGTCCGCTCAGCAGGCCAATGAGCACGGTGAGCAGCATCATCGCGCCGGCGATGACGAGGAGCGGCATCACCACCGGCGTGAAGGGCAGCTCGAACACGAAGCGCAACAGCGCCCACGCTCCGCCTAACGACAGAACCATCCCGGTCAGGCTCCCCAGCAGTCCCAGGATCGCGTACTCGGCGAGCATGATGCGCCCGATCTGCCCGCGCGTGGCGCCGAGCGTCTTGAGGAGCACTCCCTCGCGCAGCCGCTGCCGGCGCGACGCGGCGACGGCGCTGACCAGAACCAGCGCACCGATCGTCACGCTGAACAGCGCCATGAAGCGGATGGCCACCGACACCTTGTCCAGGATCCGACCCACCGCCTGCTGAATCAGCGACAGGTCGATGCTGGAGACGTTGGGAAAGCGGTCCACCACCTCGCGCTGTAGCGACGCGCGGAGCCGCGCATCGGGGGACTGGGTGAGCACCACGAACGACTCGGGCGCGCCGGCGAGCGCGCGCGGCTCGAAGATCACGAAGAAGTTCGGCTCGAACCGGGCCCAGTCGACCTCCCGGAGGCTGCTCACGCGTGTGGGGATGCGGAGCCCCTGGACGTCCCACACGACCGTGTCGCCTAACGAGAGCTCCAGCTCCGTCGCGATCTCCCGCTCGAACGAGGCGTCGTACGGCGGCCCGGCGGCGCCCGGCCGCTCGGGGAACCAGCGCCCGGCGATCAGCCGCTCCGACTTCACCAGCGTGTCACGATAGCTCGACCGATACTCGCGGCGGAGCGCCCACGATGGCCGCTGTCGCGACAGCTCCGCCACCGAGCGTCCATTGATCGAGGCGATGCGCATCGGCACGATCGGCACTCGCTGCAGGATGGGGAGACCGTCGCGTCGCAGCAACGAGTCCAGCGGAGCAGCCTGATCGGCCTGGATGTCGAAGAACGCGAGATTCGCCCGGGACGCTTCGGCGCTCAGCGTCAGGTGGTTGAGCAGATTCGCCTGCGCCAGGTACAGCGTACTGATCAGGAAGGCGCCGAAACCGAGGGCGAGGACGACCGGTCGCGTCTGGTTCGCCGGCCGATAGAGGCTCGCGATCCCCTGTCGCACCACGAACGGCCACTGCTCGCGCAGCAGCCTGCGCGCCAGCCACGACAGCCCGCCGGCACTCAGTGACAGCACGCCGATCGCCGCGGCGATCGCGGCGCTCATGCCCAGCCCCTCGAGCGCATCGCCGGTGCGGAGGACGGCGATGATCACGACGCTGGCGACGAGCGCGAGCACGGCGACGAGCCGGGGCACATCGTGCCACAGCCGCCGGCGCCGCGGCGCGTCCGTCTGCCGTCTGAGCGCCTGGAGCGGCGAGATGCGGCGGACGGCGAGCAGCGGCAGGATGGCGAAGATCGCCGCCACCCACACGCCCACCGCGAGGCCGACCCACAGCGCCGACGGCTCGAGCCGAAGATCGACATCCACCGGCACGAAGTCGCCGATCACCCGCGGCAACGCGAACTGCACGCCCAACCCGAGCGCCACGCCGGCCACGGCGCCCAGCAGCCCGAGCGCGGCCGCCTCGAGCACGTAGATGGCGAGCACCTGGCCACCGGTGCCGCCCAAGCAGCGCAGCACCGCCACCGTATCGATCTTCTCGGCGA
Source organism: Gemmatimonadaceae bacterium (assembly GCA_035249955.1). Lineage (GTDB taxonomy): Bacteria > Gemmatimonadota > Gemmatimonadetes > Gemmatimonadales > Gemmatimonadaceae > DATFFQ01. Next base: position 11,426 of record DATFFQ010000163.1, read on the forward strand.
TGTAGGCGTGGATGGCGCTCGCGACACCGATCCCTCCGAGCAGCAGCGACACGAGCCCGACGACACCAAGAAAGCGATTGAGCTGTGCGACGCCCTCGGTGAGGTCCTCCTCGGTGTCCTCCACCGTGCGCGCCCTCGTGCGCTGTGCCTCGAGCACCGGCCGCATGCGGGTCGAGAGCTGCTCGGCGTCGACACTCGACGGGAGCCGCAGCATTGCCTCGTATTCGGCGCGCGCGCCGAAGGTGAGGAGCCGCGTGGCGGCCACCTGATGGTGCGGGATGTACACGCGCGGCCCGAACGCGGCCGCGATCCCCACGTCGCCGGGGACGTTCACCAGCGTTCCGATGATCCGAAAGCTGGCGTAGCCGAGGACGAGCGAGTCACCCACCTGCGCGTCCAGTGCCGTGAGCAGCGCCTCATCGACCAGAGCATTCTGCCCGGCCTGGAGTGCGTCCCAACGACCAGCCGGCGCCGTCTCGATGCGACCGTAGAATGGAATGTCGGGGGTGACGGCGCGCACCTGGACGAGGCGCGTACCCTCGGTGCGGGCCACCCTCGCCATCGACGCGAAGCTCGTCATCCTGCCGACCTCGGCGCCGGAACGGTCGAGCGAATCGATGAGCGCCTCGATGGTGTCGGTGAGCTCGGCGCGCGAGCGCAGCACGAGGTCGGCACCGAGGAGCGCCTTGGACTGCTCGGCGATGGAGCGCGTGACGTTGCCGGAGTACGAGTCGATGGCCACGAGCGCGGCGACGCCGATCGAGATCGAGGACATGAAGAGCAACAGTCGCCGGCGCGCGTTGCGGCTCTCGCGCCAGGCGAGCGAGATCACCGAGTGCCATTTCCTGCTCATGCCGCCATCTCGCTGTCGGCGACGACCATGCCATCGCTGAGCTGAATGACGCGTCCTGCCCGGCGGGCGAGCCCCGCGTCGTGCGTCACGAGGAGGATGGTCGTGCCCGCCTCGCGGTTGAGGGACTCGAGCAGCTCGATCACGCGCCCGCCGTTGGCGGTGTCGAGGTTCCCCGTCGGCTCGTCGGCGAAGAGGATGCGCGGCTCGTTGGAGAATGCGCGCGCGATGGCGACACGCTGCTGCTCGCCGCCCGAGAGCTGGGACGGGAAGTGGTGCGCGCGGTCGGCCAACCCCACGCGCGCGAGGAGGTCGCGTGCCCGCGGCGCCGCGCCGCGCTCGCCACGCAGCTCGAGCGGCACGGTGACGTTCTCCAGCGCGGTGAGCGTGGGGATCAATTGAAAGCTCTGGAACACGAAGCCAACTTTCTCGCCGCGCAGGCGCGCGCGGGCGTCTTCGTCGAGCTGCGTGAGGTCGGTACCGTCGAGGACCACGGAGCCCGCGGTCGGTGTATCGAGGCCGGCGAGCAGGCCGAGCAGCGTGGTCTTGCCGCTGCCCGACGGACCGACGATCGCGACGAAGGCGCGGTCGGGAACCGTGAACGAGACGTCGCGGAGCACGGTGAGCTGGTGTCCGCCGCTTCGATAGGTCTTCGTCAACTGACGAGCAACGAGCATGAGAGCGAGATTCGAGTGGATGGTGCTGGCGCTTGCCGCCGCGTGCAGCGCCGAGGTGCGGGTCGACGAGCGAGCGGCAACGGGTGACACCGGTCGTGCCGAAGCCGCACAACCGGCGTCGGGAGAGCGGAGAATCGTATTCGTTGGAACCAGCCTCACCGCCGGGCAGGGGCTGGAGCCTGAGGAAGCATTTCCCGCGCTCATCGGCAACCGCATCGATTCCCTGGACCTAAACTACGAAGTCATCAACGCCGGCGTGAGCGGAGAGACGTCCGCCGGCACGCTGCGTCGCATGGACTGGGTGCTGCGCGATCCCATGGACGTGCTCGTCCTGGAAACGGGCGCGAACGATGGGCTGCGGGGTCTGAGCGTCGATTCGCTGCGCGGCAATCTCCAGGCGATCCTCGACAAGGTTCAGTCGGCATACCCCGAAGCCGCGGTGCTGCTCGTCGGCATGGAGGCGCCACCGAATCTCGGTCCACGCTATACGTCGGGGTTCCGCTCGGTGTTTCCGGAGGTGGCGGCGGAGGAGGGCGTCACGTACATGCCGTTCCTGCTGGAGGGAGTGGCTGCGGTCAGGGAGCTGAATCAGGGGGACGGCATTCACCCCAACGCCGAGGGAGCGCGCCGGGTGGCGGAGAACGTATGGAGGGCGCTGAGTCCCGTGCTGGACAGCCTTGACGCGGCGGCTCAAAAGCCGTAACTTTAAAAGCTGGACTAGTTTACCGTGGGCGGTAGGCTGCGGCGGCGGACGCGGAAACGCACGCGTTCGGCCGCCTTCTCCGTCCGCCACCCGCTCTCAGCGTGCGATCGACTATGGCACTACCGGCCACACAGATCAGGCGCGGGATGGTGATCGTCTTCAACAACGATCCCTGTCGCGTCATCGAGTTCCGGCATCACACGCCGGGCAACCTGCGCGCAATGGTGCAGGCCAAGATGAAGAACCTGCGCACGGGATCGACGTTCGAGCATCGCTTCCGGGCCGCCGATGCGATCGAGAAAGCGTCGCTCGAGACGCACGAGCTCGAGTTCCTGTATCAGGGTGGTGACACCTACCACTTCATGAACACCGACAACTACGATCAGCTCGAGCTCGACGAGGAGTCACTGGGTGACAACGCGCAGTGGATGCAGCCGGGGATGCGGATCCTGGCCGAGTACTACAACGGGCGGCCGATCGGCATCGAGCTGCCGAACGCCGTGGAGCTGACGATCGTGGATACGAGCCCGGTAATGAAGTCGGCGACGAAGACGGCGTCGACGAAGCCGGCGAAGCTGGAGAACGGCGTGACGGTGAACGTGCCCGAGTTCATTGGATCGGGCGAGCGGATCAGAGTGAATCCGAACAGCGGCGAGTACCTCGATCGCGCGAAGTGAGCGTCGGTGCTCGGCGTTGCAACGGGTCAGCGGTCGGGTTAAAATTGAAGACGCGCGGCGATCGTGGTGACTGTAGCTCAATTGGTTAGAGCACCGGACTGTGGCTCCGGGGGTTGCGGGTTCAATTCCCGTC
>DATFFQ010000164.1:0-2102 GCA_035249955.1 Gemmatimonadaceae bacterium
CGCGGGGGAGACCGCCGGCGGAGAGCACCGCGTCGAGCTCGGCGATCCCCGTCGGGAGCGCGCGCGCGGCCGGCGCGGCCGGCGCGACCACCTCGGCGAGCTGCTGGCGAAGGAGGGCGAGCGACATGGCGACGACTCAGCGCGCGAGCGCCAGCTCGAGCTGGGTGTCGGTGAGGAGAGCGGGGGAGTCCGTGTCGTCCTCCTCCTCGTCCGGGTAGCCGCCGTCGATGCCGTACTTCGCGCAGAGCCGCTTCATGAAGCGGGAGAGTCCCTCGCGATAGCGCTCGCTCACGTGATGGCTCCGCGCGTAGGCGCCGCGGTAGCGCTCGGCCAGATGCGGGAACTCCTGGGCGATGAAGGGGAGATAGCGCAGCCGCGCCTCGTGCCGGAGCCGGAGCGCGCAGGCGCCGACGGAGCTGGCGCCCGCCTGGGCCACGCGCCTGACGAGTGCCTCCAGGTCGCGCGGGTTGTCGGTGATGCCGGGGAGCACCGGCATGCAGTTGATGCCGACCTCGATTCCGGCCTCGTGCAGCCGCTCGAGCGCGCGCACGCGCGAGTCGGGCGTGGGCGCGCGCGGCTCGATGCGCCGCGCCAGCTGCCGGTCGAGCGTGATGAGCGAGAGATGGATCGACACCGTGGAGTGGCGCATCAGCCTGACGAGAACGTCGATGTCGCGCGTGATGAGCGGGCTCTTGGTGATGACCACCACGTCGAGCCCCGGATGCTCGGCCAGCACCTCGAGGATGCCGCGGGTGACGCGGAAGCGGCGCTCGGCCGGTTGATAGGGATCGGTGGCGGTGCCGATGACGATCGTCTCCCCTTCGATCAGCCGGCGATGCTTGTCGCTGCCGTGACGCAGGGTGCGGCTCAGGACCGTGGCGGCGTTGCGCTTGACGACGATGTGCCGCTCGAAGGCGAGCCAGGGCGGGATGCGCTCGACGTCACGCTGCGTCGCGTCGTCGAGCGTCTCCGCCGTGACGGCGCGCTCCATGACGTAGCGATGGGTGTAGCGCGCGTAGCAGTAGGCGCAGCCGAACGCGCAGCCGATGTACGGATTGATGGACCAGAAGCCCATCTTCGTGATCTCGGGCCCGTTCAGGATGCTGCGCGCGATGGTATCGTGATACGTGATGTCCTTCTGCGCCCCGATGACGGGGAGCGCGCGCGGGCGGGCGAGATCGGGGAAGAGCAGGGGCACGGGCTCTGGCTGCAGCTGCATGGCTTCGGTCCGCAAAGTCGGGGGAAGGGATATACCGAACAGAAGCCGAAAGAGCAAGGGCGGCTAACGGGAAACGGGGAGCGGGGAGCGCAGAAAAGGCGAGCCTCAGAGCACCTATCCAACTGGCGCTCTGAGGCTTCACATGTTTCTTGACCGCCTGCGCTTCCCCATCCCCGCTTCCCGCTATCCGGACCCCTCCCGAAATCCGATCACACGGCAGCAGCCGGACGAGCAGCGGCCCCAGACGTCCTCATCCTGGTCGCTCCAGAGGAATCGAACGGTTTCCGGCGGCGGCTCGGCGTCCGGGGTGTGGGCCTCGTACTCGACGTCGAGGTAGGTCACCGAGTCGCTCCCGGGGTAGCGCATCATCGCCTGCCACCGGTCCGCCGCCAGACGCCTGACGACGAGATAATTCTCTCCCGGGCGGAGGCCGAGCTTCCGGTACTCGCTTTCCGCGTGGATGCGCGCGATCACGCGGCCGCGGGCGAAGTCCTCGTCCGCGAAGGCGCCGAGCCGCCGCACCGGGTAGATCCAGGCCAGCGGCCCGTAGGTGAGACCGGCCGGACCGGCCGGCGCGCCGGGCGCGCGCATGGCCAGCCGCTGCGAGTCTCCCACGAAGCGGCTGTACTCCTGCCTCGCCGCCCAATCCGTGAACTCGGTGGCCGACGCGGAATCGAGCGGCGCGGCGAACGAGGGCTCCTCGGCGCGCGACGGGACGTCGCGAATGCCCCTGCACGAGACCCCCACGACCACCAGCGCGACCACCAGCGCGACCATCAGCAGCGATGTGCCTCGTCGAGCCATGACGCCTCCGTGGAACGAGAAGACGCGCGTGGCGACAGCGCTCACGCGCCGGCCATCGACCGAAGATGCGCAACCAGGG
>DATFFQ010000165.1:0-10192 GCA_035249955.1 Gemmatimonadaceae bacterium
CCGAGGAGGAGAGGAGCTCTCCACTGTGGTTCCTCCGTGTCTCCGTGCCTCTGTGGTCCAGTCCTGCTCGTTGCGGGGTGGACTCTGCCCGATCGGAATCCCTCTGTGAATCCTCTGTGCTCTCTGTGTCTCCGTGGTTAGCCAAGGCTCGTGGCGCGATGATGCCCGCGACGTGCTACGCATGCGCCTAGCAGCACTTCGCTCCCGGCCTACTGTAGCGCTCTTCCAGTCGCTGGCGCGCAAACTCGGCGGGGCTCGCGACGGGGGCGCCGGGATGGCGGCGCCGCATGTGCGCCAGGTAGCGCTCGTAGTCCGGCGCGCCGAGGATGGCGCGTACCACGCCACCGGCACTCCGAGCGGCGCGGAGACCGGCGCCTAACGCTTCACGGGCGAGGCGGGTTGCGTCGATCATCGGCCGCTCCCGTCCGCGGCCCGACCGGCCGGTTGCCGGAGGTGGCGCTCGAAAAGCTCGAAAATTCGTCGATATTCGTCGGTCCACGACGAGGGCCGCACGAAGCCGTGATCCTCTACCGGATAGACGGCCATCTCCCATCCGGTCTTGCCGAGCTCGATGAGGCGCTGCGATAGCCGCACGACATCCTGGAAGTGGACGTTGACGTCCACCATCCCATGCGCGATGAGCAGTGGATCCTCGAGCCCTTCGGCGAAATAGATCGGCGACGAGCGCCGGAAGGAGAGCGTGTCGGCCTGCGGAGTGTTCAGGATGCGCGCCGTGTACGGATGGTTGTAGTGCGCCCAGTCCGTCACCGAGCGCAACGCGGCACCGGCGCCGAAGTGCTCGGCCTCCGTGAACAGCGCCATCAGGGTGATGAAGCCGCCGTAGCTGCCACCGTAGATGCCGACGCGCTCCGGGTCGATGCCGTATTCCTTCTGCAGGTAGCGCGAGCCGTCGACCTGATCCTGCAGATCACGCCCGCCCATATGCCGGTAGATGGCGGTGCGCCAATCGCGACCGTAGCCCGCCGAGCCGCGATAGTCGATGTCGAGGACGACGTAGCCCTTCGACGCGAGGAAGTGGTTGAACATGTACTCGCGGAAGTAGCTCGACCAATAGTTGTGGACGTTGTGCAGGTAGCCGGCGCCGTGCACGAAGATGACCCCGGCGCCATTCGGCTGCGCACCGAGATCGCGGGGGCGGTAGAGACGCGCCGGCACGGGCACGCCGTCCGATGCGGGAATCATCACGATCTCGGGAACGATCCACGTGAAGCTCGACCACTCGGAGGTGGGAGACGTCGTGACGCGCACCGGTTCGGCGCCGGCGCTGGTGCGTCCGACGTACAGCTCCGGCGGGCGATTGGCGTACGAGTGCACATCGGCCATCATGCGCTCGTCAGGCGACAGCCGGACGGTGTGCCCGCCCGGAGCGCTGGTCAGCTTCACGCGTGCCCCCCCCGACACGGCCATTCGGAAGAAGTGCCGCTCGAAGGGTGAGCCTTCGCTCGTGTGCAGGTAGAAATGACGGCCGTCGCTCGAGAGCCCTACGTCCATCACCTCCCACCGTCCGCTCGTGAGCTGCCGACGGTCGCTGCCGTCCGCGGCGACCGAATACAGATGCGCGAATCCATCCGCCTCCGAGACGAAGTAGATGCGCGCCCCGTCGGCGTACCATCCACCGCATCCGAAGCAGGGCCCGTTCACCCAAGCAGTGTCGCGCAAGACGTCGATGGTCGTCAGCCGACCGGAGTCGGCGCTCACACGGTGGATGTAGCGCGTCTTGTAGTCGCGGCTCACGGCGAATACCAGCGCCGCGTCGCCCGAGGTGTTCCACCCCAGCACCGACGCATTGGAGGGCGGCTGCGTGGTGTCGGCCGGAATCAGCTGGAGCCACCGTACGCTGCCAGATGGCAGACTCATGTGTGCCAAACGGCCGGCCTGCTGCAGATCGCCCACCTTGGTGCGCACCCGCGACTCCTCCGTGTAGCCGCTCTCGGTCACGTAGTTGGGGATGCGCGTCCGCTCGGCTTTCTCCGCCGGGGTCTCGGTGACGATGAGCAGCGCCTGTCCGCCCGGCGATACCGAGATCGACGACACCCGCTCGCCTTTGTTCAGGTACAACGGCTTCACCTTGACCGAGTCACGCGCCGCGTCCTCGGCCTTGGCGATGCTGTCCCGGCGAACGCGGTCGCGGATGGACTCGAACAGCTCGCGTTGCTGTGCTTCGAGGAAGCCGCGCTGCCCCTTTGGTGGGGCGCTGTCCTCCGGCGCCGGCCCGCTCCGTACGTCGGTGAGCTGCCTGACGAAGCCGTCGTCGAGGTCGACCGAGAACACGTTGTTGTCGCGAACGAAGAACACACGGCTGCCATCGGCCGAATACTGCGGACTCGTTTCCGCGGGAAGCGTCTGCGTGAGCCGCCGCGCGCTGCCGGTACGTACATCGACCACGTAGAGATCGCCGTCGTGCGCGACGGCCCGGAAGCGCCGGTCGGGCGAGCGACTGCCGAGCGCGAGCAGCGGGCCCGCCGTGTCCATGTGCGCTCGCGTCATCTGCTCCGGCTTCGCGCCGCGCTGGGCACGCACCCGATACGGCTTGAGCTGCTCGTGCCACGGCGATCCGGGCGGAAGCCAATCGAAGTACACCCACCGCCCGTCGGCCGTCCACCGGATGTTCGAGGGCTCACGCCCCGCGACCTCCGGCCCGCGCATGATGCTCTGGATGGTGAACTCGAATGGGCGCTCCTGCGCGAGGAGCGGAGCGCCGACGAGCACGAGTGCGCAAGCGAGGAGTCGTGACATGAAAGAGATCATCCTGTGATGCCGGCGCGAACTGCCGCGCCGGACGCTCTAGTCTGCGGCAAAGGCGGTTCGCGACTGGTAAGGCACTTCGGTGGATACGGCGGGTTTTCGACCACGAATCACGGCGAGCCATTCACGGGCCGAATCGAGCAAAATGACGACGACCGCGATCATGAAGCACGCCGCCACGGCGGCAACCAACCGGTCGTTCAAGATCATGCGCGACGCATCGGCCACGCTGCCCACGCCGGGCGGCAGCGCACCGTTGTTGACCGCATCCCGGAGGGCACGGGCGTGCGCCAGGAACCCGAGCCTCGGATCGGGCGAGAAGATCTTCTGCCACCCGGCGGTGAGCGTGATGGTGACGAGCCAAGCGAGTGGCACGAGGGTCGCGAACGCGTACTTCGCCTTGCCCATCTTGATGATGATCGTCGTGCCCACGCACATCGCGACCGCCGCGAGCAGTTGGTTGGAGATCCCGAACAGCGGCCACAGCGAGTTGATTCCCCCCAGGGGGTCCGTGACGCCCTGGTAGAGAAAGTGCCCCCACATGGCGACGAAGATCGCGCTCGAGAGCACCACCGCCGGATACCACGACACTCGGCCAAACGGCTCCCAGAGGTGCCGGCCGAGGTCCTGGAGCATGAACCGGCCGACGCGCGTGCCGGCGTCGAGCGTGGTGAGGATGAACAGCGCCTCGAACATGATCGCGAAGTGGTACCAGACGGCGAGCGCGCCAGTGCCACCCAGCACCTGGGCGAAGATGTTGGCCATGCCCACCGCGAGACTGGGCGCCCCACCAGTACGCGAGAGGAGTGTCTGCTCACCGACCTGCGCCGCGAGCGTTCGCATCTCTTCTGGTGTGACGGTGAACCCCCAGCCGGCGATCGCCTGCGCCGCGGTTTCCGCGGTTGGTCCCAATAGCGCCGTGGGCGCGTTGATCGCGAAATACACTCCGGGTGTGAGCACGCATGCCGCGATGAGCGCCATCACGCCCACCAGTGACTCCATGAGCATGGCGCCGTAGCCAACCGGGCGAGCATCGGGCTCGCGTTCCAGCAGCTTCGGTGTCGTGCCCGACGCGACGAGCGCATGGAAGCCCGAAATCGCCCCACAGGCGATGGTGATGAACACGAACGGGAAGACGCTTCCGGCGAAGATGGGTCCGGTGCCGTCGACGAACCGCGTGAACGCCGGCATCTGCAGCGGCGGCAGCACCACGATGATCCCCACCGCCAGCGCCAGCACGACGCCGATCTTCACGAACGCCGACAGGTAATCGCGTGGGGCGAGCAGCAGCCACACCGGCACGACCGACGCCGCGAAGCCGTAGGCCATTACCAGCCACGCCAGCGTCGTTCCACTCAACGTGAAAATCGGCGCCAGCGTCGGGTCTTCCGCCACCCACTTGCCGGCGTAGAGCGCGAAGATGAGCAGCGCCACGCCGATGAGGCTCGCCTCCAGCACGCGGCCAGGGCGCAGCCACCGCAGGTAGACGCCCATCAGCATCGCGATCGGGATGGTGAGCGCGATGGTCACCGTCCCCCACGGGCTCGCGCGCAGCGCGTTGACCACGACCAGCGCAAGCACCGAGATCAGCACGACCATGATGCCCAGGACGGCCACCAGCGCGGTGAAGCCGGCCACGGGTCCGATCTCGTCCTTCGCCATCTGGCCTAACGACTTGCCGTTTCGCCGCACCGACGCGGCGAGGATCACGAAGTCCTGCACCGCGCCGCCCAGCACCACGCCGATGATGATCCAGAGCGCGCCTGGCAGAAAGCCGAATTGCGCCGCCAGCGTGGGCCCGACGAGTGGGCCGGGGCCGGCGATGGCGGCGAAGTGGTGACCGAACACGATCAAACGGTTTGTCGGCACGAAGTCGCGGCCATCGTTGAGCCGCTCTGCGGGCGTCACCCGCTCCGCGTCGAGCGCGAAGACGCGCGCCGCGATGAACTTGCTGTAGAAGCGATACGCGACCGCGTAGGTGCACAGAGCGGCGGTCAGCAGCCAGGCCGCGTTCACCGTCTCGCCCCGCGAGAGGGCGAGCCACGCGAAGGCGCCGGCTCCCAGCGCGGCGACCCCGATCCACGTGACGACGGAAAGAATCCTGGCCATCGGCGGTGCGCTCCCGGTGGTGGTGGCGCTCGAAATTGCGCCGCCGACGGACGATGGTCAACGACCGTGGGTCCGGTCGAAATTGCAGGCCGCGTCGCCGTGGAGTTAGCTTCTCCGGCTGATGCCGCCGACTCGAGGCGTGAGGCCGTGCCGACTCGGCTTCGCCTGTACCCTGCTTCCCCCGGTGACCGTGTCTCGCTCTCACCCCGTACTCGCAGCCCTACTGCTGGCCGGCTCGGCCTGCGCCGGACAATCGCAGCATCAACAAGAGCAGCAGCAACCGACGCCCACGCGCATCGATCACCCGCTGGCCGTTTTCGCGGGGCGCCCGATGGTGGTGCTCCCGACCAGGTTCGTCCGCGACGGTGATCCCATGGGGTGGGCGGCAGCCATTCCCAACGCGCGTGAGTTTCTCGCCTCCGTGGACGCCGAGATCGGATTCGCGCTCAAGGAGCGCGACTTGGGCTCGAACTGGATCATGCCTGACGCGTTGGTGCGCTCGGCGCGTCGTAACGCGGCGTTCGTGACCGACCCGCACACGCTGGCAGCCGAGCGCCTGCGTCCGCCCATCCGGCGAAAGATCGAGCAGCTGCCGGAGCCGCTCGCGTCGCAGCTCAGGTCGCTGGTGGCGCTCAACGACGCGCGGTACGTGCTCTATCCGCTCGAGGTGCGCTTCGAGCCAGCCGACGAGGGGAAGGGGCGCGCGGTGCTGAACGTGCTCGTGCTCGATGCGCGACTCTCGACCGTCATGTGGATGGGCGATGTCGCCAGCGATCCGGTCGAATCGTTTTCCCCCGGCCTCGCCGCCGGCGTCGCGAACCGGCTGGCCGACCTCATCGCCGCGCCCTGACCGCATCGCGGATGCCCACACGGGTGACGCTGATTCCCGGTGACGGGATCGGCCCCGAGATCACCGCGGCCACGGTGAAGGTGCTCGACGCCTCGGGAAGCGACATCGAGTGGGACGAGCGCCCCGCCGGTTTGGCCGGGATCAAGGCGCTGGACAATCCCATGCCTGACGAGACATTGCGGGCCATACGTGCCAGCGGCGTGGCGCTCAAGGGTCCGCTCGAGACGCCGGTCGGTGGCGGGTACCGCTCGGTGAACGTGGCACTTCGCAAGGAGCTGGATCTCTACGCCAACGTGCGCCCCGCGCACACCATCGTCCTCGGCGGTCGCTTCCAGAACGTCGACCTGGTGCTCGTGCGCGAGAACACGCAGGGGCTGTACTCCGGCATCGAACATTACATCAAGATCGGCAACGACGACCGCGCCGCGGCCGAGTCGATCGCGCTCATCACCCGCTCCGCGTCCGAGCGGGTGGTGCGCTACGCCTTCGACTATGCAGTGCGCTGCCAGCGAAAGAAGGTGACCCTCGTGCACAAGGCCAACATCCTGAAATGCTCGCAGGGCCTGTTCCTGGATGTCGGGCGCGAGGTCGCCAGGCACTACGCGGACCGGATCGAGTTCGAGGAGCGCATCGTGGACGCCATGGCGATGCACCTGGTACTCAAGCCCGAGATGTTCGACGTCATCGTCACCACGAACCTCTTCGGCGACATCCTCTCCGACGAGATCTCCGGACTCGTCGGCGGACTCGGTCTGGCACCGGGCGCGAACATCGGCGAGCATGCCGCCATCTTCGAGGCCGTTCACGGCACGGCACCCGACATCGCCGGGCGGGGCGTCGCCAATCCGAGCGCGCTGATCCTGGCGGCTTGCATGATGTTGGAGCATCTCGGGAACGGATCGTGCGCTGGGCGCATTCGCGATGCACTCGAGGCGACCATCAGGGAGGGGAAAACCGTCACCCGCGACCTCGGAGGGAGCGCCGGCACGCTGGAGTTCGCCGACGCCGTCATCGCGAGGCTCTCGTGACGAGAGTGCTCCACGTCTCCGATCTCCATTTCGGCAAGCCGGCGGTGCCGGAGCAGATCGAGGCGATCGAGAGCCTCATCCAGGCGGGTCACTACGACGTGGTGGCCATCTCGGGTGATCTGTCGCAGCGGGCGAGGGCGGGGGAGTTCTTGCGAGCTCGAGCATTCATTCGCGACGCGCAGCGCGTGAGCAAAACCATCGTGGTGCCTGGCAACCACGACGTGAAGTGGTGGCGCGCCCCGGTCGGGCTGGGACGGAAAGAAGCGATGTACGAGAGTTATCGCACGTACATCGCCGCCGACCTGGAGCCGGTGCTGCGCGTTCCGGGCGTCACCTTGGTCGGCCTGAACACGTCGCACGGCGTCACCCGGCACACGCTCACGTGGAACGTTCGCGACATCGGCATCATCGGCGATCTCCGCAAGGGTCAGATCGAGCACGCGCGGCGGGCCTTCGAGGAGTCGCCGGCTGACGACGCGAAGATCATCGTCATGCACCACAATCCGGTGAAAGGCGAGCTGTCGCAGCGTCATGGATTGGTGAACACCAGGCGCGTGCTCGGCGCCTTTGCCGAGCTGGGCGTCGACGTGGTTCTCTGCGGCCACGATCATCAGGAAGCCATCCACTACGTCGAGCACACGAGGCGCGGCACGGTTGTCTCGACCGCCGGAACGGTGTCCAACCGGTCGCGCGGCGGCCGTCCGTCGAGCCTCAACGTGATCACGCTCTCGGCGGCCACCATCGATGTGGCCACCTTCATCTGGTCGAAGAGCGATACCTCCTTCGTGTCGGGACCGGTGCGGAGCTTTGAACGATGAGGGCGCGAATCGCGGCCCGCATGGGCGACGATCCCCTCCAGCTGCAGCTCGGCTTCGATTCGCCGCCTCGAAACGGCGAGGAGCTCCTCGCCCGCCTGCGCGCCGTGGGCCTTCGGGGCATCACGACCTGCACGCTCACCGACAATCGAGCCGTGATGGTCAGCTACTGCGACAAGGTGCTGCGCGTGAATCGCGGCTATCTCGCTGCGCCGGCGGAGGTCCTGCATGCGATCGTGCTGTTCGTGGTCGGTCGCACTCGCGCCGAGCGACGCGCGGCCCAGCGAGCGATTCTTGCCTTCCCGGTGCACGCGCCCGCGCGGCCGCCGGCGCGCCGCCCGGAGCCATCGCGCCCCGAGGATGACGTGCTGCTGCGCGAGCTCCAGGTCTGGCACCGCGCGTACAACATCCGCTATTTCGAGGGACGACTGGGCGCGATCGCCATTCGCATCTCGGGGCGGATGCGCACCAGGCTGGGCCAGTACACGGCACCCTCCCCCTACGGCGAGCCGGCCGAGATCTCCATCAGCCGGGCGCACATCCGGCGCCACGGCTGGGCCGAGGCGCTGCACACGCTGCTGCACGAGATGGTGCACCAGTGGCAGGCCGAGCTCGGGCACGAGATCGATCATGGACCGATGTTCCGTCGAAAGGCGCGCGAGGTGGGCATCACCCCGAACGCGCGTCGCGAGCTGCGTCCCGCCACGCGCGCGGGGCGCGTGGTCTCGCAGCAGGAGATCCTGCTCCGGGCAGCACGCCACGAGTAATGACGCGGGCACGTGCCGCGCGGCGCCTTCTCCCTCTTTGTGCCGCGCGCCAGTAGCTTCCTGCCCATGAATTCCGACTTCTTTGCCATCGACAGCGCTCTCTCCGAGGAGGAGCGCGCGGTTCGTGATAGTGTGCGGCAGTTCGTGGATGAGCGTGTGATCCCCGTCATCGGCGAGTGCTATGTGGAAGGGCGCTTCCCGCGCGCCATCGTCCCGGCCATGGCCGAGCTCGGGATGTTCGGCGCGAACCTGCCGGAAGAATACGGGTGCGCCGGGCTCAACAACGTCGCCTACGGGCTCATCATGCAGGAGCTGGAGCGCGGCGACTCCGGCGTGCGGTCGTTCGCGTCCGTACAGGGTGCCCTGGTCATGTATCCCATCTATGCCTTCGGCAGCGAGGACCAGAAGCGGCGCTACCTGCCGAAGATGGCCTCGGGCGAGATCATCGGCTGCTTCGGGCTCACCGAGCCCGACTACGGCTCCAACCCCGGCGGCATGATCACGATGGCGCGCCAGCAGAGCGATGGCAGCTGGGTGCTCAACGGCGCCAAGATGTGGATCACGAACGGGTCGACGGCGCAGGTGGCGATCGTGTGGGCGAAGACGAATGGCGATCCCGCCGAACGCTCCATCCGCGGCTTCATCGTACACACGGATGCCGAGGGCTTCACGGCGAGAGATCAAAAAGGAAAGCTCTCGCTGCGCGCGTCGGATACGAGCGAGCTGGCGATGCACGATGTGCGGGTCCCGGCGGACGCCATCCTGCCCGGCTCCGCCGGCCTCAAGAGCCCGCTCATGTGTCTCACCCAGGCGCGCTATGGTATCTCGTGGGGCGCGCTGGGCGCGGCCATGGCCTGCTTCGAGGAAGCGGTGTCGTACGCGCAGACGCGCGTCATGTTCGGCAAGCCGATCGGCGCCTTTCAGCTACAGCAGGCGCGCCTGGCCGAGATGCTGACCGAGATCGTGAAGGGTCAGCTGCTGGCGCTGCACCTGGGGCGATTGAAGGACGCGGGCACCGTGACCCCGCAGCAGGTATCGCTGGCGAAGCGGAACAACGTGAACATCGCCACCGAGGTGGCCCGGGAAACCCGCCGCCTCCTCGGCGCCAACGGCATCCTCGCCGAGTACGCCTCGATGCGCCACATGGCCAACCTGGAGAGCGTCTACACCTACGAGGGCACGCACGACATCCACACCCTCGTGCTCGGTCAGGCGATCACGGGAATCAACGCGTTCGGCTGACCTTCATCGCGCCACGAGCCTCCCTGGGCCCGGACCGACGACAGTAGGGCTGGCACGACGACAACGCAGAGGGGCTCACACCGAAATATCGGATAACAGCAGTCGGATAACAGCAGATGGACCGTTGGGATCGCCCCGTGGAGCGCCTCGACCCGATGTCGCGTTACGCTCGCCCCCGCGACCCCGACTCACGGCGGTTGCACGGTGTTATCCGGTGGCTCGGTGGTGATCCCCTCCGCTCTGGTCGAGTGGTACAATTCTGGGAAGGCTCGAGCTCAAGCACTAGACAGGTCGACCGCGTTGGGTGGTGCAGGCGATGCAGATTGCCGCGCCGCCCAGGTAGACTCGCCAGCGCCGCCAGAATGAGCCGTGCAAGTGATCGTCGCAAAGGATGCGACCGCAGACCGAGCACACGCCGCCATACACGAGATCGAAGCGCCGGCGGCACTGCTCGCACTGGGCGCTGATACTCGACGGGCGGAGAAGGCGCATTCCCATCATGGCTGCGAGGTAGCATCCCACCGCGGCGCCGTCGGGTCAAGCGCGCCCCGATCCAGGTAGCCCGCGCCCAGCCCCCATGCTCCGCGCCGCGCGCCCGCACCCCCCACGCGCCCC
>DATFFQ010000166.1:0-4862 GCA_035249955.1 Gemmatimonadaceae bacterium
CACCGCGTCGCTCGGCTCGCGGTAGCGCGGCGCGCCCACTCCGGGCGACACTGGTCACGGTCGCGGTGTAGCGCGCGAGCCAGGCCTCGAGCTCGGCGCGCTGCGCCGCGCTGAGTGAAGCGATTCCCGTCTCCTGTTGCTCGCGCTCCGACATGATCTGCGACAGCGTCGGCGCTTCTTCCCGCTGCGCGGCGGCTGGCGGCGCGACGAGCGCCAGGGCGAGGAGCGAGAGGAACGCTCCGGACATGATTCTGGACATGTGATTCTCCCGATGCGGTTCAGCCTGCGTTCACGCATCCGCCGTTCCAAGTCTACTGCCGGGGAGCTGGGTTCGGCAGAAGTACGGCGGCGCCCGTAACGCGTCCGGCGCGCAGCGCGCCCAGGGCATCGTTGGCCTCCTCGAGCGGAAACGTCTGCACCGTAGTGCGCACGGGGATTCGCGGCGCCAGCGCCAGTAGCGCGTCACCGTCGCCGCGCGTGAGGTTGGCCACCGATCGCAGCACGCGCTCGCCCCAGAGCAGCTCGTAGGGGAAAGTGGGGACATCGCTCATGTGAATCCCCGCGCAGACGACGGTTCCGCCCCTGGCGACCGCCCGAAGAGCGACCGGAACCAGTGCGCCGACGGGCGCGAAGATGATCGCCGCGTCGAGCTCATCGGGCGCGCGCTCATCGGACCCGCCGGCCCATACGGCTCCGAGCTCGCGCGCGAAGCGCTGCGCCTGCCCATCACCGGATCGGGTGAAGGCATAGACGTCTATGCCTTCGGCCCGCGCTATCTGCGCCACGATGTGCGCCGAGGCGCCGAAGCCGTAGAGCCCGAGCCTCGCCGCATCGCCGGCAGCAGCCAGCGCGCGATACCCGATGAGTCCCGCGCAGAGGAGAGGCGCCACGTCGGCGTCCGCGTACTCGTCAGGCAGCGGGAGACAGAAGCGCTCGTCGGCGAGGGTGAGATCGGCGTACCCCCCATCGAGGTGGTACCCGGTGAAGCGCGCGCGCTCGCAGAGGTTCTCGCGCCCCGTGCGGCAGTACCTGCACTCGCCGCACGTCCACCCCAGCCACGGCACACCGACGCGTGCGCCGGGTGGAAAGCGATGCGCATCGGTGCCCGTCGCGATGATGGTGCCGGCGATCTCGTGGCCCGGCACGAGCGGCAGCGTGGGGTCAGGCAGCTCGCCATCGACGACGTGCAGATCGGTCCGGCACACAGCGCAGGCGTGGACGCGAATGAGGACCTGGTGTGGACCGGGCTCGGGGTCGGCGCGCTCGACGAGGCGCAGCGGTTGCCCGGGCCGATCCAGCTGCATGGCGCGCATGTCTGAATGTACGCCGTCGACGCGTCGTCGGTGCCGCGCGCGCCGGCCCACGGGCAGCGTCAGCGGTTCGGAGCGCTCGCCATCCAGGTTCGCGATGTGTCGACCAGATGGTTGCCGGCACGGGCGGTGAACGCCGACAGCTCCCCACGTGGAATCAGCTCGAGCGCGTCGTACTCCGCGCTCCCGCGAAAGGTGCCGTCGAAGTCGGGTCGCACCGTGATCCGGTAGCAGAGATCGATCGTGTAGCCGTCGGCTTCGCCCACCCACCCCTCGGCGGCGACCGAGGTGACGACGCCTCGAGAAACGCCCAGCTCCTGCTCGAGCTCGTCCATCAATTGCGCAGCGGGGTGGGCAATGCCTGCCTGGTCGACGTGCTCGAGGGAGAGGCTACCCGAAGGCACGAGCTCCCAGTGACCGGGGAACTGCGTCACCTCGCTTGACCGTCGACCAACGAGCGTCGACCCGCGCCACTCCAGCCAGCCGCTCACGGCGAGAGGTCGAAGCAGTCGATCTCCCGGCAGCTTACCGAGTGTGAGCTGCGCAAGGAGATAACGATATGGTGCGGGACGCGCCACGAACGACGTCGTTCCGCCCGGTTCATCGTCCACGCGATCCACGCACAGGACCATGCCATCGAAGACTGGGCGGCGGTTGCGCTCGCGCTCCAGAACTTCCCGCGCCACGTGCTCGATCTCCCCATGCCACGAGATCGGCTCTCCCGCTACGTGAATGCGGGGGGGACGAGACAGTGGGTGGAAGCTAGGCACGGAAGAGCGGCAAGATCTCGTCGAGTCGAGTCAGCGTGCCGCGAAGACCTTCGGCTCCTGGGCTGACGGATGCTGTCGCGAGAAGGTAGGTGGGGATGCCGGCGCGCATTGCGGCGGCGGCCCCGGCCGCCGAATCCTCGATCGCGATGCAGTCGCCGGCGGAACAGCCGATCGAAGTGAGGGCGACCAGGTACGGCTGGGGATCCGGCTTGCCGCGCACCACGGATTCCCGCCCGATGACAGCCTGCACGCGGCTGCCCACGCCACGAGCGTGGAGCCACTCCCTCGTGAGGGCTTCGCTGTTCGACGTCACCACCCCAATCGACACCGAGGCAGGCAGACCGGCAAAAAGTTCGCGGGCGCCGGGCATCAGCTCGACCGACCTGTACGCGTTCATGACCGTGCGCTGGTATCGCTCGAGCAGCAGCGCGGCGTCGCCATCCAGACCGTAGCGATCGATCATCTGCTGGATGATGATCGGGAGCGTCGGTCCGTTGAACAGCTCGAAGTCCTCGGGCGGGGCTATTTTCCCGTGCGCCTCGAGGAAAGCGAAGAAACTGCCCCGGAGGGCGGCGAGACTGTCGGCGAGCGTGCCGTCGAGGTCGAGCAGCAGGCCCGATGGACGTTCAGGACGAACGGGGCTTCCTCCAGACCCAGAGCTTGTTCTGTCCAAACCCCTGCACGTCGATGCCCGTGGTGTGCTTCATGGCCAGGAGCGCTTTCGTGAGGGCGCTCATCTCATCGGTATCGTACCGCACCTCACCGTCGTGCAGCGACGGGAACACGGCGTAGAGCATGAGATCGTGGATGGCGCTCACGTCCTCGACGGCCTCGAGCTCCATTCGCCGCGTGAACGGATCGATGACTCGCGACCGATCGATGAACACGTTGAAGCCGGCCACCGGGCGCGGTGGTAGCCCGAGCGCTTGCCGGATGTCATTGAGGCGCGCGTGACTCTGGGCGTCGTTCTCCAACATGAGAAAGCGGCCGCCGGGATTGAGCGCCTCGGAGATGCGCGTCATCACCTCGAGCTGCTCGTCGGCGGACTCGAGGTTGATCAACATGCGATTGGTGAAGATCACATCGAAGCCGGGGATGGGAAACGCCCGCTCCAGCGATGCTCCAACCACCGAGTGTGACTCGCGCAGATCGAGGGGAACCGCGAGCCGGCGCGCATCGAGCACACCGAACGCGATGCGTGCCTGCACGCCGTTGCCGCCCCGCGCCACGACGTTCTCGCGAGCCGACGCCACCATCGATTCCGAGAAATCCACGCCCACGTAGCGGAGGTCCGGAAAGAGCCGACTGAGTCCGAGCCCGTTCACGCCGTTGCCGCAGCCAACCTCGAGGATCAGCGGCGATCCGGTGTCGACACGCTGGATGTGTCGCGCGAGGGCGTCGAGCTCGAGCTGCTTGATGGACTGTCATTTCGTGGTCGCGCGAAGGTCGCCCCCGAAGGTGCGCGCCCACGATTCCCAGTGCGTGAGATTAGCCTTGCGATCCAAGGGCAGGGCGATGACGTGGCGTCTGTGGGAGCGGCCTGCGGACCTGGCCGGCCCGACTCGAACCATCGGCGTCCAGCGGGTGCGGCCCGACCACTCACTCGGTCCGTTCCCGACAATATAGCGGTTTGCTCGGGATAGCCGCTCGCTCGGACTTCTGGCGCGATCCTGGCACAATAGGAAGGCACGCGACGGGAGGAGAGCTTTATGACCAACGCAGCGTTTCCGGCAGGCGCGAAGCGCCAGGCCGCGGCGGTCGCGCGTAGCGGCGCGACCTGGATCCAGTGGCTGGCGCGCATCGGGTTCGCGGCCCGGTCGGTCGTGTACACGGTGGTCGGGCTGCTCGCGGCCAAGCTCGCGCTCGGTGATGGGGGACAGACCACCGATCACGTGGGCGCGATGCGATCTCTGCTGCGGCAGCCGCTCGGCGAGGCGATCCTCGTGGTGCTCGCCGTGGGCTTCTTCGGCTACGCGCTCTGGCGCATGGTGCAGGCCTTCGTCGATCCCGAGCATCGCGGGACGAGCGCCAAGGGGATCGCGCTGCGAGTGAGCTACGCGTTCCGGGCCGCGGTCTACAGCGTGTTCGGCGTGCAGGCGGTGCGCATGCTGGCCGGCGATCGGGTGTCGGGTGGCGGCGGCGAGAAAGAGGAGCTGACAGCGCGCGCGATGGCGGCGCCCGCGGGTCCGTGGCTGGTAGGCGCGATCGGCGCCGGCCTCCTGGCATACGCGATCTACCAGCTCTACCGCGCGTGGAAGGCCAAGATCGACCGGCATCTCGAGCTCGGCGGGCTGTCGCCTCGCGCGGAGCGGACGGTCGTGGGGATCAGCCGCTTCGGGATCGCGGCACGCGGCGTGGTGTTCGGGGCGGCGGGCGTACTGTTCATTCGCGCGGCGCTGCAGCACGATCCGGCGGAGGCCGGGGGTATCCGCGATTCTCTGCGGCTGCTGCTGAACCAGCCGAACGGTGTCTGGATCCTCGCCGCGGTGAGCATCGGTCTCATCGCGTACGGCGTGTACCAGGCGCTCGAGGCGCGGTACCGACACATCGAACCGGCGTAGCGAGCTCGAAGGGTACGAGCAGAGGCGAGTGACATGCATGTCACTCGCCTCTGTCACTCCCTGTCACCCGTGCTGACCTCACTGGGGCGGGTGGACTCGAACCACCAACTTCCGGATTAACAGTCCGGCGGTCTGCCAGTTGACCTACACCCCAAGGAACCGATCTTCGACTACCGAAACGTCGAAACAGCGTGCGTTCGCCCTGATCCGTCGCCCCTCAC
>DATFFQ010000167.1:0-3661 GCA_035249955.1 Gemmatimonadaceae bacterium
GGGCCAGCGCCACCTGCGCGACCACGAGCGCCTGACGAGCGCGATGCCGCCCGCGCCCCGCCGTCGCCGAACGTCCTGCCTCCGAG
Organism: Gemmatimonadaceae bacterium; assembly: GCA_035249955.1. Classification (GTDB taxonomy): domain Bacteria; phylum Gemmatimonadota; class Gemmatimonadetes; order Gemmatimonadales; family Gemmatimonadaceae; genus DATFFQ01. Next base: position 87 of record DATFFQ010000167.1, read on the forward strand.
AGCAGCGAGGACACCGTGAGCGCCGCCGAGCGCAGAGCGGGGAGCAGGCTCACCAGAAGCGCCGACAGGAGTGTGATCCCCGCTGTCGCCGCGAGCACGGTGGCGTCGATGCCGGCCTCGTCGAGCCGTGGAATGTCGATTCCGGCCTCGAGCGATCGCATCACGCCCATCCCCGCCGCGGCGAGCGCGAGCCCCAGCACGCCGCCGACGACGGCCAGAAGCACCGCTTCGGACAGGAACTCCATCACGACCGCAGCGTTCCCCGCGCCGAGCGCGCGGCGCACCGCCAGCTCGTGCTGGCGCTCCTCGGCGCGCACCAGGAACAGGTTGGCGACGTTGGCGCAGGCGATGAGGAGCACGAATCCCACCGCGCCAAGAATCACCCAGAGCACCTGTCCCACGTCGCCCACCACGACGTCGCGCAGCGGCCGCACCACCGCGCGCATCTGCGTGAGCCGGATGCCTTCGACGGTCAGTCGGCCGGGGAAGGCTACGGGCACTTCGGGGAGCAGTCGCTGGAGATCGGCGGTGGCGGCGGCCAGCGAGACACCGTCGCGCAACAGGGCGATGCCGCGATAGTCGAACGCCGCCGACGCCGTGTTGGCCGGATCGATACCGATCGGCAGCCAGAGGTCGACCGCGGCATCGGGAAATCGGAAGCTCTCTGGCATGATGCCCACGATCTCACGCGTGACGCCGTCGACCTCCACCCGACGTCCGACGATCCGCGCATCAGCGCCGTAATTCCGCTCCCACAGCCGCTGGCTGATGAGGACGACCGGCGTAACACCGGACAGATCTTCGCTCTCGGAGAACGCGCGCCCGCGGAGCGGCGCGGCGTGCAGCACGCCGAAGGTTCCGGCGCTCACCCGTGCCGCCGCCGCGCGCTGCGGCAGCCCGTCTCCGTTGGCGCCTGCCAGCGCACCGACATTCACCGACGTGGCCCGGTAGATACCTACGCCGGAGAACACGCGATTGGCGCTGCGGTAGTGCAGGTAGGTCGCGTCGGACTGATCGACGCGCGTGATGCCGGAGATCGCCAGCGTGTGCGAGAGGTCGACGAGTCGATCGGGGTCGTCGTACGGCAACGGCTGCAGCAGCACGCCGTTGACGAGGCTGAACACCGCGGTGGTCGCGCCGATACCGAGGGCGAGCGTGAGCACGGCCGCTGCTGTGAACGCGGGTGCGCGCCGCAGGCGGCGCGCCGCCAGACGAAGTCTCTCGAAAACGAGCATCAGCGGCCTCCCCTCACATGATGAGGGATAAACCACCCCACCTGGGTGGCGCGTGTTATGCACCGCACGGCAGCCTCGCGCCGCACAGGAGTCACCATGAAAGGAAACGGCAAAAAAGGCGATCGCAAGAAGAACGGAAAGAAGCGCACCACGTCCGACGTGCTCGTCGACCGCCTGCTCGATTGGAACGTCTCGGTCGTATTCGGACTTCCCGGTGATGGAATCAACGGCATCATGGAAGCGCTTCGCCAGCGGCAGGATCGCATCCGCTTCGTGCAGGTGCGACACGAGGAGGCAGCCGCCTTCATGGCCTGCGCCTACGCCAAGTTTACCGGCCGGCTCGGGGTCTGTCTCGCCACATCCGGACCCGGTGCCATCCACCTGCTCAATGGTCTGTACGACGCCAAGCTGGACGGCGCGCCGGTGCTGGCCATCACCGGCCAGACCTACCACGATCTCGTCGGGATGCGCTACCAGCAGGAGGTCGACCTGCTGTCACTCTTCAAGGATGTGGCCGTCTACAACCAGCAAATCCTCGGCGCCGGTCACACCGAGTCGCTCGTGGACGCCGCGTGTCGCGCGGCGCTCTCGGCGCGCGGCGTGGCGCACATCACCTGTCCGGTCGACCTGCAGGACCAGGAGATCGGGGAAGACGAGAAGTCAAAGAAGAAAGTACGCGGCCACACCTCGACGGCGTGGAGCTGTCCTCCCAGTGTTCCGAGCCGAGCCGACCTCCAGCGTGCCGCGACGCTGCTGAACAACGCGAAGAAGACAGTGATCCTCGCCGGGCAGGGTGCCCTTGGCGCGCGCGACGAGCTGGAGCGAACCGCCGACCTGTTGGGGGCGCCGATCGTCAAGGCGCTTCTGGGCAAGGCGGCGGTGCCTGACGATTCGCCGTTTACCACCGGCGGCATCGGCCTCCTCGGCACACTGCCATCGGAAAAGGCAATGGAGGAATGCGACACGCTGCTCATGGTGGGGACGAGCTTCCCGTATCTGGAGTTCTATCCCACCCCCGGGCAAGCGCGCGGGGTGCAGATCGATCGTGATCCGGCGCGGATCGGGCTCCGCTATCCAATCGAGGTCGCGCTCGTCGGCGACGGCAAGGCGACACTGAACGAGCTCATTCCACTGCTGCGCAAGCGCCGAGACGTGAGCTTTCTGCGGGCCGCGCAGAAGCGGATGGTGGAGTGGCGCGAGCGCATGCACGACCGCGGCACGCGCAACGACATGCCCCTCAAGCCGCAGGTGGTGCCTCACGAGTTGGGGCAGCTGCTGGATGACGACGCCATCATCACGAGTGACTCGGGCACCGTCACCGCGTGGATCGCGCGGCACCTCGACATCCGCGGCACGCAGCAGTTCTCGCTGTCGGGCACGCTCGCCTCCATGGCGTCGGCGCTGCCGTACGCCGTCGCGGCGCAGATCGCCTTCCCGCATCGACAGGTCGTGGCCTTCGTGGGTGACGGCGGGTTCACCATGCTCATGGGCGAGCTCGCCACGGCCGTGAAGTACGAGCTGCCGATCACCGTGGTCGTGGTGAAGAACAACAGCTACGGGATGATCAAGTGGGAGCAGATGGTCTTCCTCGGCAACCCGGAATACGGGTGCGAGCTGCATCCCATCGACTTCACCAGGATCGCCGAGGCGTGCGGAGCGATCGGCTTCCGCTGCCAGCGGCGCAAGGAAGTGCGGGGCATCCTCGCCGAGGCGCTCGAGACCGCCCGCAAGCGTCGCCGTCCCACGCTCGTGGAAGCCGTGGTCGATCCGTTCGAGCCGCCGCAGCCGCCGAGCGTGAAGCTCGAGCAAGCGCTGCACATGGCGCAGGCCCTGGCCAGAGGAGAGCCGAACCGCGGCCGCATCGCGCTCACGCTCTTCCGCGACAAGGTGCGCGAGTTGTTATGAAGATGTAATCTTTGCGGCTTGTCGGTAGCGACTCATGCGCAACGAGCCTAGGCTAACCACAGAGACACGGAGAGCGCAGAGGATTCACAGAGGGCTCATGGTGTGGGCAGAATTCCTCGCGCCACGAGCCTGGGCTAACCACGGAGACACAGAGAGCACAGAGGATTCACAGAGGGGCTCCGATCCCGGAGAGTCCGTCACGCCACGAGCAGCATTCACCACAGAGGCACGGAGACACCGAGGAACCACCTGGCAGAGCTTCTCTCCTCCTCGGATTGCTCTGTGTCTTTGTGTCTCCGTGGTTCCGTCATGCTCGTGGTGCGACGAGCTCCATGCTGCGAAGGACCCTCTGTGAATCCTCTGTGCCCTCCGTGTCTCTGTGGTTAGCCGGCCAGGCGCTCGTTGCAGTACGAGGCGGGCTCGTGTCACGTGCGC
>DATFFQ010000168.1:0-13020 GCA_035249955.1 Gemmatimonadaceae bacterium
GGCGGGGCGCGGCGCCGCGGCCAGGATCGCGAGCAGCTCTCGGGCCGACGACGCGGCCGTCACTCGTCAGGCAGCGAGCGGCAGCTCCGCCGCGCGCAGCAGCGCCACCACCTCGTCGCGCTGCGCGGGACGCAACGGCAAGAGCGGCGCGCGCACCGGACCGCCGATGAGCCCCACCTGATCCATCGCCGCCTTCACCCCCGGCACGCCCAGCCTGGCCACGATCCCCTTGGCCAGGGGGATCAGTCGCTCCTGGAGGCTCCCGGCGTGCTGCATGTCACCGCCGGCAAAGGCGCGACACACGGCTGCCGCGACATCGGCGGCGAACAGCCCGACGGCGAGGATCCCGCCCCGCGCGCCCATCTCGAGGGCCGGATAGAGCGTACCGCCGTGTCCCGTGAGCACCGAGAAGCGCGCTGTCTGCGCCGCGAGATAGCCCCCGAGCACCTTGAGGTCGCCCGAGCTGTCCTTGATGCCGATGATGTTCTCGTGCGACGACAGCTCCGCCACGAGCCCTGCTTCCAGCGCGAAGCCCGTGTACTTGGGGATGTTGTAGAGCACGAGAGGGAGCGGGCTCGCGTCGGCGACCTGGCGGAAATGGGTTGCCAAGGCCTCCGGACTCATCGCCGAGGAAAAGTAGTGGGGCGAGATCACCAGCACCGCGTCGGCACCACGCTCGGCCGCCTCCCGCGCGCGTCGTATCGTCAGGCGTGTCGACTCCGCGCCGACGCCGGCCACCAGCCAGCGGTCGTCAGGCACCAGCGCGCGGGCCCACTCCACCAGCAGCAGTCGCTCGCGTTCGTCCAGCAGCGGCGCCTCCCCTGTCGAGCCGGCGACGACGACGCCGCTCAGCCCGGCCGCGAGATGCGCGCGGATGTTCGATCGAAAATCGACCGGCGTGAGCTCGCCGGTCTCGGCGTCGAACGTCGTGGCCGCGGGCGCCAGGACGCCTGAGAGCTCCTTGATCATTCGATATAGATGGTCGGGATGCGGGTGAGCGGCAATCCCTCTCGAGGGCGTCAGTAGCCGGCCGTCTTGTCCACGACGTTTCGCATCTCCGTGCCCGTCACGTAGCGATGCCAGTTGTCGATGAGCAGCTCGAGCTGCCGCGGCCAGAAGCCGTCGGGCGTGACCGGCGAGACGTGCGGCGTGAGCACCACCGACGACATCGCCCAGAGTGGGCTGCTGGCCGGCAGCGGCTCCTTCTCGAACACGTCGAGCACCGCCCCGCGTAGCCGTCCGCTCGTGAGGCGATCGGCGAGCGCCCCTTCATCGAGCAGCGAGCCGCGCGCGACGTTCGCCACGATCGCCCCCAGCGGCAGCCCGTCCAGGTCGGCGGCCGTTACCATGCGTCGAGTCTCTGAGGTGGCCGGCGCAGTGATGATGAGCAGGTCGGTCTCACGAAGCAGCGGCCGCCAGTCGGATGGGCCCACCACGCGCGCGAACCCAGCCGGCGCACCCCGCTCGGGGTGTCGTCGGACCCCCGTCACCGTCGTGCCGAAGGCCGAGAGCCGGCGCGCCACCTCGCTGCCGATTCCTCCGGCACCGATGACGAGTGCCCGGCACGTGCCGAGCTCGCGCACGCGCGTGGCGGGTGACACGAACAGATCGCGCGCCCAGACACCGTTCCGCTGCTGTTCACGCGCCACATCGAGGCAGCGGAGGAGGTACAGGAGCCCTGCCACCACGTGCTCGGCGATCGGAATCGCGTGGATGCCGGCGGAGTTGGTGACGACGACATCACTGGCGCGCATCTCGGGAAAGAGCAGGCTGGCCACGCCCGCGGCGCCCGAGTGCACCCAGCGCAGCTTCGGCGCGGCGCGGAAGAGCTGCGCCGTGATACCGTAACCGACGTACACCTCGGCGTCGCGTACCGCCTCCAAGGCTTCGGCGCTGGGTGGCGCGCCGCCGTCGCCATCGGAGCTCGTCGGCGCGCTCACCGCCCGCACGTCCCACCCTTCCGGTGCCTCACGCCGAACCCGCTCCACGTGCTCCGGCCGCAGAGCCCAGGTCCACGCCGTCGCATTCAGGTCCAGCACCATCACGCGCCGCACGCCGTCACTCAATGCGCACGCTCAACACTCCGCCGAGCGCGGCGAGGTCGGCCTCCACCGCGGGCAGCTTGTCGTGGGCGCCGAACAGGCGAAACTCGGCTGCGCGAAGCCGCGCATAGTTGCGCACCTTGCGCATCCGAACCTCGAATCCCTGCTCGCGCATGAGGTTGGAGATGTCGTCGATCCGCACCTCGCGGCGCATCGTCACCTTCACGCTGAGCCCCCGCCGCTCGGCGATCACGTTGCGCTCGATGTACCCCAGCCCGCCAAGCACGACGGTCGTGAGCACGGCCACCCCGATGGCCTCGAAGAAGAACCCCGCTCCGATCACGAGCCCGATGGCGGCGATCACCCAGATGGTGGCGGCGGTGGTGAGTCCCTTCACGACACCGCGCGCGTGCAGGATGGTGCCGGCGCCAAGGAAGCCGATCCCGCTCACCACCTGCGCCGCGATGCGCGCCGGGTCGCCCGGCTGTCCGACTCGTCCCGCCGCCATGCGAACGGAGAGGTCAGCCAGCACCGTGGCGCCGACGCAGATGAGGATGTTGGTGCGCAGCCCGGCTGCTTTGCCCGAGAGCTCGCGCTCGAGCCCGATCATGCCGCCGAGCACGACGGCCAGCAGCAGCTTGGCCAGGAGATCCAGCCGCAGCGCCGTGATGATTCCGTCCAGCCATGCCGGTTGGAGAATGGCAAGTTCGGCGAGTGTGATCGAAGCCTCTCGGTTGACGTGTCGGTCTCCCGGCACGACGCCGGGTAGTGTTACTGGCTATCGAGGTCGCGCAGCTCGTCCGCGGAGGTCTCCGGCGATTCCTCGTCGAGGGCAATGTTGCGCGCCTGCTCCTCCAGCTGCGAGATCGTCGCCTCGTCGGGAGTCGTCGCGGTGAAGAAATTCCGGAACACTGTGCCGCCGCACCGCTCGCACGTCACCCGCGCGGGTGGTGTGTCGTCGTAGTGCTTGCGGCTCCCGCAGGTGAGACAGACCAGCGTCAGCACGCCTTCGGGCCCTCTGCTCTCGGCCATGGATCGCTCTCGTCTGAGATGGCGAGAGGTGTTGCAAGTCCCATGCAGCGCAGCGACGTGCTCCGACGGAGAACCTGCAAGCCGAGTGGCGCCTGCACAAGGCGCCATCTGCTGTTGCTGCTTGCGGATGGTGCTCGTCCCACTCCGAAGCCATGCGCCCCGTCCGCGGTCCCAACCACAACCATCCCGCTGTCCGGTACGACCGGATCCAGCGCCTCGTCGCCGCTGCGTTGAAGCGGCGCGTGGTGATCGGGGTCGCGCTCGGCGCGCTCGCACTGCGCCTAGCGACGCTCACCTGGGGCGCCGGCCTGGGCGCGTACGAGGGCATGTATCACCCCGATGAGCGGGCCGTCTGGAGCAGCGCTCAGGACTTCCCGGAGAGCTATCGCACCAACCGCAGCTTCGATCACGGGACCGCCGTGCAATACGCAGTCGGCGCGCTGCTGCTTCCGGCGAAGGCACGCTGGAACGCCGGCGAGCCGCTGATCCACGGAGTGCCCTACGCGCAGCTCGTGCTGCTGTCCGTCCGCGTCGCGCACGTGCTGCTCGGCGCCTTGGCGGTGCTCGTCGTGTACCGCCTCGGCAGGATGCTGGTGGACCGTCCCACCGGCATCGCGGCTGCCGCGATGCTGGCCGTGTCGTTCTACCATGTGCTCACCAGCGCGTTCACGACGCTCGACGCCCCGGCGGGCTTTCTGATCGCGCTCGTCGTCGTGTTGGCGGCACGCGCGGCGCGAACGGCCCGGCGGCGCGAGTTCGTGTGGCTGGGGGTTGCCGCCGGACTGCTGGTGGCCACCAAGGTGACCGCTACGCTCGTGTTCGTTCCGGTGGTCATCTTGCTCGCCTACGGCCTGATACCCGCGCGACGCCTGGCGGCGAGACCGCCCGACGCCCTCGTCTCCGAGGAGGAGCCTCCTCCCGCTGCCCGTGCCGTGCTCTCCGGCTCACTCACCGCCGCGCTCGTGGCCGTCGCCGTGCTGGTGATCGGGATGCCGCACGTCGCGCTCGATCCACTGCGGTTCGCACACGCCATCGTCGATCGTTTCGCCGGCGCGATTGGGAACCTCGCCAATCCGCTCGCCCTCCTCGGCGCGCAGGCCTACGCCATGCGCGTCACGATGACGCCTCCCGTGGCGCTCCTTGCCGTCGCCGGAATGCTGGTCACGCCGTTCGTCATGCGCGGGGAGTTTCGCGGGCTGCACGGGACGCTTCTGCTCCTGCTCGCCGTGGACATGGTGTTCCGGGGCACGAGCGCTCTGCCTCGTCATCTCGTTCCCGTCGTGCCCATCCTGTGCGTGTACGCGGCCGTGCCGATCGCGCTTCTCCTTCGCCCGCGGTGGCTCGTGGCGCGCACGGTCGGTGCCATGGCGGCGACGTTCTTCGTCGGCTACAGCCTGCACCACACCCTCCTCGGCATCGAGCACCGCCGCTCCGACTCTCGCACGGCGGCCGCGGCGTACATCGCGACGCAGCTGCCGCGCGGGGCGACGATCGCGCTCGCGCCGACCACCGGGCGCGATCCGTGGACCACGCATCCGTGGCGCTATCCGAAGCTGCCGCCGGGAAGCTTCGAGCTCGTCTCGATGCTCGCTCGGCCGCAGTTCATCGTTACCACCAGCTACGCGCTGGATGATGTGACGAACGCGCTGCGCTCCGGTGCGATGGGCGCCGATCGCGTGTGGCCCGAGCGGCTGGCCAGTCGCTGGTACAACTCACTCCCGCCGACGCCGGATGAGTTTCGATTTCACGAGTCACTTCTCGACGGGAGTGCGGGCTACGTCCTCGAGCGCCGGTGGCCGAAGACCGCGCGCGTTCCGCTGGAATTTCCGGCGCCGGAGATTCGGCTGTACCGGCTCACCTCCGCCGACGACGTGGACTACCCGACGAGAGCGGCCGAGGGCGCCAGGCCAGCGCGCTCGCGCGCCGGCTCCGGACGCTAGTCGGGAAGTGAGCTGGCCAGCCCCATTCGCTCCTTCACTTCACGGAGCGTCTCGCGCGCGAGCGTGCGGCACCGCTCGGCACCCGCGTGCAGTGCCTCGGTCACGAGCTCGGGATGCGCTCGCAGCTCGGTGGCACGCTCGCGGATGGGGTCCAGCTCCTGGCGCATCGACTCGAGCAGCACGCGCTTGCAGTCGAGGCACCCCCACCCCGCCGTGCGGCACTGCACCGCAACGTGATCGACCGTGCCCTGGTCGCTGAACGCCTTGTGCAGGTGATAGATGTTGCAGACCTCCGGCGTTCCCGGATCGGTGCGCCGCACGCGCTTGGGATCGGTCACCGCCGGACGCAGCTTCTCCCAGATCGCGTCCGGCTCCTCGAGCAGGCCGACCGTATTGCCTAGCGACTTCGACATCTTCGCCTGGCCGTCCAGCCCCATGATGCGCCGGCTGGCGGTGAGCAGCGGCTGCGGCTCTGGAAAGTAGTCCTCACCATCGGCGAAGCGCGCGTTCCACCGACGTGCGATCTCCCGCGAGAGCTCGAGGTGCTGCACCTGGTCCTCACCCACCGGCACCAGGTCGGCGCGATAGATCAGGATGTCCGCCGCCTGCAGCACCGGATAGTTCAGCAGCCCGGCGAGGACACTCTCCTGGCGCGACGCTTTGTCCTTGAACTGCGTCTGGCGCTCGAGCTCGCCGAGCGGCGTGACCGTGTTGAATATCCACGCCAGTTCGGTATGTTCGGGCACCATCGACTGCACGAAGACCGCACAGCGCGCAGGATCGAGCCCCGACGCGAACAGCGACAGCGCCATGTCGAACGATCGCTGGCGCAGATCGTCGGGCTCGTATGGGGCGGTGATGGCGTGGTAGTCGACAATGCAAAAGATGCAGTCGTAGCGGTCCTGGAGTTGCACCCAGTTCTTCACCGCGCCCAGATAGTTTCCGACGTGCAGTTCGCCCGATGGTTGGATGCCGCTGAACACCCTGGACATTCGTAGATCATAATGAGGTCGCATCGCACGCCGCAAGCAAACACACCGGTATCACCCGATGGATTGTCCGAGCGCCGCGGCGTGCTTGGCGTCGCCATCACCGCCGCGCAGGGAGCGGCCGCCGTCATCCGCAGTCACAGCGCCGAGGCGGGCAGCATCGATTGGCGCCTCAAGAGTCCCGCCGACTTCGTGTCCGCGGTCGATACGGCAGCGGAGGAGACCATTCGTGAAGTGCTGCACCGCGACGAGCCGGGCGCGGTGATCCTCGGTGAGGAGCTCTCCCCCGACGCCGCGGTCGATGGGTCGCTCGCCTTCATCGTCGATCCGCTCGACGGCACCACGAACTTCCTGCACGGCTATCCCGCGTATGCCGTCTCGATCGGCGTGATGCTCGGCGGCGCGCTCACGTGTGGTGTGATCGTCAACGTGCCGACGCACGAGGTGTACACCGCGGTCGCCGGCCGCGGTGCCTTCCGCAATGGGGAGCGTCTGCGCGTGTCGGGCGTGAGCGATGCATCGCTGGCGCTCGTGGGAACGGGCTTCCCCTTCAAGCATCTCCACCTGCTCGACCGGTACCAGCGGCAGTTCGCCGCGATCCTGCGCGGCACGTCGGGTATCCGGCGGGCGGGATCGGCAGCGCTCGATCTGGCCGATGTGGCAAATGGCCGCTTCGATGCGTTCTGGGAGCTCGCGCTCGCCCCCTGGGACTTTGCCGCCGGCGTGCTGCTGGTCCGCGAGGCCGGCGGACAGGTGAGCGACGCCGATGGACGCGACGTACCGATCGCGAATTCCTCCATCGTCGCCGGCAATCCGGCCATGCACGGCTGGCTCCTGCGCACCCTGAGCGCGCCAAGTTGATCGCCCTTCACCTCGCGCGCGCTCGCCGGTTCTTCACTCTCGAACGTCCGGTGACATGAAGCTCGTTGAGTGCGTGCCCAACTTCTCCGAGGGTCGACGGCCCGAGATCGTTCAGGCCATTCGCGACGCCATCGCATCCGTGGAAGGGGCGGTTGTGCTCGACGCATCGTCGGACGCGTCGCACAACCGCAGCGTGATCACCTTCGTGGCGCCAGTCGAGACCGCGGTCGATGCGGCGTTCGCCGGAATCCACGAGGCGGCGTCGCGCATCGACTTGCGCCAGCACTCGGGCGAGCATCCGCGCATGGGCGCCACGGATGTCGTGCCGTTCGTGCCCCTCGAGGGGACGACCATGGAGGAGTGCGTCGCGCTGGCCCGCCGGCTCGGCGAGCGCGTGGGCGCCGAGCTCCGCATCCCCGTATACCTGTACGAGCGCGCGGCAACGCGACCATCGCGGCAGAACCTCGCCGACGTGCGCCGCGGTGAGTTCGAGGGCATCCGCGATGAGCTGGGAGTGAACCCCGAGCGGGATCCGGACTACGGGCCCAAGCAGATCCATCCATCGGCCGGGGCGACGGCGGTCGGCGCGCGCCCGTTTCTCGTCGCGTATAACGTGTACCTGGGGGACTCGTCGAACGTCGAGATCGCGAGAAAGGTCGCGAAAGCCGTGCGGGGTTCGTCAGGCGGCTTGCGCCACGTGAAAGGGTTGGGCCTCGAGGTGGACGGGCAGGCGCAGGTCTCGATGAACCTGGTGAACATCGAGGAGACACCCATGTACCGGGCGTTCGACATGGTGAAGATGGAGGCAGCCGCCAGCGGCGTGTCGACCAGCTGGAGCGAGATCGTCGGGCTCGTGCCGGAGCGCGCGCTCTTCGACGCGGCCGCGCGATATCTGCAGCTCGAGCGCTTCACCCCCGATCAGGTGCTCGAGCGACGCGTGCGGGAGGCCGTGCGTGGCGGGATCGGTCTCGGCACGTTCGTCGCGTCAGTCGCGTCGCCGACACCCACGCCCGGCGGCGGCAGCGTGGCCGCGCATGCCGGAGCGCTCGCCGCGGCGCTCACGCAGATGGTGGCCGGCCTCACCGTCGGGCGAAAGCGATATGCCTCCGTGGAGGGTGAGTTCAAGGAGCTCGCCGTGCGCGCCGCCGAGCTCGGCCAGCGGCTCTCGGCGCTCGTGGAGCTGGATGCGAAGGCGTACGAGGCAGTGACCGTGGCGTACAAGCTTCCCAAGGAGCCGGAGGACGCCGCCACGCGCCGCGACGCGGCAATCACTGCCGCGCTCATTGGGGCGGCCGAAGTACCGCTGGAGACCGCGCGCGCGTGCGCCGAGGTCGTCGAGCTGGCCGAGGTCGCCGCCGCGCGCGGCAATTCGAACGCGGTCTCCGACGCCGGCGTCGCCGCGCTGCTGGCCGACGCATCGTGTCGCGGAGCAGCCTACAACGTGCGGATCAACGTGGCCGCGCTGCCGGAGCGCCAGGCCGGGAGAGCGCTGGTGGAAGCCGTGGACGAGTTCGTGCGCCGGTCGTCCGCCGGCGTGTCACGCGTGCTCGCCCTGGTCGAGAAGGCATTGTAGCTGCTGATCCGCCGGCGGCAGTTTGGTGAGTAACGTGGGTGACGAGAGTGGAGTGAGTGAGAACGACCAGGGTGAAGAGCATGAAATGCGTGATGGGTTCATCACTCCACCTCTGCCCCTCACCCTGGTCCTTGTCACTCACTCCACTCTCGTCACCCTTTTACTAACCCGATCCCCATACGACTTATTTGTACCGGTAGGTGATCCGCCCGCGCGAGAGATCGTACGGGCTCAGCTCGACGGCGACTTTGTCGCCGGGCAGGATCTTGATGAAGTTCGTGCGGATCTTGCCGGAGATGTAAGCCAGCACCTCGTGGCCGTTCTCCAGCTCGACGCGGAACATCGCGTTCGGAAGTGGCTCGATGATCGTTCCCGTCACCTGAATGACGCCGTCTTTCGCCAAGAACGCCTCCCCGGGGTACTAGTCGGCGGTGCGCGTCAGCACTCGCGGACCGTTGTGCGTGACGGCGATCGTGTGCTCGAAATGCGCCGAGCGCGAACCATCGGCCGTCACGATGGTCCACTTGTCCGCCAGCGTGCGCGTCTTCGGCGAGCCCACGTTCACCATCGGCTCGATGGCAATCGTCAATCCAGGCGACAGCTTCATCAGGCGCTTCGGCTTTCCATAGTTGGGCACCTGCGGCTCCTCGTGGAACTCGGTGCCGATCCCGTGCCCCACCAGATCGCGGACCACTGAGAACCCCGCTTCCTCCACTACACTCTGCACCGCGGCGCCGATGTCCCCAATGTGGTTTCCCACCCGGGCGGCGGCAATGCCGGCTTCCAGCGCGCGCTGAGTCACCTCGAGCAGCGACGTCGATGTCTCATCCACGTCGCCGACCGGCACCGTCGTCGCCGAATCGGTGAAGTAGCCCTCGTAGCGCACACCGACGTCGAGTGACAGGAGGTCGCCCTCCTGCACGACACGCGAACGCGATGGGATGCCGTGTACGATCTCTTCGTTGATCGACGTGCACACGCTGCCGGGAAATCCGTACAGGCCTTTGAAGGCCGGCGTGGCGCCCGGGTGGCTGCGGATGAAATCCTCAGCGAGGCGGTCGAGCTCAAGCGTGCTCACGCCCGGCTGCACTTGCTCGGTGAGGAAATCCAGCGTCTCGGCCAGGATCTTCCCTCCGGCGGCCATCACATCGATCTCGCGTTCCGACTTGAGCTGAATCATTTCCCGCGTCGATCGCACCCCTCCAGGTCGCGCAATACCCGCGCGGTGATCTCCTCGATGCCGCCGACCGCGTCTACCTCGACGAAGCAGGTGTCGTGCGCGCGGTACCAGTCCACGACAGGCTGCGTCTGATCCAGGTACACCTGGAGTCGCCGGCGTACTGCCTCCGGCTCGTCGTCCTTCCGCCGCACCAGGCGCCCGCCACACTTCTCGCACACGGTTCCGGGCTCGAGCCCGGAGTACGGCGTCTGACACTTCTCACACACGGTGCGCCCGCTCAAGCGCTGCACGAGCTCCTGCTCGCCCACGTTGAACATCAGCACCGCGTCCACCTTCCGGCGCAGCTCTCGCAGCACGCGCTGGAGCCCTTCGGCCTGGGGAACGGTGCGCACCACACCATCGAGGATCACGCCGCGCCCGTACGCCGGGCCGGCGAGCTCTTCTTTCATGATCCCCAGGATGACGGCGTCGGGCACCAGGTCGCCGCGATCCATGTACGCCTTGGCCTCGCGACCCATTGGTGTTCCCTCGCGTACGGCCGCGCGCAGCACGTCGCCGGTGGCGAGCTTACGCACGCCCAGGTGGTCGGCCAGGCGCTCGCCCTGCGTGCCCTTTCCGGCGCCCGGGGGGCCAAGCAGCAGGATGTTCATGCGCTTACCGTGAGCTGGTCGGATAGGGCCAGCGATCGTCCCGCTGCGGCCAGCTGTCCGCCACGCCCTAATAGCCGGTGGTTTGACGGCCGCGGAACCGCACGCGGCCCTTCTTCATGAAGCCGTCGTACTTTCGCAGCAGGAGGTGCTGCTGAAGCTGCTGGATGGTGTCGAGCCCGACGCCAACGACGATCAGGAGCGACGTGCCGCCGAACGCGAACGGGACGTTCATCCGGTCGGCGATGAAGATCGGCAGGAGCGCGATCAGCGTGAGGAAGATCGCGCCCGGAAGCGTGATCCGCGTGACCACTCGGTCGATGTACTCAGCGGTCTTCGCGCCGGGCTTCACGCCGGGGATGAAGCCGCCCTGCTTCTTCAGGTTCTCGGCAATGTCGACCGGATTGAAGATGATCGACGTGTAGAAGTAGGTGAAGAAGAGAATCAGCACGGCCGAGGCGATGAAGTACCACACGGTGCCCGGCTGAAAGATCTCGGCAAAGCCCTGGAGCCTGGGGTTCCCGCTGAATTCGGCGATCGCGCCAGGCACGACGATCACCGATTGCGCGAAGATGATCGGCATCACGTTGGCCGAGTTGAGCCGGAGCGGGATGAAGTTCTTCGCCGCCTCACGCTGTCGCCCCCGGGCCATTGTCCGCTGCGGGATCTGGATCTGAACCCGCCTCGCCGCCACCGTGACGGCAATCGTCGCCGCCACGACGAGCACCATCATGACGAGCAGCGCCAGCAGCCCGAGCACGCTCAGCGCGCCCGTCGACACGAAGCCCCACGTCTGGATGATGCCTGGCCAGATGCGCTCGACGATCGAGAAGAAGATCAGCAGACTGGCACCGTTGCCGATGCCGCGCTCGGTGATCTGCTCACCCAGCCACATCACGAAGATCGCGCCGGTCGTGAGGAAGAGCACCATCTCGATGCGGAAGCCGAAGCCCGGATCACTCACCGCGCCCGGGAGCGACTCGGTGAACAGCGCGAACCCGTATGCCTGTACGATCGCCAGCAGGACGGTGAGGTATCGGGTCCATTGCGTGATCTTTTTCCGCCCTTCCTCCTCCTTCTGCAGCTTCTCCAGCGATGCCACGACGGCGGTGGCGATCTGCATGAAGATGCTGGCCGAGATGTAGGGCATGATGCCCAGCGCGAACACCGTCGCCCGCGACAGGCCGCCGCCCACGAAGAGGTCGTAGATCCCGAGGAGCCCTTGCTGTCCCTGATTCGCGAAGTAGTCGCGCAGCGCCACCACATCGATTCCGGGCGCCGTGATGTGCGCGCCGATCCGGTAGATCAGCAGGCACAACAGGGTGAAGCCGATCTTGACCTTCAGCTCGGGCGTCTTGAAGAGATTGCCGATCGCCGCGGCTGCGTTGGGTTGGGCCATGTTACTCCTCGACGCGGCCTCCGGCCGCCAAGATCTTCTCGCGGACGGACGCGCTCATCTTCAGGCCGCGCACCGTCACCGACCGGGAAATATCTCCATTGGCGAGCAACTTTGCAGGCCCCTTGCCGGCTCGCACCAGGCCGGCGGCCACCAGCGTCTCCTGCGTGACCTCCTGGCCCTCGGGCAGGCGCTCCAGGTCGCTGAGGTTCACGATCTGATTCTCGGTCCGGAACGGGTTCGTGAAGCCGCGCTTCGGCAGTCGGCGGGTGAGCGGCATCTGTCCGCCCTCGAACCGCGGCTTGCCGCCGCCGGGTCCATGGTGACCCGCGCGCGCCTTGATGCCCTTGTGTCCCTTGCCGGCGGTCTTGCCCTTCCCCGAGCCCGGCCCACGCCCCACGCGCTTGCGGTCCCGATGGGAGCCGGCGGCGGCGGCGAGGTTGTGCAGGCCGATCTTCTCCTTGTTGTTCACGCGCTACTCCTCGACGGGCGTCACCTCGACGAGGTGGCGCACTTGCTTGAGCTGGCCCAACAGCGAAGGCGAGTTCGGCTTCACCACCTCGTCCTGGTGATGGCGCAGCCCGATGGCCCGGAGCGTCCGGCGCATACGCCAGGAATGACCGATCTCACTGCGCACCTGCTTGATGCGCAGCCGCGTGGCCGCCGTGTCCAGCGCCTTGGTGCGCGTGGGTCCACGCGTCCGGTGCCAGACGAAGGTTCTAGGCATTCGCCGCCTCCTTCGATCGGGCACGCGACCGGTAGCCCAGCAGCGAAGGATCGATCTCGCGCTCGCGAGCGATCTGATCGACGGTGGTGAGGCTCTGCAGCCCGTGCAGGGCCGCGCGAACCATGTTGTGCGGGTTCGTGGACCCCAGACTCTTGGTGAGGATGTCCGCGACTCCCGCGCACTCGAGCACGGCCCGCACGGCGCCGCCGGCGATGACGCCGGCTCCCGGAGCGGCCGGTTTCATGAGCACACGGCCCGCGCCATGCTTTCCGATCACCTCGTGCGGGATGGTCCCGCCGGTGAGCGGCACGTGAAGCATGTGCCGGCGCGCCGCGTCCACTGCCTTGCGCACGGCCTCCGAGACTTCGTTGGCCTTTCCGGTCGCCACGCCGACGCGTCCCTGCCCATCTCCCACGGCGACGAGCGCGTTGAAGGAGAAGCGGCGACCACCCTTCACGACTTTCGCGACGCGATTGATCGCGATCACGTTCTCGACCAGCTCGCCGCCTTCGCGGCCGCCATCACGTCCGGCGTCGCGTCCGCCCTGGTGCCGGCCATCGCGACCGCCACCCTGACCGCCGCGGCCACCACGGCCACCCTGGCCGCCGCGTCCGCCGCCACGTCCGCCCTGGC
>DATFFQ010000169.1:0-12893 GCA_035249955.1 Gemmatimonadaceae bacterium
TGGCGATGGGCTAACGAGAGTGATTTCCAGCGATGGACCTGGAGACCCCTCTGTTTGGCCGCCGAGCAACGGACTAACGGGAGTGATTTCCAGTAATTCAGTAGGAGGTAGGAGCTAAGAGCGTAACGGGGCACACCCTTACGCTTTACTCTCTCAAGCAGTGCTGAATCACTAAATCACTCCCGTCAGTCCCTTGCTAGGTGGCCGAGCAGAGGGACCTCCAGGTCCATCGCTGGAAATCACTCTCGTTAGCCCATCGCCAGGCGGCCCGATGAAGGGCTCTCCCGCTCTTACCCTCTCACCTCGCAACATGGCCCAGTTCAGTCACCGGCAGTACGACGTGCTCGAGCGCTCGATCGTGGACGGGCGTCGCATCGCCATCTACCGGCGGGGAACGGAGTATGTCGTCACGCCACGCTCGCTCGCGCTGCGCGACGGGCGTGAGGTCATCGAGGCGGTGCATCCGACCACCGGTGAGGCGATGACCTTCTACCTCGATGAGCTCGACGACATTCAGGTGATTCGATGAAGCGCAGATCGTGACGGCGCCGCGGGTCGCGGCCATCTACGCCGACGAGTCGTGCCTCGGCAACGGGCGCGAAGGGGAGAACCCCGGTGGTGCCGGCGGCATCATCGAGGTGGCACGGGGGACGAGCGGAGAGATCGTGCGCTGCGACTACTGGCTCTCCGAGCCGGCGTCCACGAACAATCGTATGGCGCTGCGCTCGGCGATCGAGGCACTGCACATTCTGTCGGCAAAGCGGAATCGCTTCGCCATTCGCTTCACCAGCGATTCACGGTACCTGGTGGACGGCATGACCTCGTGGGTGATGGACTGGATCCCGCGCGGATGGAGACGCAAGGGCGGGTCGATCGAGAACCTCCTGCTCTGGCAGGAGCTCGTCGATCTGGCGCGGCCGCATCACGTCTATTGGCGCTGGGTGCGCGGCCACGCCGGTCATCCGCAGAACGAATACGCCAACATGCTCGCCATGCGTGCGGCCGCGGAGCAGAGCACGAGCGCGGGAGCCGTGCCCTCCGGCTTCGACGACTGGCTGCGCGACCGCCGCGCCCGCGGCGCCAAAACGCTGGAGCCCGACCCCTTCCCTCGCCCCGAGGAGCTGCCGCCTCCGCGACTGTTACCGGTCGATTCGAGAGCAAGTCTGTTGTAGAAGGGTTTCTCTCGGATCGGAGCGATCATGTTCAGGGTGATATTTCTCATAGTGTTCGGCATCAGCGTCGGCTACTTCATGGGCTTCAAGGATGCCCGGAAGAACCAGCAGAACGTCGTCGAGCGCGTCGTCAATCGCGTGGGCGGGTCCCACCGCGGCCAGTACCAGACCGATATCGACAAGCAGGTGGAGCGCGCAGAGAAGAACTGATGTCACTCCTGTCGACCTCGTCGCCCGTCACGCTGAGTGTGATCGTCCCCTGCTACAACGAGGAGGCCACGATCGACGGCACGCTCGACGCGCTGGAAGCGCTCGAGGAGCAGCTGGAGCCGTCCGGGGTCGCCCTCGAGGTCATCGCCGTCGATGACTGCTCCACCGATGCGACGCTCGTGCGGCTGCGCAGCCGGGCCACTGGACGCGAAGGGCGGCTGGTGGTCGTACGACACGATCGAAATCGCGGCAAAGGAGCCGCGATCCTGACCGCACGCGAGTCCATCACCGGCGACATCGTCCTCATCCAGGACGCCGACCTGGAGTACGACCCGACTGACGTTCCCACGCTCATCGGTCCGATTCTGGACGGACGCGCCGACGCCGTGCTGGGCACGCGCTTCGGCGGCAGCGGCGCCAAGCGCGTGCTCTACTTCTGGCACCGCCTCGGCAACGGATGCCTCACCCTCCTGTCGAACATGTTCACCGACCTGAACGTGACCGACATGGAAACGGGCTACAAGGCGTTCTCTGCCGAAGTGTTCCGAGCGATGCGTCTCACGAACCGGCGCTTCGGCATCGAGCCCGAGATGGTCGCGCGGCTGTCGCAGATGGGGGCGCGCGTGTACGAGGTGCCCATCAGCTACCACGGCCGAACGTACGCGGAAGGAAAGAAGATCACGTGGCGGGATGGTCTCGTCGCGATCTTCCACATCCTGCGGGCGCGGGCCACAGCGTCCTCCCAGCCTCGCCTCGCGCCGCGGCGGGTGGTGCGCACGCCTGCCGTGCTGAAGGCCATCTCCTCGGCACGACACCGCCGCGCGATCGGCGCGTGAACGACTGACCGTCTCGGGTCAGTCCAGCGCGCTCACCGATACGGAACGAACACCGGCGAGTCATCGCCGGGCCCGCGTCGCGGCGCGTACCGATACCAGCGGCGGTCGCCGAATCGTTCGCGCAACACCTCGTTGTGCGCACCGAGGTCGCGCACGAAGATCACGCTGCCATCCACACGACCGCTCGCCGCAGGCCGATTGAGGCGCAGGAAGGGCGGATAGAGGCTCACCCCCGCTTCATCGGCGGCCAGCTCCGCCGCGCATTCGCCGGTGAACGGAGCGTCGTCAGCAAAGCGAAGCGACGAATCGGGCGTGCGGTCGGGCCTCGGTCGGATCGTGGTCCCTCCCGTCGAGAGTGCCGCCAGACGGCTCAGGCGGCCGGCGGAATCGGCCGCCGGCCGGGCTTCTTCACCGCGAAGCCAGTGCTCCAGCGCGCACGCGTCGCTGCCGCGCAGGACCTGCTCGGCCTGCGTGCGCGGGACGCCCAACGCCCACAGGCGCGCCATGAGACGCGCGCCCCACCCTTCGTGCACGAACACGAGCGCCCGATCGAGCGAGGACTCCGCCACCTGCCGCTCGAGGTCGACCTTCAGGATCCACAGTGACGAGTGATACTGCCGGGCGCGCAGGAGTGCGCCGCTCACACTGGCTGGCCAGAGCAGCGAGGCGGCGACGCAGAGCGGAAGGACGAGCGCCACTGCCCGGCGCGCCGTTCCACTGAGACGCTCGGCGATGAGACCTGGAGCGCGGGCCACCAGGATCACCACCGCCGGCATCGCGATGAAGAGGTAGCGCGGTCCCAGATGGAACCCCTCGTGCCAGTAGAGGGCATACGCGCCCACGATCGCGCCGACCAGCGAGAGCAGGAGCCCATCCCAGCGCGATACGCGACGAACGAGCACGAGGGTGACGACAGCGAGCAGCAGCGCCGGAATCGGCCACTCGAGCAGGTAGAGGTTCACGCGCATGAGATTGGCCGACGCGAGAACCAGTGCGCGCCGCGGCGTGTGCATCTCCCCGGTCGCGCCCTGGCGGAACCCGAGCCCCTCGTCGGCGCCCCACATCACCTCGTAACCCATGCGAAGTGGGTGCCCCGTGGTGAGCGCGTTGCTCCACAGCAGGAGCGCGACCGGAACGGCCGCCGCGGCCAGCTGCACGGCCAGTCCGCTCCAGCGCCGCTCGCGCAGCAGCGTCGGCAGCTGAAAGACCCCCACCACGGCGCCGACGATCGCACCGTCGAGCGGCCGAATGGCGATCAGCGCACCGATACTGGCCCCGATGACCATCGCGCACCGCCGCGAACGCACCGGCGTGCCGCTCTCCCGCCACTCGGCCGTCGCGGCGAGCGCGAGCCACGTGAGGGCGAGCGCGGGCACGTGATTCATCTGCGTGCCACCCATGAAGACGACGAACGGGGAGAGCGCGAGCAGCACGGCGGCGACGCGCGCCGTGGCGTCGCCGTAGGCGATGCGCGCGAAGCGATACACGCACGCGACGCACAGCGCGATCAGCAGCGGATTGACGAGCCACACCGCGCCGGCGAGCATTCCAAGGGCGAGGATGGCCGGGCCGCCCACGGGGAAGTGCGAGTACCACTTGCCGCCGGCGTCGATGACGTGCAGCGCCGAGAAGAACTCGGGATTCGGATCGGTCGGGAGGGCAAGTCGTCCGGCGAGCAGGATGCGCGCGTGCCAGAGCTGCGCCATCTCGTCGATCAGGTGCGGTTGGCGCGCGAAGCAGTAGATCGACGCGGCCGCCGACAGCACGAAGGCGAGCGATGCGGCGGCGAGGAGAAAGGCGCGCGGTGTGGAGCCGAGCACGAGCCTGGTGACACGCTCGTGGAGTGCATCGAGTCGGTCGCCGAAGGCTCGTGCGAGCGCGACGGCGAGCAGCACGACGCCAAGACCGACGGTGCTCCACTCGCGAACGGCGGCTCCCCACCACGGGATGGCGCGTCCGCCGGTGAGCCAGTTGGCGACGGGCAGGAGACCGAGCAGCGTGAGAAGCGCGGCGGCGAGCCAAAGGGGCCACGAGTGCCGGCCCGACTGCTGGTCCAACGCTCGATCCTCCTCGCCGACGTACGGGCCTTGCGGAAGCGTGAGCCCCGCGCACCTAATTAGGTCCTTCCCCGTCCTACGTGTCAGGGACGAGGGAGATGCGGGACCGCCACGGATGAAAACACTATGGATGAACTCGATCGCATGTTTCGACGCCTCCTGCAGAACATTCGTAACGGCTACCCGGAGTATCTGAGCCGGCCGTTCGAGGTCGCCGAGGTGTACCAGAGCCTGATTCCCTATCGACACAACCGTCGCGAATTGGAGATCGATACCAACCAGGACTACGAGTTCGCCCTCTGCCGTCTGCTCGCCGGAGAGCGGGGCTACCTCTCCGGCGACGAGAGCATGCAGGAGTCGATACGGCGCGAGCTCGGCTCACCGAATCCCAACACGGCGATCTTCCGCGAGTTTGCGGCATCGCGCGTGACGCTGTCTCAGGATGCGCGGCGTCGCTTCGAGCAGTCGTCGGCACCAAGCGAGGCGATGGCATCCGTCGCCGCCGCGGTGGGAGCCGGCGGACGCGGCGAGGACCTGCCGCCGCGCCCGGCGCCCAGCCGGCCACCCACACCTCCACCGCCGGCGTTCATGTCGTCAGGCGTGACCACACCACCCCACGACTTCGCGGCGATGGCCGCGACCACTCGAAGCGGGAGCCAGGGCGTGATTGGCGGACCATGTCGCTACTGCGGGGGCGCCCTTCCGGACGATCGGCGCGCCGTGTTCTGTCCGCATTGCGGGCAGAACCTCACCATCCGGCGTTGTCCGGCGTGCAATACGGAGCTGGACAACAGCTGGAAGTTCTGCATTGCGTGCGGCCGGGAAGTCACCGAGCCATGAACCTCGGCGCGGCACTCGCGGCTGCCGCGCTCGTTGTCGCCGCCTGTGGCGGCGAGGATCGGCCCGGCGCGATCGGCGACACCAGCATCGCCTACTCGCTTCCCGATGGCCCGCGCCCCGACTCGGCGCCGGCGGACAGTCTCCCCTCACATGATGAGGGGAGCGATTCCGCCGCCGCCGATGACGCCGCGCCGATCGCTGTCGTCAGTGTCGCCGACAGCGCGGCGGGCGACTCGATCTTTCACCGACAGGGACGGTGCTTCACATGCCACGGGGCCGCCGGTGAGGGGATGGCGACGCTCGGACCGCCGCTGCTCGACAGCGACTGGCTGCACGGCGACGGCTCCATCGCGTTCATCCAGCGTGTCATCGCCACCGGCGTCGCCGAGCCGAAGGCGGCGAACATCGCCATGCCGGCGTTCGAGACACAGCTCTCCCCCGAGCAGATTCGCGCCGTCGCGTCGTACGTGTACGTGCTCTCACGACCGGATGCGATGCAGAGCGATAGCGCTCGAGCCGACTCGGTGCTCACACCCGCTCCGTAGCGCCACCTCGGTCCGTCTCCACAGCCAAGGACACGACTCGTCGATGCACAAGCTCGCCGTGATCGCCGGAGACGGCATCGGACCGGAGGTGGTTGCCAAGGCGCTCGAGGTCCTCGCCACTGTCGAGCAGCGCTGCGATACCCGCTTCGTCATCGAGCAGCTGCCGTTCGGCGCCGATCATTACCTCCGCACCGGCGAGACGATGCCGCCCGGTGAGATGGAGCGGCTGCGCAACGAGTTCGATGCCATTTTCGTCGGCGCCCTGGGTGATCCCCGCGTGCCCGGCAACGAGCACGCCCGGGACATCCTGCTCGGGATGCGCTTTCAGCTCGACCTGTACGTGAACGAGCGGCCGGCGCGGCTGTTCGACGAGCGCCTCACGCCGCTCAAGGGAAAGACCACGCGCGACATCGATCTGACGATCTTCCGCGAGAACACCGAGGGGCTCTACGTGTCGATGGGCGGTACCTTCAAGCAGGGAACGCCTGACGAGATCACCATCGCCGAGGAGCTCAACACCCGCCGCGGCGTCGAGCGCATCGTCCGCCACGCGTTCGAGTGGGCGCGCACCAATGGCAAGCGGCGCGTCACCATGGCCGACAAGGCCAATGCCATCCCCGCGCACGCGCTCTGGCGACGGGTGTTCGCCGAGGTGGGAGAGGAGTATCCGGAGATCGAGCGCGACACGCGGTACATCGACGCGATGGCGATGGATCTCATCCGAACGCCGGAGTCGTTCCAGGTGATCGTGACGGGCAACCTGTTCGGCGACATCCTGTCCGACCTGGCCTCGATGCTGGTGGGCGGTCTCGGGATGGCACCAAGCGCGAATCGGAACCCGGGAGCGATCGCCATGTTCGAGCCGGTGCACGGCAGCGCGCCTCCGCTCGCTGGAACGGATCAGGCCAACCCCATGGCGGCCATCCTCACCGTCGCCATGATGCTCGAGACGCTCGGTGAAGCCGAGGCCGCGGCCACGGTCGAGCAGGCCGTGCGCGACGCCGTCGCGGCCAACGTGACGACGCCCGATCTGGGCGGTACACTGGGCACACGCGCGGTCGGCGACTGGATCGTGAAGCGCGTTCGCGCGGCGCGGTGAGCAATGACCGACGTCGCTTCTTTCATTCCGCGATGGCACTCCGGTGGAGGACGAGACATGCACGCATCCCGCACCCGTTTGTTTGGAGCCCTCCTGGCCGTGATGGCGCTCACCGGCTGCGCCAGCGGCGGATCGCGCGAGAGCGGCGGCACATCGCGATCCCGCAACGTGATTACGGCGGAGGAGATCGCCTCGGCCAATGTGAACAATGTCTATCAGCTCGTGGAGCGGCTCCGGCCGCATTTCCTGCGCCCTCGTGGACCGGCCGAGGAGCTCGTGGTGTACGTGGACAACATTCCGGTGGGCGGGGTGCCGGCGCTCGGTGACGTGAACATCTCCCGGGTGCGCGAGGTGCGCTTTCTGGACGGCCGCGAGGCGACACAGCGATTCGGCGCCGGACACCGGAGCGGAGCGATTCTGGTCTCGACGCGGTGAAGGACGCGCTCGGCGCGCTTGAATCGGCATATGCGGCCGCGCATCTTTCGAAGATGGCGCGGCCGCAGCGTTTATGGCCGCACACGGCCGCTCTGCGGCACCCCTCCCGGCACAACGCATTCGGTAACGACTCGTGAAAACCCAGGGCTCCACTCGCGATATCGTATTTCTCTCCGCCGTCCGGACTCCGTTCGGCACCTTCGGCGGCTCGCTCAAGGACATGGGCGCCGTGGACCTCACCGTGCACGCCGCGAAAGCGGCGCTCGAGCGCGCGCGGCTGGCCCCAGACGAGATCCAGCACTCGATCTTCGGGAACGTCCTCCAGACCACGTTCGATACGATCTACTTCGCACGGCACGTCGCGCTGAAGGCCGGCTGTCCCATCGAGACGCCGGCGCTCACCGTGAACCGCCTGTGCGGATCGGGCTTCCAGGCGATCGTGAACGGCGCGCAGGAAATCATCACCGGCGACGCCGAAGCGTGTCTGGTCGGCGGCGGCGAGTCCATGTCGCAGGCGCCGCACGTGGTGCGCGGATTGCGCTGGGGCACGCCGCTGGGCAAGAGCCCGCCGCTGGAAGATTCACTCTGGGAATCACTGAAGGACCCGGTCGCCGGGTTCTCGATGGCCGAGACGGCCGAGAATCTGGCCGACCAGTACAAGCTCGATCGCGGCTGCGTGGACGAGTTTGCGCTGCGCTCGCAGCAGCTGGCAAAGACCGCCTGGGACGAAGGCGTCTTTGCCGATGAGATCGTGGCCGTGCCGGTGAAGAACCCCAAGACGCGCCAGATGGAAGCGTTCGCCCGCGACGAGCACATGCGACCCGATACATCGCTCGAGGCGCTCAGCAAGCTGAGGCCCTACTTCAAGGCCGACGGCGTGGTAACCGCCGGCAACGCGTCGGGTATCGGCGACGGTGCGGGTGCGCTCGTCGTCTCCAGCGCCGAGTTCGCGAAGAAGCGCGGACTCGAGCCGCTCGGCCGGCTCGTGGCGTGGGGAGCCGCGGGTGTCGATCCCAAGATCATGGGAATCGGTCCTGTGCCCGCGTCGCGGATTGCCCTCGAGCGAGCCGGGATGTCGCTCGGCGACATGGATCTCATCGAGGTGAACGAGGCGTTCGCTCCACAGGCGTGCGCGGTGGAGCGCGAGCTCAACATTCCGCGCGAGAAGCTGAACATCCACGGTGGCGCCATTGCCCTGAGTCACCCGCTGGCGGCGTCAGGGGCGCGGATCACGGCGCACCTGCTGCACGCGCTGCGCGCCTCCGGCAAGCGGTACGGCCTTGGCACCGCCTGCATTGGCGGCGGGCAGGGGATCGCGCTCATCATCGAATCGCTGGCCTGAGCAGCCGACGATGAGGCGCGGCCGGATCCGCCCCGGCACCCGAGCGCTCCTGCTCGCGCTCGTGCTCGCGACGACAGCGTGCGCGACGGCGGGCGGTGGCACGTCGGGCGGAGTACTCCAGCAGCGCAGCGATCGACCATGGCCGGTGCGCTCGCGATATCACGTCGACCTGTGGCTGCACGGGTTCGCGATGCTTCAGGACGACACGGCGCAGGTTCCCTTCTTCCGGCGCGGCTACCGCGAGCAGATCGCGACACGGAAGAACAGCGCGAACGTCATCACCCAGCTCGACCTGAACCGCGACGTCCTGCGCACGCGCATGCGCACCAACCCGGAGCTCACCAACTCGCAGTTCCTCGCGCTCTACTTCGGCTCGTGGGAAGACCTGTACATCGCGATCCAGACCTTCCTCCAGACGGGCGGGGATCCCCGGCGCGCCTCGGACGCACGAACGCAGGCCATCGTCGCGACGCTCGCGGCCGCATTTCCCACCGCCGCCGATCGCGAGTGGGTGCGCACGTTCGCGACCTCGATGCGCGACGAGGACGAGAAGTTCTACCGCGCCTACTGGAATCAGCAGCAGCGGGAGCGCGCCGTCGTGCTCGCTCGTCTCGACACGATGTGGAGCAACCAGTACTACCCAAAGCTGCGCGGATACCTGAATGGCACGCGCCTCACCGCCGGCGACTTTCTCGTCTCGCTGCCGCTGGACGGCGAGGGACGCACGGTGACGCCAAGTGGGGGCGGGACGGCCATCACCACCAGCTTCCCCGACAACGAAGGCGCGGCGGTGGAGGCCATCTACGTGTTCGCGCACGAGGCGGCATCGCAGGTGGCCGGTAGCGCCGTCAACGACAACATCACGCCGAGCGAGCAGCGAAGCGGGGTCGGGGCGCGGTATACGAGCAGTGCGCTGGTGCGCGGCGGTCACATGCTGCTCGAGCGCGTCGCGCCCGAGCTGGCCGATGGCTATGCGCGATACTACCTGCGCTCGGCGAACGCGTCGGTCACCGGTGACGCGAAGGCAGCGCTCGCCCGCACCTTTCCGCTCCCCGACACGATCCGGGATGCCCTCGATCGCCAGCTCGAGGTCGTGCTGGGCGGGATCTGACTGACGTGGCCGAGGATCGCTCTTCCGTTCCCGTTCCGCAGGGGCCGCTCGACCGCGCGGCGCTCGAGCGGGTCCTGTTGCGCGCGGCGGAGCTTCAGGCGGCCGCCGCCGACACCGGCGAGATGATGACCGCCGAGCGGCTCCTCGAGGTGGGCAAGGAGGTGGGCATCTCGCCGGACTTCCTGCGCCAGGCGCTGGCGGAGGAGCGGTCGCGCTCGGGGATGCCGGACGATCAAGGCGTGATGGCGCGGATGTTCGGGAGCGGCGTCGTCTCGGCGTCGCGAGCGGTGGAGGGCACGCCCGAGAGTGTGTTGGCCGCGCTCGACTCGTGGATGACCAGCGAAGAGTGCCTCCAGGTGAAGCGACACTTCCCCGATCGCACGGTGTGGGAGCGCGAGCCCGGATTTTTCACGGGGATGCGCCGCGCTCTCAATGTGGGGGGTCGCGGGTACCACCTGGCACGCGCACACGAGGTGTCGGCGGCCGTGGTCGCCGTGGACCCGAATCGCGTGTTCGTGCGCCTCGACGCCGACGTCTCCAACATCCGGAACCAGTTCGTGGCGTCGGGAGGGAGCGTGGCCGGCGTCAACGTGGTCGGCGCCGGCGTGCTGCTGGTGCTCGGTGTCCTTCCGCTGGTCGCGATCGCCCCCGCCGTCCTCGGCACCGGCTTTGGCTACGCCATCGCGCGCGCCCACCGCGGGAGCACGGAGCGGATTCGGGTGGCATTGGAGCAGGTGCTGGACCGACTGGAGCGTGGCGACGCGCCCCGCCAATCTCTGCTGTCGAAGCTCGCGACCAGCGCCCGCGTGATTCGCATCGACATCTGATAGGCGCCGGCGGCGCCACTGTGGGCGCTGCCACGACTTTTCACCACTCGAGGACTATGACGGACATCAAGACGGTAGGCGTGCTCGGTGCCGGACTCATGGGAAGCGGCATCGCGCAGGTGTCGGCGCAGTCTGGTTTCGTGACCCGGGTGCGCGAGGTGTCCGACGCGCTCTGCCAGCGTGGCCGCGCCGGGATCGAGCGGCAGCTCGGCAAGACGGTGGAGAAAGGCAAGCTGACCTCGGAGCAGCGGGACAAGACGCTGGGCAATCTCCACTTCACCACCGAGGTGAGCGATCTCAAGGACGCCGACATCGTGATCGAGGCGGTCGTGGAAGACCTCGAGCTCAAGAACGCGATGTGGAAGGAGCTCGACGGGCTCTGCCCGCCACGGACGATCTTCGCGTCGAACACGTCGAGCCTGACGATCGCGGCGATGGCCGCGGCGACGACCCGCGCCGATCGGATGGTTGGGCTCCACTTCTTCAATCCGGTGCCGGTGATGAAGCTGGTGGAAGTCGTACGCACGGTGACGACGAGCGACGAGACCTTCCGCCGCGCCTACGACTTCGCCCGGGCCATCGGCAAAGAGCCGATCGCCGCAAAGGACAACTCGGGCTTCGTCGTGAATCTGCTGCTCGTGCCCTATCTCATCGACGCGATCAACGCGCTCGAGAGCGGCGTCGCGTCGGTGCAGGACATCGACAAGGGGATGATGCTGGGCACCGGGTACCCGATGGGACCGTTCACGCTGCTCGACTTCGTCGGTCTCGATACCACGTACAAGATCGCCGAGATCATGTTCGACGAGTACCGTGAGAAGCGGTACGCTCCACCCCCTCTCCTCAAGCGGATGGTCCTGGCCGGGATGTTCGGGCGGAAATCGGGGAAGGGATTCTACGACTACTCGGTGGATCCGCCGGTGGTCAGTAACCTCGGGCTCTAGGCGCGTGACGAAGGAATGTGGGGCGGGAGCTCCTGGCAGGGGAAGTCCGTGATGCTAGTAATGCGAGTGGAGTAAGTGACAGCGACCAGGGTGAAGAGCATGAGATGCGGTGATGAATCCATCACCCCTCTCATGCTGTTCACTCGAGTCGTTGTTACTCACTCCACTCTCGTCACCTCTCTCACCTGACCCTCGTACGCGACCACCCTTTCCCTTCCGCGGCCTCTTTCGTGCCGATCTCCTCTCCCGCGCGCTCTACGCCGAAGGTGCCGGGATCGCGCGGGCGATCCCGGAGGCGGTGGCGGTGCCGCGCGATGGCGATGATGTCGCGGCGCTCGTGCGGTGGGCGTGGGAGAGTCGAAGGCCGCTCGTTCCTCGTGGGTCGGGGAGCGGCATGGCCGGTGGTGCCGTCGGTCCCGGAGTGATCGTCGATCTCAGCCGCCTCACCGACATTCATCCCGTCGACGCGGCGCAGCGCCGCGTGTGGGTGGGCGCCGGTGCGATTCGAGACGCCGTGAACCAGCGAGCGCGGGAGCACGGGCTGCACTTCCCCGTCGACCCGTCAAGCGGCGCCTTCTGCACCGTCGGTGGCATGATCGCCACCAATGCCGCCGGATCGCACTCACTGCGCCATGGCGCGACGCGAGCCTGGGTATCGGCGCTGGATTGTGTGTTCGAGGACGGCACACGCGCGGTGGTCCGTCGCGGCGGGGCGATGCCGCGCGATGTCGAGGCGATCAGCCGACTCGCGGAGCTCGGCGGCGCATCGGTCGGCCGCCTGGCGCCGGCGCTGAGCGGCTGGCCAGAAGTGAGGAAGAACTCCTCCGGCTACGCGGTCGCGGAGAGTGTGGCCACGAGCGATCTCGTCGATCTCATCGTTGGCAGCGAGGGAACACTGGCGCTGGTGGTGGCCGCCGAGCTCGTGCTCGATGCTCTGCCTGACTCCACGGCCAGCGTGCTCGCCGCATTCTCGTCGCTCGATGGGGCGGCCGAGGGTGCGCGCCTGGCGAGGGAGAGCGGCGCGGCGGCGTGCGAGCTCCTGGATCGCACCTTTCTCGAGCTGGCGGTACCGGCAGTACCCGCCCTGGCTGGTGACGCCGCGGCCGTTCTCCTGTCGAGTTTCGAGGGGAGCGACGCGCTGGACGTGTCGAGCGCGGCGGCGACACTGGGCCAGACGCTCGCGCGCGCGGGCGCGACGATCGTGAACGTCGCGCTGGAGCCCGACGCGGAGGGCGCGCTGTGGTCGCTGCGCCACGCCGCGAGCCCGATCCTGTCGCGGCTCGACCCCTCTCTCAAGTCGATGCAGCTCATCGAGGACGGCTGCGTTCCGCCCGATCGGCTGGCCGACTATGTGCGAGGTGTTCGCGCGGCGCTGGCTTCCACCGGGATTCGGGGCGTCATCTTCGGCCACGCCGGAGACGCGCACGTGCATGCGAACGCGTTGGTGGACGTTCGTCTGCCCGACTGGCGGGGGC
>DATFFQ010000170.1:0-6268 GCA_035249955.1 Gemmatimonadaceae bacterium
TCAGAACTGGAACGAGCTCGTTCGCATCGCGCAGCGTCCAGGATGGCCCGGGTACTTCGGTGCGCCAAGACAAGCCACCGCAGCCGAAGGGCAGCGCCGCATCCAGCAGCGGAGCAGAATCGCTGCCGACCTGATGTGGCGTATTGTAGCCGGCGCCGACCAACGCGAGATTCCGCGCTGGGTGACCATGATGGCGGGCTCCGAAGCGATCGCTAAGGTAGATGAAGCCGAGGTCGCGCACGAACGAGCGCGCGAAGAGCGCTTTTCCAGCTGGCTGGCCAGGCGGAGAAAACAGTAGTTCGGTGGCGCCGTCCAACACGACATGCGGGTGAGTGCTCCCCGCGGGCACGGCGCTTCCGGTGTCCATAGCGGAAGCGTAGTTTGTTGCGGGCGCCACCCTGAGGGCCTGCAGCTGATGCGCAAGTCGTCAGGCGAAGTCCTCGGCATCAGATCGGTGCCGGCCGTTGACCAAGTCCCGAGAGCCCGATGCAGACGCCGCTCGATACCGTCAACCAACTGACACGCGCCATAAACAACGGCGACCTGACCGCCGCGGTTCGGCTCTATGAGGCCGACGCGATCCTGATCGCGCGTCCGGGACAGGTGGCTCGCGGTTCAGCCGAGCTCCGCGAGGCGCTCGCCGGCTTCGTCGCGCTGCGCGCGACCCTGACCTCGGAGGCGCAGCACGTCATCGAGGTCGGCGATCTGGCACTATGCCTCGGCCGCTGGAGCCTTCGGGGGACTGACCCGACAGGGGCGCCAGTGGTGCTCGGCGGCGAGTCAACGGACGTCCTCCGACGCCAAGCGGATGGGCGGTGGCTGATCGCGATCGATGATCCCTGGGGGACTCAGCTGCTGCCACCGGTTTGAACTGTTCAACGGGCCGGCTCGCCGATCAATCCTGAGAGCTCTGCGAACGTCGCTTCGGCGACGGCGCGATCGTTCTGCGGTACGCTGTCCGGCCCCATTGACGATCCCATCGCCGCGGAAGACCGAGCTCACTGGTTGGGCGCCGCCGCTTTCCACAAACTCTCCTCTCGACTCTCTTGAGCTCTCAGATGGAATCGTGTATGCCGGTCATCCCGAGCGCGGATCTCGAGAAGAGCTTGCGCTTTTGGGTAGAGGGTCTCGGTCTGACGATGGACCGAGCGATGTGGCAGGACGGTCGCCTCATCGGCTGCATGGTTCACGATGACCGGTTGTACTTCTGGCTCAATCAACGAGCAGGGACTCCGATCAAGCCAGAGAGCTACGAAGGCGTTCGGTTGTACTGGGTGCCCAGTGACCTCCACGGACTGAGAGCTCGCCTGGAAAGGCTCGGCTATGCCGTGTCGGAGATCAGCGAGCGCGACTACGGTCAGACGGAGTTCTTCGTGACGGATGATGATGGATATTCGCACTGCTTTGGAGTAGCAACCACGAAGAGCGGCTAGCGCACGATCGCATCATGTTCCGCCTGCTCGCAGCGGCGCGACCAGGGAAGGCGTATCTTGTCGCCATGATCGCCCCGCTCCATGGCCGCGCGTCGGTCACGCTGGCGACGTTGGCGCTCCTTACCGGCGTCGCCCTCCTCCCCGCTCAGGTGCCCAGCGTCGGGGCTCGGCCCAACATCGTCGTGATCGTGGTGGACGACCTGCGCTGGGACGAGCTCGGCGCGGCGGGGCATCCGTGGATCGAGACGCCGAACATCGATCGGCTGGCCGCCGAGGGCGCGCACTTCGCGAACTCCTTCCACGCCGTTCCGCTCTGCTCGCCCAACCGCGCGACGCTCCTCACGGGCCAGTTCCCGTCGCAGCACGGCATCATCGACAACGTCGCCCGCAATCGCCTGAGCCACCGTCTGACGACGTTTCCCGCCGCGCTGCGAAAGGCCGGCTACGAGACGGCGTTCCTCGGCAAGTGGCACATGGGGAACGATCCCACGCCGCGTCCGGGGTTCGACTACTGGGTCGGCCTCCCTGGACAGGGGCGCTCCACCGATCCCGAGCTGTTCGAGAACGGGCGATTGAGCGTGGTGAAGGGCTACACCACGGACCTCCTCACCGATCGCGCGATCGCCTTCATCGAGAAACCGCGGACGGCTCCGTTCCTGGTGTATCTGGCGCACAAAGCCGTGCATCCCGACGTGCGCCAGCGCGACGACGGCTCGGTGGACGATGCATCCTCGCTCGGGTACGTCCCGGCCCCGCGACACCTCGGCAGATACGAGACGCGCGTCCTCCCGCGCCGGCCGAGCGTCGTCAAGACGCTCGGGGATCTCGGCGACAAGCCGGCGATCCGGCGGGCGCTCGCCTACAGCGCGACGGGGGACGTCACCGCGATCTACGGGAACGTGGATGCCCCGAACATCGACGAGACGACGATCCGCCGCCGCGCCGAGATGCTGCTCGCCGTCGACGAAGGGATCGGGCGCATCCGGCGCGCGCTCGAGGCGAAGGGCGAGCTCGACCGCACCGTGTTCGTCTTCACCAGCGACAACGGCTTCTTCTTCGGCGAGCACGGGCTCACGACGGAGCGGCGCCTTCCATACGAAGAGTCCATTCGCAATCCGCTCATCATCCGCTACCCTCCGGTCGCGCGCCCCGGGTCGCGCCCGTCCGGCCTGGCGCTCACCGTGGATCTGGCGCCGACGCTGCTCGAGCTGGCAGGCGCGCCCCTCGGCCCGCACATCCAGGGACGATCGCTGGTGCCGCTCCTGCGCGCGCGCCCCGGCGACTGGCGCCGCTCGGTGCTCATCGAGTTCTACACGTACGAGAATCCCTTTCCGCACCTGATGGACATGGACTATCGCGCGCTCAGGACGGAGCGTTACAAGTACATCCACTGGGTGCGGCACCCCGGTCTGGACGAGCTGTACGATCTGGAGAAGGACCCGTTCGAGCTGCGGAATCTGGCGCCCGATCCGTCCGCGGCCGAGCTGCGGACGCAACTACGATCAGAGCTGGCACGACAGGTGTTGAGCGCGCTGCGACTCGAATCCCCCTGAGCCGATTCGGGAAACGACCCGGCGGCCGGGGCTGGGCGTTAGCGCTTCGAGCGGTTCAGCTGCTCCATGCGAGTCCGCGCCTCCGCGACGCGCGGCTGCAACTCGGGGTCGGCATGCGCCCAGAGATCGACGAAGCGACCGTAGTATTCGGTCGCGCGCTGCGTGTCGCGCGTCCCTTCGTACAGCTCGCCCAGGCGGAACAGCGCTGGCGCGAGGTAGTAGCGATCGACGAAGGTGCGACCGGTGCCGGTCATCTCGACGTAATGCGTGAGGTACTTGCGCGCCGAGTCGGCGTGGCCGCCGCGGTCGAAGGCAAGGCCGAGGAAGAGCGGCGTGCAGACGGTGCAGTCGCGAGTCGGGAGTCCGTCGGCCTCGGCATCGCCGCGGCGGAACCAGGCGACGGCGCTGTCGCTCTTCCCATCGGCCAGGGCGACCGCGCCGCGAAGCCGCGCCAGGAAGACCGCCTGCTGCTGACGGTCCAGCGCGTCCAGCCGCGACTCGTACTGGAGCATCAGCTCGCGCGCCTTCGCGGCGGCGCCGAGACGCGAGTAGCCCAATGCCAGCCAGTGGCTCCGGTCGCGCGAAGGGGGGACCGTCGCCACGGGCGTCGCACTCAGCGCGGCGTCGAGCGCCGCGAGGCCGCGACCGACGTCGCCGCGAAGCTCGCCATCCACCGTGGCGTGGAAGTATGCGACGTCGTACGGGCTCACCGTGTCGCCGCGCACGCGAGCCTTGGCCTCCGTCACCTGCGCGAACCGGCGCTCGGCCTCGCGCAGCCGTCCACGCAGCAGGGCGATCCAGACGAGGCCATCCTGCGCGCCCACGGTGGCGCGCGGCGGGGCAGTGTCCACCTGCGCGCGCGCGAGGCGCTCCGCGGCGTCGTAGTCGCGCCGATTCCACAGCGCATCGAAGCGGATCGGCGCGGTCGGAAACGGCACGCCGGCACTCGACAGCTCCGCCATCACGGAGTCGAACGCCGCGTGCCGTCCCATCTCCGTGTACATCGTGGCGAGGTTGGCCAGGATCGTGCCGTTCCCCGGCTCGGCCGCGAGCGCGACACGGAACATGCGCTCGGCGCCGGCATAGTCGCGCGTGTCGCCGAGCGTCACGGCCAGCGAGTTGGCGGCGTCATAGTTCGCGGAGTCGAGCTCCAGCGCGCGGCGTAGCGCCGGGATCGCTTTCGTGCGATCCGGCGCCGCCGTCATGTAGTAGGCTCCTTCGACGTTGTACCGCTCCCGTTCCGGCAGCCGGTCGCGCAGCCGAAAGGCGGCCGTGAGCGCGGTTTCGGCCTCCGCGAATCGTGCGCGGCCGCCGAGCGTCATGAGCGAGTAGCCGAGCTGCACGTAGGCCATTGCAAAGGTGCTGTCCTGCCGGATGGCCTCGTGGAAGTATTGAACGGCGGTCGGGTAGTCGCCCTGGATGTCGTTGGCGCGGAGGCCCGCCGCGTAGCTGCGGAGCGCGCCGAGCGAGGCGGTGCTCACCTGGTCGAAGCGCGGCGCCGCGCGCACCGTCCGGAGCGACTCGCCGATCCTTCCGCGCAGCGCCTTCGTCAGGCGGTCCACCGCCGGGATGAGATCGCCCGCGTCCTTGGCCGACTCGCGGTACGACGCGAGCTCGTCTCCCGTCTCGGCGGCGACGAGCCGCGCCGTGAGGATGTAGCCGCCGCCGGCCGGCACCACGCTCCCCGCGACGACCGCCTTGGCGCCGGTGCGCTGCGCGACCTCACGCGCGGTCGCGAAGTCCAGACGCGCGGTGTCGGGTCGCTTCATCTGCTCGAGGGCGGAGACGACGGCGCTGGTCGGCAAGAGGCGAACGGCCTGGCTCTGCGCCAGGTTCGTCCGCACCGCCTCGGCGATCGTCGAGCCGAGCGACGAGTCGGCTGCCGGCGCATCGAAGGCGGCGACGAGCACCCTGTCGCTCGCCGAGAGCTTGCCGGCGGCGAGGAGCGATCCCGCGGGCCCGATGCCGAGCGCGCGCAGCACCATGAACGCGGTGACCAGCAGCGCGAAGACGCCGACCGCGATCATGCCGCCGCGCGCGGTACGCTTCCAGGAGACGTGCGGACTCGCCTTGGCGGCGAGCGTCGCCATCGTTCCCCGCACCGGGGCGAGCGACGGCGTGCCGCCCGGCGTGTAGGTGGGCGTCGCCGTCGCCATGCGGTGCGACACGCTCTGGGCGTACGCCGTGAAGAGGATCACCGGCAGTCCCAGCGCCATGACGACGAGCGCGCCGGGGAACACCCAGTCGGGGAGCCCGATTGCGACGATCGACGCGCGAGCCACGATCGCGACGCCGACGAACGCGACGGCATAGAGCGCGAGTGCGCGCCGGAGCATCGCGCGGCCGCCGATGAGGATCGCCGGCATCGCGGCCTGCGGCGCCGAAGGCGAGGCCACCGCGTCGAGGCGGCGGAGGAGCTCGGTGGCACTGGCCGGGCGCGCCACCGGATCCTTGGCCAGACACTGCATCACGAGCGCGGCGAGCGCCGGGGGGCAATCGGGGCGAAGCTCGGCGACCGGCCTCGGCATCTCGCTCATGTGCGCGACGAGCAGCTTGTGCGGCGACAGACCGGCGAAGGGAGGCTGCGTGGCGAGCAGCTCGTACGCCATGCAGCCGAAGGCGTAGACGTCGGCGCGGTGGTCGGTCGCGGGGTCGCCCGCCGCCTGCTCTGGAGCCATGTAGGCGGGCGTCCCGACCGCCGTACCGAGCTGCGTGAGGGTGGCGGACGACGCGCCGCCGGTGGCGGCGGCCGCGATCGCCTTGGCGATGCCGAAGTCGGTGACGACCGCGGTGTGCCCGGAGAGGAGCACGTTGTCCGGCTTGATGTCGCGGTGCACCACGCCGTGGTCGTGCGCGTAGGCGAGCGCGCGGGAGACGTCGCGCAGGATGCTCAGCGCCTCACCGATCGACAGCGGCCCGCGCCCCAGCCGCGCGCGGAGGCTCTCTCCCTCGACGTACGGCATGGTGTAGTACGGCAGTCCGTCCAGGTCGCCCGCCGCGAGCACCGGAACGATGTTCGCCTGCTGGAGCGAGGCGGCCACGCGGATCTCGCGCTCGAAGCGAGAGGTGGACATCGCGGCCGCGAGCTCGGGCGTGAGCAGCTTCACGACCACCTTGCGCCCGAGGCGGTGCTCGTCGGCGACGAACACCCTCGACATGCCACCGCCACCGAGCTCGCGCTCGAGCGTATAGCTACCGGAGAGCGCTTGTTGGACGCGAGCTCGAAGATCCGTCATGGGCGGCTACCGCGTGGGGTCGGGACCGCGCCCAATGTACGGGCGA
>DATFFQ010000171.1:0-10108 GCA_035249955.1 Gemmatimonadaceae bacterium
ACTTCGCCGTGCTCGGCTGCCTGCTGCTGCTGGTGCTGGCCTGGAGCTACCGGCTGGACACGTTCGATGTCCTGCTGCACGGAAGCGGGAGCGCCGGCGCCTTCGGGTACGCCGATCACCGCGCGAACATCCCGGTGAACGGCTGGCTCGCCGTGCTCACGCTGGTGGCGTCGTTCGTGGTGCTGTGGTTCGGATTCACCGGGCAGGTGCGCGTCGCCCTCGGTGCCGTCGCGGCAATCCTGCTCATCTCGTTCGGGTTGCGACAGGCCGGACCGCCGCTGGTGCGACGTCTCGCCTCCTCGACTGATCCGCAGGTTCGCGAGCGGCCCTATCTCGCGACGCGCGCCGACTACACCCGTCGCGCGTACGCCATCGACCGGATCGAGCGTGCCGACTCCACGTTCGGTTACGGCTCGCCGGTGTCGATGGCCCGCGGGGTGCCGGCGTGGGATGTGGCCGCGCTGTCGCGAGCGATCACGCGACTAGGACGCGGCGAGCGCGTCGCGAGATCGGTCGGCTGGCAGGCGACACCGTCGGGCGTCGTCGCCGAGCTGCCACTGCGACCGTCCGGCGAGCGCGCCGACGAGCCATGGGCGCTGGCGCGCGTGCTGGCCTTCGCCGCCGATGGTCGGGGCGACCCCGTGCGCGTCACGGCGGCGGGAGCGCTCGCGCGCGACGACGAGCGTCTCACCCGCGTGCTCGTGAGCGATTCGGCGACCGGCTACACCATCGTGTCCGACTCCCTCGGGACCGTCGCCGCCGCGGCACTGCGCAGCGGCCTGTCACGCCTGGCGCACGCCTGGAGCCTTCAGAACTTCCGCCTGCTCTTCGGTGATCTGCCGCAACCGGCACCCCGTCTCGTGATGCGCCGCGGCGCCCGCGAGCGCGTGCGCTACCTCGTCCCGTTCCTCACGCAAGGCACGACTCTGCACCCGGTCGTCGCCGCCGATACCCTGTACTGGATGCTGCACCTATACGCGGCCTCGGCGACGTATCCACTCAGCGAGCGGCTGACCATGGGCGAGCGGGAGGTGAGCTACTTGCACCACGCCGCTGTCGGCGTCGTGAACGCGCATACCGGCCGGGTGGTGGTCGTTCCCGATTCCGCGCGCGAGCCGATCACCGAGAGCTGGATGCAGGCCTTTCCACGACTGTTCGCCGGCTGGTCGCACCTGCCCGCGCGGCTCGCCGCCAGCGTCCCACCGGCCGTGGATGCCGCGCGCGCCCAGGCGGAGATCCTGGCGCGATACGGCCTGCGCGGCGAGACCGCCAGGCGCGGGTCCCTTCCGGCCGACGATGGCGCCGACACGCTCTTCGTGGAGGATCAGCCGCCGCTGCTCGACCTGCCGCGCAGCGAGCTGGTGCTCGACTGGACGGTCGCCGTGCTCGACTCGTTAGGCAGCGTGACGGGCACGGTCGTCGCATCCGGGGGGCAGTCACCACGAACCTACTGGCTTCCGCTCCGGCGCCGCGGGATGCGGTGGTCCATGGTCGTCGACCAGCTCCAGCGCTCGCTGGACAGCACCATCACCTTTCCACAGAACGCGCGTGCCGCGCGTGGTCAGGTCCGCGCCGTACCGATCGCCGCCGATCTGGCGTTCGTGCAGCCCACCTACTCGTGGCGGCTGGAGGGTGCGCCGACGCTCGTGCAGGTCACCGTGCTCACGCGCGATCGTATCCGCGCCGGACCCACGCTCGCCGATGCGTTGGGGGTGCCGCCAGGGCAGCCCAGTGAGGAGCTGGCGCCCATGACCCCCGCCGACTTCCGCGCTCGCGTCTCCGCGCTGTACGAGGAGATGACGGCCGCGCTCCAGCGAGGGGACTGGGTCGCCTTCGGCCGCGCCTACGAAGCGCTGGGCGCGCTGATCGCGCGAGGAACCGAATGATCGTCCCGCGCGCGTCACGCCGGGACCGCGATCTCGCGTGAGCACGACGCCGACACTCGAGCGCGAGACCGCGGTCGTCGCGCTCGGTGGCAACGCGCTCTCACCATCGCGGCGAGGCTCGAGCATTCACGATCAGTTCCGTCACACGCGCGCCAGCCTGGGGGCGGTCGTCGATCTCGCGCTCGATGGCTGGAACCTGTGCCTGGTGCACGGCAACGGACCGCAGGTCGGTGACGAGCTCGTGCGCAACGAGCTGGCTCGCGCCGAAGTCAGTCCGCTGCCACTCGGGGTCCTCGTCGCGGCCACCGCCGGCTGGATCGGCTACATGGTGCAGCAATCGCTGGAGAATGCGCTCCGGCGTGCCGGGAGTACGCGCTCGGTCGCGACAGTGGTCACCCAGGTTCACGTCGATCCGGACGATCCGGCGCTCCAGGCGCCGACGAAGTTCATCGGTCACGAGATTCCCGCCGAGCGCGCACGAGCGCTGCGCGCCGAGGGGATGTCCGTCGCGCGCGACGCGCGCAGGCGCTGGCGACGGGTGGTGGGAAGCCCCGCACCCCTGGCCGTCCACGAGATCGGCGTGATCAGCCGGCTCGTGCACGATGGCACCGTCGTCATCGCCTGCGGTGGCGGCGGGGCGCCGATCTATCACGATCCGGCGTTGGGATGGGAAGGAGTAGACGCGGTGGTCGACAAGGACCTCGCGGCGGCCGTCCTCGCGCGTGAGCTCGACGCGTCGCTGCTCCTCATCCTCACCGACATCGACGCGGTGTACGCGGACTACGGCGCGCCGTCGCAGCGCGCGCTGTCGCATCTCTCGGTGCGTGAGGCCGAGCAGCTCGATCACGACGGCGCGTTCGGCGAAGGCAGCATGGCGCCCAAAGTGCGCGCGGCAACGGCGTTCGTGCGAGGCACCGGAGGGCGCGCTATCATTACCGGGCTCGATCGCGGGCGAGACGCGGTGCGAGGCCATGCGGGAACGACCATCACGGCGGAGCACGAGTGAACATTCACGAATATCAGGCCAAGGAGATCTTTCGCGGAGCCGGCATCCCGGTTCCGCCGGGCGAAATCGCGACCACGCCAGCCGACGCCGAGCGCATCGCGCGCCAATACGGAGGGACGGTCGTCGTCAAGGCGCAGGTGCACGCCGGGGGACGCGGCAAGGCCGGCGGTGTGAAGCTGGCGAAGTCGCCGGCCGAGGCATGCGATGCCGCCGCCAGGATCCTCGGCATGTCCATCAAGGGGTTGACCGTCAACACGGTCCTGATCACCCCCGCCGCCGACATCGCAACGGAGGCGTACGTCGGTGTCATCGTGGATCGCGCATCCAAGCGGCCGGTCTTCATGGTGAGCCCCGCCGGCGGCATCGACATCGAGGAGGTGGCGGCGACGACACCCGAGAAGATCATGCGCCTGCCGGTGGACCCTCGATACGGTCTGCTCGACTTTCAGGCGTTGCACATGGGGCTGTTTCTGTATCGTGACATCAAGCAGGCTCGCGCCGCGGCGCGCATCGCGCGCCAGCTCTTCAACGCGTTCGTGCAGAGCGGCGCGTCGCTCGCCGAGATCAATCCGCTCGTCACCACGCCGGCGGGCGACGTCGTCGCGCTCGACGCGAAGATGGTGGTCGATGACAACGAGCTCGAGCGGCGCCCCGAGCTCGAGATGCTCCGCGACGAGAGCGCCGAGGCGCCCAGCGAGGTGCGCGCCCGGCAAGCGGGACTCACGTTCATCAAGCTCGATGGCAACGTCGGATGCGTGGTGAACGGTGCCGGGCTCGCGATGGCGACGATGGACCTCGTCAAGTACTACGGTGGGGAGCCGGCCAACTTCCTCGACATCGGTGGCTCATCCAACCCCGACAAGGTGGTGAGCGCTCTCGAGATCATCACCGCCGATCCGAACGTGAAGACCATCCTCTTCAACATCTTCGGTGGCATCACGCGTACCGATGACGTGGCCAACGGCATCGTGACCGCCACCAAGCGCACCCCGCTCAACGTGCCCATCGTGATTCGACTCACCGGCACCAACGAGGAGATCGCCGTGAAGATCCTCAGCGAGCATGGCTTCCCGGCGATGACCGACATGGATGCGGCGGTCAAGAAGGCGGTCGCGCTCGCCACCGGAGGGCGCGCCGCGTGAGCATCCTGATCGATTCCGGAACGCGGCTACTCGTGCAGGGCATCACCGGCCGTGATGGATCCTTTCACGCCAAGCAGATGGTGGAGTACGGCACCCGCATCGTTGCCGGCGTGACACCGGGCAAGGGAGGACAGCAGTTCGACGGCGACATCCCCATCTTCGATACCGTCGCCGATGCCGTCGACGAGACGGGCGCCAACGTATCCGTCATCTACGTCCCACCGCCGTTCGCCGCCGACGCCATGATGGAGGCAGCCGAGGCGGGTATTCCCCTCATCGTGTGCATCACCGAAGGTGTTCCGGTCCTCGACATGACGCGCGTCTATCCGTACGTGCGAGAGCGAGGTGCTCGCCTGGTGGGACCGAACTGCCCCGGCCTCATCTCGCCGGGACAGTCGAAGGTGGGCATCATCCCGGGGCGCATCTGTGCCCCCGGACCGGTCGGCCTCGTGAGCCGGTCGGGGACGCTCACCTACGAGGTCGTCGCGCACATGACGCGCGCGGGACTGGGCCAAACCACCTGCGTCGGCATCGGCGGCGACCCTATCAACGGCACCAGCTTCATCGACTGCCTGGAAGCGTTCGAGGCCGACCCGGAGACGAAGGCGGTGGTGATGATCGGCGAGATCGGCGGCACCGACGAGCAGGATGCCGCGCAATACGTGAAGTCGCGGATGACCAAGCCGGTGGTCGGCTTCATCGCCGGACAGACGGCCCCACCAGGACGAAGGATGGGACACGCCGGCGCCATCATCTCGGGATCGGCGGGAACCGCCGCCGAAAAGATTCAGGCCTTTACCGAGGCGGGGATGGGAGTCGCGAAACGCCCGAGCGACGTGGTCGCCCGGCTGACCGAGCGGATGTGAAGCTCTCCGAGCTCGTAGTGGCCGAGCAAGTCGTCATTCCGCTCACGGAGACGACGCTGCGCGGTGCGGGGCTCACGCTGCTCGAGCGGCTGGTCGCCGCGGGTGCGGTCGAAGATCCCGAGAAGCTCCGGCTGCGCGTCGAGGAGGAGCGCGGCGAGGACATCGTCGCCATGGGCGACCGCGCGTTCCTGCTTCACTACCGCACCGACGCGGTGGACGATCTGGCGGTGGCGCTGGGGGTCTCGCCGACGCCGATCGTGCGCGTGCTCGGCGAGAGCGACACGCAGCAGGCGCGTATCGTGCTCGTCTTCCTCGCGCCGCCCCGCCTGGCGGCGCGCTACCTCCAGGTGCTTGGCGCGTTCGCCCGCCTGCTCTCAAAGCCGGCGACGGTGGAGGCCATTCATGCCGCCCCGACGCCCGAAGCCCTCACGGCGTCAGGCATCTTCGGCACCGTCTCGCTGCCGGAGCAGATCACGGTGCGCGACCTCATGACCGAGACGCCGCGCACGGCGGCACCCGACACGCCGCTTCGCGACGCGGCACGCGACATGACGCGCGCCCGCATCGGCGCGCTCCCGGTCGTCGATCGCGAAGGGCTGCTCATCGGGATCCTGAGCGAGCGCGAGCTCCTCCGGCACATGATGAGCAACCTCCTGCAGGGCGGCACTACCCATCGGCCCACACCGACGGGCACGACCCGGCGCACCGTCCGCGACGTGATGACCCGCCAGGTGCTGGCGGTCTCCCCCGAGCAGCCACTGGCCGAAGTGGCATCGCTCATGTCGAACAAGGACGTGGAGTACGTGCCGGTCGTGAATCAAGGCCGGTTGGTCGGTCTGCTCTCCCGCGGCGACATCATCCGAAAACTCACGGGACAATGACATGGCAGGTACCAGAACGCTGACGATCATCAAGCCGGACGCCTTCGGGTCGGGGAAGGCGGGACGCATCATCGCTCACCTCGAGGGCGCCGGCTTTCGTGTCGTTGCCGCGCGCGTCATGCGTCTCTCGCAGCGCCAGGCGGAGGAGTTCTACGCCGTCCACCGTGAACGGCCCTTCTTCCGATCGCTGGTGACGTTCATGACGTCGAGCACCTGCATGCCGATGGTGCTGGAGCGCGCCGACGCCGTGGCTGCCCTCCGACAGACAATTGGCGCCACGGACCCGGCGGAAGCCGACGCCGGCACGGTGCGCAAGCTGTACGCGGAGTCGAAGGAGCGGAACGCGATACACGCGTCGGACTCCGACGAGAACGCCGAGCGCGAGGCGCGGTTCTTCTTCGCGGAATCCGAGTTGGTGGGCTGAGCGATACCGAGCTAACTTGCTGGCCTGCGTTGACTTGGACGCCGCAATGCGGTAAAATTAATGGTTATGCTGTCATTCAACATCCGCGACCTCGAGCAGCACGCGGCGCAGGTCGACGGCGCCATGACGCGAGACGACGCGCTCTGGCTGGAGGGCGATCCGCTCCCGGTCGATGCCGTGCTGGCGACGGGGCGCCTGTCGAAGGCCGGCGTCGGCCGCTTCTACTGGAGCGGACACATCGCGGGCACGGCCCGCGTCGATTGTCGCCGCTGTCTCGGCACGGCCGACATCGCCGTGACCGATGACGTGCACTTCATCTTCGCCGAAGACAACGACGAGGACGCGGACGATCCCGACGTCTTCCATCTGCCGCCGCGGGCGCAGACGGTCGACCTGCGCCCGGCCATCCGGGAGCATTGGCTGCTCACCGTGCCCTCGTTCGCGCTCTGTCGCGAGGAGTGCAAGGGTCTGTGCCCACGCTGTGGTGCCGATCTCAACAGCGGACCGTGCAGCTGCGAGGCGGAGATCGACGGACGGTGGGAATCGCTGCGCACGATCCGCCGCGCATCCGAGTAGCGGCGTCACCTCTCTTCTCATTCACTGACTACCCATGGCCGTTCCCAAGCGACGCACCTCCAAGCGGAAGAAGCGCGCGCGCAATACCCATAAGAAGGCTCCGGCAATCGTCCTCCAGGCGTGTCCACGCTGTCAGAGCATGAAGCGACCCCATCGCGTGTGCCTGGAGTGTGGCTACTACGCCGGTCAGCAGCGAGTCGCCGCCAGGGAGGGGTAGACTTGGCGCGAATCGCGCTGGACGCGATGGGTGGGGACCATGCGCCCCAGGCGCCGATCGAGGGAGCCCTGCTCGCGCTGAGCGAGCTGGGCCCCACTCTCAGCATTCAGCTCGTGGGCCGGGCCGGTGAGATCGAGGAGCGCCTGGCGGGTGAGCTCGCCGGCGCGTTCGCCCATCTCGCCGACGCGCGCGCGCGCATCGAGATCATCGATGCGCCCGACATCATCGAGATGAGCGACAAGCCGACGGCCGCCATCCGCTCGAAGCCGAACAGCTCGATGGCGGTCGGCCTCAAGCGCCACGCCGACGGCACCGCCGACGCATTCGTCTCGGCCGGCCACACGGGCGCGCAGATGGCGGCGTCCGTCTACCTCCTCAAGCTGCACGACGGGCTCACCCGTCCGGCCATCGGCACCGTCTTCCCGACGGCGCGCAAGCCGGTCGTCGTGCTCGATGCCGGCGCGAACGTCGATTGCTCCGCTGAGGAGC
The DNA here is from genome assembly GCA_035249955.1 of Gemmatimonadaceae bacterium. GTDB lineage: Bacteria > Gemmatimonadota > Gemmatimonadetes > Gemmatimonadales > Gemmatimonadaceae > DATFFQ01. The sequence continues at coordinate 7,488 of DATFFQ010000171.1, forward strand.
TCGTGCAGTTCGCGCGTCTTGGCGACGTGTACGCCGAGGACATTCTCGGTCGCGCCAACCCGTCCGTCGCGCTGCTCAGCATCGGTGAGGAGCCGGAGAAGGGAAACGCGGCGGTGAAAGAGGCGCACCAGCTGCTGCGCGCCGCCGAGCTCAACTTTCACGGCAACGTCGAAGGCCGCGACATTCTCGCCGGCGCCACCGAGCGCGGCGCCATCGACGTGGTGGTGTGCGACGGCTTCGTGGGTAACGTGCTGCTCAAGTTCTACGAGTCGGTGGCCCCGATGGTGATGGTCCTGCTTCGCCGCGCCGGCGTGGACAGCGCCCTGCTCGACCGCGGCTTTCGCACATTCGACTACTCCGAATATGGTGGGGCGCCGCTGCTTGGCGTGAAGGGGGTGAGCATCATCTCGCACGGCGAGTCGTCGCCGCGCGCGCTCAAGAATGCGATCAAGGTCGCCATGCGCGCGGTCGAAACGGAGATGGTCGAGCACATCGGACGCCGACTCGCGCAGCCGGGCGCGGAGGCCTCGTGAAGCGGCCGGTCGCGCAGCTGATGAGCACCGGTCGCGCGGTGCCGTCGAAGGTCGTCACCAACCACGATTTCGCTGCCATGGGACTCGACACGTCCGACGAATGGATCGTCGAGCGCACCGGGATTCGTGAGCGTCGCCTGGCACAGGCCGGCGAGACGACATCGACCATGGCCTGTGAGGCATCGCGGACAGCCATGCAGCGCGCCGGCGTCCACGCTGGCGAGCTCGATGTGATCATCCTGAGCACCGCGACGCCCGACCGGCTGTTGCCGGCGACGGCAGTGGATGTACAGGCCGAACTCGGCGCCACCCGCGCCGCCGCCTTCGACATCTCGGCGGCCTGCTCGGGCTGGCTCTACGGCCTGAGCATCGCCGAAGGCATGATCGCCAACGGGACCGCCGACACGATCCTCGTGGCCGGCTCGGAGAAGATGAGCGCCATCGTGGACTGGACCGATCGCTCCACGTGCGTGCTGTTCGGCGACGGCGCCGGTGCCACGATCGTGAAGCGGGCCACGCGTCACAAGGGAATCCTCTCTTCGTTCATGCGCAGCGATGGCACACTGGCCGAGCTGCTCTATCGCCCGCACGGCGGCGCCACGGTGCCCATGACGGAAGCCGTGCTCACCGACCGCAGCCACCTGGTGAAGATGGCCGGGCGCGAAGTCTTCAAGGCCGCGGTGCGGTCGATGTCCGAAGCCGCCGATCGCGCCCTCGATGGCGCCAAGCTCACCGGCGGCGACATCGACCTGCTCATCCCGCATCAGGCGAACGTCAGGATCATCGAGGCGACAGCGAAGCACGCCGGCATCTCGATGGAGAAGGTGTACGTGAACGTCGACCGCTACGGCAACACGTCGTCGGCATCGGTCCCGATCGCGCTGGACGAGGCGTTCGAGACCGGACGCATCGGAGAGGGGGCGACGGTCCTGATGGTCACCTTCGGCGCTGGATTCACCTGGGCGTCCACGGTCGTCCGTTTTTGACCATGGACGTCGTGCTCCTGTTTCCCGGGCAGGGATCTCAGAAGCCCGGCATGGGCAAGGACCTGTCGGAAGCCTACTCCGCCGCGCGCGAGGTATTCGAGCAGGCCGACGCCGTGTTGCAGTACCCGCTCACGCGCCTGTGCTTCGAGGGACCCGAGGCACCACTCACGGCGACGGAGAACGCGCAGCCGGCGCTGCTCGCGCACAGCGCCGCGGCATGGGCGGTGCTGCGCGAGCACCTGCAGCCGCGAGTGCGAGCGGCCGCGGGCCACTCGCTGGGCGAGTTCACAGGGTACCACGCCGCCGATGCACTGACCCTCGATCACGCGTTGCGCCTCGTCCGCCGGCGTGGCGAGCTCATGCGCGACAGCGGCAAGCGGCGGCCGGGCGCGATGGCGGCGATCCTCGGGCTCGAGCCGCTCATGGTCGAGGAGGTTTGCGCTCGCGCCTCACGTGAGGCCGGCCTGGTGGTGCCCGCCAACTACAACAGCCGTGAGCAGCTGGTGATCTCCGGAGAGGTGGCCGGCGTAGAGCACGCGATGGCGCTCGCGAAGGAGGTCGGCGCCAAGCGCGCCATCCGCCTCAACGTGAGCGGCGCCTTTCACTCGCCGCTCATGGCGGTCGCGACTGCCGGCCTGCGCGCCGCTCTGGATGAGGCGACCATCGAGAGCCCGGCGTTCCCCGTGTACTCCAACGTCAGTGGCCGGCCGGCCACGAGCCTCGACGACCTGCGCACGCTGCTGCTCGACCAGCTCGTCTCGCCGGTGAAATGGATCGACGTCGTGACGAACATCGCTGCCGATCATCCCGGCGCGCTCTTCGTCGAGGTGGGACCGGGCTCGGTGCTCACCGGGTTGGTGCGTCGCATCGTCCCCGACGCGCAGACCGCGACCGCCGGCACCGCCGAAGAGGTCGAGCAGCTGCTCGAGCTCGTCACACAATGAACATCGATCTGAGCGGCCGAACGGCTCTCGTGACGGGAAGCACCCGCGGCATTGGCCGCGGTATCGCGACCGCGCTCGCGGCGTGCGGCGCGCGCGTGGCCGTCGTCGGTCGCGAGCGCGGGCGGGCACAGGAGGCGGCGGAAGCGGTCGGTGCGGGT
>DATFFQ010000172.1:0-10988 GCA_035249955.1 Gemmatimonadaceae bacterium
GCACCGGCGGCCGCTCAGCCGAGCCGCGCCGCTACGGCCGAGCCGCCACGCGTCGAGCGCGCCGCGGCGCCACGCACCTCACCGGCCGCACGACGTATCGCCGAGGAGGAGCAGATCGATCTCTCGACCGTCTCCGGCAGCGGACGTGGCGGTCGCGTGACGAAGGCTGACGTTCCCGCTCGCCCCGCTCAGCGTGAGGGGACTGCTTCGCCACAAGCCGACGGCCCACGGGCTCCGGCCGCTCCCCCGCCGGCGGCTCCACCGCGTCCCTCGCCGTCCGGCGTCGCTGCCGGCGCGCAGCGTGAGACGCGGGAGAAGATGTCCACCCGTCGGCGTCGCATCGCCGAGCATTTGCTGGAGGCGCAGCACGCGACCGCGCACCTCACGACGTTCAACGAGGTGGACATGTCGGCCGTCGTGGCGCTGCGGGCGCGACTGCGGGAGCGCGTGGAGAAGGAGCATGGCGTGAAGCTCACCTTCATGCCGTTCTTCGTGAAGGCATCGTGCATGGCCCTCAAGGCATACCCGGTGGTCAACGCGCAGATCGATGGCGACTCGATCATCTACAAGCACTATGTCAACATGGGGATCGCCGTCGCATCCGATCAGGGCTTGATCGTGCCGGTGATCAAGGACGCCGACACCAAGAGCATGGTCGACGTGAGCCGTGACATCGCCGACGTCGCCGCGCGCGCGCGCGATGGCAAGCTGACGATGGACGATCTCACCGGCGGCACCTTCACCATCACCAACGGCGGCGTGTTCGGCTCGCTCGTGTCCACACCGATCCTCAACTATCCGCAGGTCGGGATCCTCGGGCTGCACAAGATCCAGGACCGCCCCGTCGCCGTGGATGGAACGATCGAGATCCGGCCAATGATGTTCGTGGCGCTGTCGTACGATCATCGCATCGTCGACGGGCAGCAGGCGGTCCTCTTCCTGGTGCGCATCAAGCAGCTCATGGAAGACCCGGCAGCGATGCTCGTCGAGTGAGCCGCGCCGCACGGCTCGCATGACGGACGCGCTCACTCCCGACCTGGTCGTCATCGGCGGAGGGCCCGGCGGCTATGTCGCGGCCATCCGCGCGGCGCAGCTCGGGCTCTCCACCGTCTGCGTGGAGATGGACAAGACCCTCGGCGGGACGTGCGTCAACATCGGCTGCATCCCGTCGAAGGCCCTCCTCGAGTCATCGCACCATTTCGAGTTCGCGCACCACCACGCCGCGGAGCACGGCGTCGCGCTGCGAGAGGTCACGCTCGACCTCACACGCATGCTCGCGCGCAAGGATCAGGTGGTCGCCGCGAACACCCGCGGGATCGAGTTCCTCTTTCGGAAGAACAAGATCACCTGGGCGAAGGGGCGCGGGACGCTGCGCGCCGGGAATGTCGTCGAGGTCGCGGCCGCCGACGGCTCGGTCACCGAGTACCGGCCGCGCGCGGTGATCCTCGCCACCGGCTCGGTGCCGGTGCAGCTCCCCTTCCTGCCGTTCGACGAGACGCACGTCCTCTCCAACGAGGGCGCGCTGCGACTCGAACAGGTGCCCGAGCACCTCGTGGTCGTGGGCGGAGGCGTGATCGGTCTGGAGCTCGGCTCGGTCTGGCGGCGTCTGGGCGCCAAGGTCACGGTCGTCGAGCTGCTGCCCTCCATCCTCGCCGGTACGGATGCCGATGTCGTGAAGGAAGCCGACAAGGTGTTCCGCAAGCAGGGACTGGAGATCCGCACCGGCACGACCGTCACCTCGGCGACCAGAGAAGGCGATCGCGTCATTCTCGAGGTCGAGACGGATGGCACTCGCGACACGCTGCACGCGGATCGCGTGCTCGTCGCGATCGGCCGAAAACCTGCGCTCCATGGCGTCGGCGCGGCGGCGCTGGGCCTCGAGCTGGGGAAGCGCGGCGAGATCGCAGTGGACGATCAGATGCGGACGAACCTGCCCGACGTGTATGCCATCGGCGATGTCGTCGGGGGGCTGCTGCTCGCGCACAAGGCGGAGGAGGAAGGGGTGGTGGCGGCCGAAGTGATCGCCGGCAAGCGCGTGCGCATGCACTATGGGGCCATCCCATCGGTGGTGTATACCTGGCCCGAGATCGCAACCGTCGGACTCACCGAGCAGCAGGTGAAGGAGAGCGGGCGCGAGTACCGGGCAGGAAAATTCCCGTTCTCGGCCAATGGCCGAGCCCGCACCGCGGGAGAGAGCACCGGATTCGTGAAGCTCATTGCCGACGCGCGTACCGACGAGCTGCTCGGCGCTCACATGATCGGACCCACCGTGTCCGAGCTGGTGAGTGAGCTGGTGCTGGCGATGGCGTTCCAGGGCTCCAGCGAGGATGTGGGCATCACGGTGCACGCGCACCCCACGCTCGCCGAGGTCACCAAGGAAGCCGCGTTAGGCGTGCTCGGCCGTGCCATTCACATCTAGCAACCGGCGGCGTCAGTCGGCATGAATAGCCTGCTCGTGGTCAGCTTCCGGCCGCTGCGTGCCGGCGACGTGCCGGTGTTGCGCCGACTGCTCTCCTCGGAGCTCGGTGGCACGCCGTACGGGGACGCCATGGCGCCCGTGTTCGAGCTCGCCCTGGAAGGGAGCTCGACCGAATCCCGGGTGCTGGTGGCTACCGCCGGCGACGAGGTCATGGGATTCATTCTGTACGGGCTGATTGCCGGCGCGTCAGGCGCGGGCAGGCTGCACGTCGTGGTGGTCACCGCCGCCGCGCGCTTGAGCGGGATCGCGACGCGCCTGGTCGATGCCGCTGCCGCCGACCTGACCGCGCTCGGCGCGCGCCTGGTGGTGGCCGAGCTGGCTGACGACCCGGTGCTCGCCCCCGGCCTGGCGCTCCTTCGCCGATCGCAGTTCGTGGAGGAAGCGCGGATCGCGGATTACTACCGCGACGGTGTGGATGAGTTGATTCTGAGGAGGGAGCTGGGGAATCGCCGGTAGTGAGCGTGGGACGGGAAGGTAAGTGAGAGGGTGATGAGAGTGGCGTGAGTGACAACGACCAGGGTGAAAGGCATGAGGTCTGGTGATGAACCCATCACGCATCTCATGCCCTTCACCCTGGCTCTGGTTACTCACGCCACTCTCGTCACCCTCTCACTTCCTTCTTCGCCACGCGCCAGCGCAGCTACCGTGTCCTCGTCGTATCCCGGCGCGAGCGAGAGGTGTCGCCCTCGGTGCGCGTCGTGTCGCGGCGCATGAGCGTGTCGCGGGGCGGCATCGAGTCGCGGCGCACCAGCGAGTCACGACCGAACGTGGTGTCCCGGCGGAACGTCGTGTCACGACTGAAGCTGGTGTCGCGGCGGAACGTCGTGTCGCGCATCAGACTGTCTCGGCGCGCGGTCGTGTCGCGAATGCCCCCCGACGTGTCGCGTGCCGGTGGCAGCCCGCTGGTGTCACGGGGCACGCCGGCCGTGTCGGTCGGCATCATGGTGTCGACACCTTCGGCCGTGATGTCGAGATTCATCGCGCGGAACAGCTCGTTCAGGTCGTCACCCGTGATGTTGTGCTGGCGGCGAGCGCACCGCACGGCACGTCGCGTCATGGGGCCGACGATTCCGTCGACAGGACCAGCGTTGCATCCCATGTCGTTCAGCGCCTGCTGCAGCTGCCGCACCTCGTTCGTCTCCAGCCCCAGATTGCGAGTCGCACGGTCGGTCTCGAGCCTCCCGCGGGCTGTATCGGCGACGATGTCGCCGACGGTGTCACGCTGGGTGGTATCTCGCCTCGTCGTGTCCCGCTCCTGCGCCGCGGCGAGGGCGGGTACGAGAGCGATGGCCGCGATGGCCGCGAACTTTCGGTACATAGGCTACCTCCCTGCGAACAGACCGAATATCGATGGAACGGCGATGCGTGTGGCTCGAGCGAGGTCACCGGTGCAAATGCCAGGCCCGGTGTGGCGGTCTGCGTGAGATGCTGAAGCGAAAGAAAAAGGGGCGCCGGGCCCCTCGTGAGAGGCCCGACGCCCTGCCTGAATTGTCCGCGCCGCTCGAGCGTTAGCGGGCGTTGACGACCGCCAGTCCCACGGCGAGCCCGGCTGCGAGCAGCCCCGCGCCGAGCAGCAGCGCCATGGTCGGCGTCACCTCGAACGGACGGCGCCACCACGGCGTGATGATGCGGGGCGTCGTCTGCGGCAGCGACTTCATGATCTGCTCGTAGACGTGGACGGGCGTGCGCATCTGACGCCGCTCCTCCACCTCGACGTTGAGGCGGCGCCAGAACTCGACGTCGCGTACCATGTCGCCGCGTCGTACCGCCGCTTCGGGGAGCTCACCGTCGAGCCACGACTGCACCGCAGCGGGCGTGCGGCGCTTGCCGAGGGGTACCTCGCGGTCCGCGAGCGGGCGGGGGGCCGGAGCTTCACGCTCCTTCTCGCGACCTGGCTCACTTCGGTGGTCGCGCGGATTCGGATTCTCAAGCATTACGCGTACTTTTCCTCAAGCAAGGCTTGGAGCGCCTCTCGCGCGCGGTGGACGCGCATTTTCAGTGCCCCAACAGTGGTGGCGAGCAGGTCGGCCATTTCCTCGTACGAGCGTCCTTCCACGTGCTTCATCACGAACGCCTCCCGCAGGGAGGGCGCGAGTGCCGACAGCGCGCGATCGAGATCGCCCCGGAGCTCTGTCCGATCGAGCTCCTCATCCGGAGTCGCAAAGCCCGAGGGTTGATCGTCTTCCTCGTAGCTCAGGTGCGTGCGACGGATGTTCTTCAACCAGTCCTTACAGCCGTTGGCAACGATCCGGAAGATCCAGGCATCGAACCGCCCGTGAACTTCCGCAAGATGCTGGTACGCCTTGATAAACGATGCCTGGAGGATGTCCTCCGCGACATCGGGACTCCCGGTCATCCCGAGCGCGTGCCGGTAGAGAGGGTCGCTGTAGCGCCCGATGAGGCCTCCGAAGGCGTTACGGTCGCCGGCCAGCACTCTGGCGATGACCTCGTGATCAGCCTGCTGCGCCTCGATTTTTTCCTGGGTCGCTACCGTCGTCTTCACGGCGCTAGGATAACGTCTTTTGCGGTCTCTAGACAGCCCTGGCAGGCTGGAAACCGGTCGAACGAGGGTGGCCATGTCGGCTAGACGATCGAGCCACGCGAGCGTCACGAGGGGGGTGAGGCGTACGAGATGAGGGCCAAGGGGCAAAGGAGGCTAACTACCGCCCTGTCTTCCGCTTGAGCTGCTCGCCCCTCACCTGTCGCCGCCTCGCCCCGCTTATCGGAGCCGAACGTAGTACAGCAGCTCCCTCACGCTGTCCCCTCGATATCGGCGCCTCTCGTGGTCGCTGTCGGCACGGTAACGACGGTACGCGCGGGCGAAGCGGCGCGGCGGGCCGTCGGACGAGGCATCGGCCAGGATACCGCGAAGCTCCCGATCCCCCAGCAGCCCCTCAGAGTTGTAGCTCACCAGCACGTGTCGCGCACCGGTCGCCGCGAGCAGCCGCCGTAACGCGCCCTCGACACGCGACGGCGAGCACCAGTCGCTGCGGAGCGAAGGGTCGGAGAGTAGGCCGGTCTTGCCGGTCAGCACCGGGTGATCGCCAAACCACCCACGCGCGATCACCTCGGGGACGTGATAGTAACCGGCATATTGGCGCGAGTTGTACGGAGGATCGACATACAGGAGGTCGACCTCGCCCAGCTCTCGTGCCACGCTCACGGCATCCGCGCGATGCGCGGTCGAGCCTCGAGCGCCGCGCCGCGGCGCCACTGGCGCGAGCACGAGCTTCTTCGTCGCGTTCGGCTGCCAGCTCTTGATGAACGCCGCGTACACGCCGGCCGTGTTCGCCACGCGATCGGCGGCCTCGATGAGCGCCGCCAGCAGGATGTAGAACGCATCCTCGCCGATCAGCTCGCGTGTCCGCCATTCGTGCAGCCTGCGCCGAACGGCATCGATGCGCCCTGCGTTCTCCGCGGTGAAGTACAGTCGGCCGCCGTCAGGACCGAAGCTCCGGCTGAAGAAGCCGACCTCCGGCTCGAGCCAGGCGGAGAGGTACTCGGCCACCTCGGCCAGCACGCCCTCACCACGCACCGATACCGCGGCACGAAACGCCGGCGATCGCGCCGCGTGACGAAAGTCGGGATCAGCCTCGCGCAGTCGCGTGAAGCTCGGTACCCGGTTGGCCACCACGTACGCGCGCTGGAACACGTACGAGTAGGTCATGAGATCGCTCGAGGCGACTCGCCAGCCACGCGACTTGAGCGCTGCCGCCACCGCTGCGGTGCCGGCGAACGCGTCGTGCGCCGATCCCGGAGGCAAGCCCAATCGCTGCAGGCGCCCGACGATGAACGGCAGGAGCCGGGTCTTGTTACCGATGTAGCGCATGCGCTAGAAGACGTCCCAGCCGTGCTTGCGAATCTCGGCGCCGTGCTCGTCGAGACGCGGCGGCGCGAATCGCACACTTCCGGGTACACTCGGCGCCACCCCATGGAGCGCCGACGCCTCCACGTCCGACAGCGCCTCGAGGACCGTCCTCACGATGCCAGTGGGAACGCCGGCACCCGAGAGCAGAGCCAGCCAGTGCGCCGCGTGACGCTCCCGCAAGCGCGAGGACAACGCGGCCACCACCGCGTCCCGGTTTTCCAGTCGGCCCGCGTTCGTGGCCAAGCGCGCATCGTCGGCGAGGGTCCCCAGGCTCAACGCCCGCACACAGCCACGCCACTGGGCATCGCTCCCCACCGCGACGACGATCGGCCGGTCGGCGCAATCGAATAGCTGATACGGCACGAGATTCGGGTGCGCATTGCCCCAACGTCCCGCGTCACGTTTGGTCACGAGCACGTTCTGAGCGACGTTCACGAGAGAGGCAACGGCGCTTTGCGCGAGCGACGTCACGAGCCGCCCGCCCTTCCCCGTGCGCGAGCGGCGCACCAGCGCTGCGAGGATGGCGATGGCCGCGTCCTTCCCGGCAACGATGTCGGCCAGTGCGACACCGACCTTGGTGGGCCGGCCATCGGGCTCGCCGGTGATCGACATCCACCCACACTCGGCCTGCATGACGAAGTCGTAGCCGGGACGCCGGCTGTCAGCTCCGAATCCGGTGATGGTGCACCAGATGAGCGCCGGATGGCGGGCCACAAGCTGGTCGGGTCCCAGCCCACGGCGCTCGAGGACGCCGGGGAGGAAGTTGTCGACGACTACATCGGCGCCGGCCACGAGCCGCTGCGCGAGCTCGCGATCGCCTGGATCATCCAGATCGATGGCGAGGCTCTTCTTGTTTCGGTTGACGCTGAGATAGTAGGCGCTCTCGCCGCGCTGGTCGAAGGGTGGTCCCCATCCGCGTGTTTCGTCCCCGACACCGGGTCGCTCCACCTTGATGACGCTGGCACCAAGGTCGCCCAGCATCATGGTACACAAGGGCCCCGCGAGTACTCGGGTAAAATCCAGCACTTTGAGATCGGAAAGCACTATATTGTCGTTGAAGTGGCGCTATATTGCTCTGATAGAGGCGCGAAATTTGCGCACTGGGCTGCACACTGGCGACCCGCTCCGAGGCTCCTCTCCCTTGCATAGCTGCCTGATAATCATATACTTAGCGTCGCCGAGAGCGTCGGCACGCGCGGTGCGGCGAAAGTAGCCGAGTCCGGCAACCCGTTCAATGATGTATGAGCCACGTCCCCGCATATCCTCTGCGCTCAGGAGCGCGCATTAACATGGCGGACAAGCCACACGCTGCAGACACCAGAGTTGCAACCGGGGGCGCCGAGTCTCCGACCGCAGCTCCCGTTCGCAGGGGCCCCGGGCATCGGCACGCCGACGTCCGGGATACGGTGGCCGAGATGGCGGCGCGCGCCCAGGAGATCAGCCAGGAAGCCGGAAGCAAGGTCGCCCTCGCGATGAAAGATGTGATCAACGCCGCCGCCGGTCTCGCGGGCTTCGCCGTCGAGAGTGCGCGTGACCTCGTGCAGTACATGGTGCGCCGCGGTCAAATGACGCAGGAGGAGGCTGACAAGCTGATCCGGGAGGCCGAGGAGGCCCACTCCAAGCGGCGGCCGGCCGGCGCGCGCGCCGAATCCCCAGCCGTCGTGTCGAAGAAGCCGGTTCCCGTGGCCAAGGCGCCGCCGGCGCCGCCCGCCGCCAGGAAGGCGGCCGCGCCTGTGAAGGCTGCCGCGCCTGCCAGGAAGGCGACCCCAGTGAAGACCGCCGCCAAAGCTGCGCGGCCCGCCACCAAAGCGAGAGTAGCCGCGCCGAAGAAGAAATCCGCGTCGGCGCATCCGAAGACGGCCAAGAAAAAGCGGTAGCGGGGCGACGCACGGGCGCGGGAGCGCTGTCGGCGCTCAGCCCCGCGCCGCGAGCAGCCACTCCAGGAAGGTCCGCACGTCGTTCGTCGTGCCGAGCGCGAACTCGGCCGCTGTCGGTGTGGGCTCGTCGTGCGTCACCCGCACGGTGACCGCGCGGCTGCTCTTCGCGCGCAGCGCGCGAAACGCGTCCTCATCCGTCGCATCGTCTCCCACGAAGACCACCGCTCCCTCGTCCTTGAATGCGCCGAGACGGAGTCCGAGCGTCACGACCGCCGTGCCTTTGTCCACCCGCGCCGGCGGTCGCACCTCGAACACCAGCTTCCCGGTGGTGAGTCGAAGACCGAGCGGCTTGATCGTCTCTTCGATCGTGGAGCGGAGTCGCGGCACCACGGCCTGATCGGCGAGGCGGTAGTGGATGCTGAGTGTCCACCCTTTGTCCTCGAGGATCACTCCCGGCACGGGCGCGAGCTGAGGCGCAAGCCGGCGGGACGCGAGGGCAACGGTGGCTCGATAGGTGGCGGTCTGTGGATCCACCATCTCCTCGCCGTCGGGACCGGCGATCTCGTAGCCGTGGTTGCCGATCACCCAGGCGTTGGCGACGGAGACCATGCGCCGGGCATCGGCGGCCGCCCGCCCCGACACCAGTCCGACGTGCACGCCCTTGCGCGTGGCGAGCGCCGACACGAGGCGGCGCGTCTCCGGTGGGACGGTCGCCTCATCGGGGCGCAAGGTGATGGGCGCCAGCGTGCCATCGACATCGAGCAGCACCACGAGCGGATCGCCGCTCAGCCTGGCCGCCACGCCGTCACGGATGGGGAGGAGTGGCTGCGGTGGTGTCATGCCGGCGCGCTCTCCCGGATTCTCCCCGCGATGAGCGCCTCCGTTCGCGAGAGGATGGCGGCCAACCAGTCGAAGATCGTGCGCGATCGAAGCTGCGTGCGCATGCGGTGCATCCGGATGCGGCGCTCTCCCTCGCTCATCTCGAGCGCGCGGCGGATGCCGGCGACGAAGCCGTCGATGTTGAACGGATTGATGAGGATCGCGCCGTCGATCTCTTCCGCCGCACCGGTGAACCGGCTCAACACGAGCACCCCACGCTCTTCCAGCTGACAGGCAACGAATTCCTTCGCGACGAGATTCATCCCGTCCTGCAGCGAGGAGACGAGGCACAGGTCCGCGGCGCGGAAGACGCCGGCCAGGACTTCGGCGCTCACGTTCTCGTGGACGAGGACGATGGGCGTCCAGTTCGGCGTGCGGAATCGATTGTTGATCTCCGACACCATGAAGAGCATCTCCTCCTCGAGCGCGCGATAGGCTGGCAGCTCGGACCGTGACGGCGTCGCGACGAGCAGGAAGGTGAACTTCTCTCGCAGCTCGGGGTGCTGGTGCCAGAGGAGCCGGAGCGCTCGCAGCCGCTCGGGGATACCCTTCGTGTAATCCACGCGATCGACCCCCAGCCCCAGCTGGCAGCCATTCCGTGTATAGCGGCCGCGCAGTCGCTCGACGAGCGCGGCGCTGTCGGGCTGACCGGCCAGTCCCTCGTAACGCTCCACGTCGATGCTGATCGGGTACGCGCCCACCTCGATGGTGCGATCGTCGAGGTGCACGGTCAGCGCGTCGGCGTCGATCTCCGCTTCGGGAATGAACTCGGCGACGCAACCGAGGAAGTTGAGGGCGTACCGCTCGGTGTGAAACCCGATGAGGTCGTTGCCGAGCATGCCGCGCAGGAGGGTGTCGTGCACGCCCACGGGGAGCAGGCGCAGGATGTCGGCGGGCGGAAACGGGATGTGCCAGAACTGATGGATGAGCTGTGGGCTCGATTGGCTGCGTATCATCTCGGCCGCCAGACCGAAGTGGTAGTCCTGGATCCATACCACCGGCTTGCTCGCCGCGCGTTGGACCTCGTCGGCGACGGCATGCGCGAACTTCTCGTTCACCGAGCGATAGCGCTCCCAGTACTCGCCGCGGTACTCGAAGTGCTGGATCAGGAGATGGCAGAGCGGCCAGAGCGAGCGGTTGGAGAAGCCCAGGTAGTATCCGTTGACCTCTTCATCGTCGAGAAAGACCCGCCGGAGTGTGTACGATGGGGAGTCGGGCGGCACCTGGAGACGACCTTCGGAGTCGGCCGTGTTGCGATCCTCGCTCCCCGAGCCCCATGCGACCCACACCCCGCGGGTCGTCTGCATCGTGGGGTCGAGCGCCGAGACCAGCCCTCCTGGTGGCTGTCGCACCTCCACGCTCCCGTCGGCACCGCGATGCTCGTACGGCTCGCGGTTGGAGAGGAGAATGAGCGTGCGGTCGGTGAGGTAGCTGGAAAGCTCAGGCATGAATCGGGTGCAAGGGCGCAGAAGCTGTGCCGCGTACGGCGCCGATGCGCCGCGCGCGCCCATCTGGCGATGATGGCATCCCTCGCTAGCTTTGGTAACTCCCTCGGCAACAGGTCGCCATGTGGCACAGTCCGCGGCGGCGCGCGCACGCGATGATGCTGCTCCGCAGCGTGACGTGCGAGCACCGGTCGATCGTGAACGGCCAATCGAGCTGAGCGTGCCCCTCGTCGTCGCGCGCGCGCCCACGCGCATCGACTTCGGTGGTGGGTGGACCGACGTGCCGCCCTACTGTGAGGAGCAAGGCGGCTGTGTGTGTAACCTCGCCATCACGCGGCATGCATCCGTCAGCCTGCGTGACTCGTCCTCGAGCGTCATGATCGACGAGGAAGGTGTCACGCTCGAGGCGTCTTCGGCGCATGCGTTCGCCCGAGATGGCC
>DATFFQ010000173.1:0-12007 GCA_035249955.1 Gemmatimonadaceae bacterium
ACCCTGAACAAGGAGGTGCGCACCGTGGGCCAGGTCACCTACGACGAGACGCGGGTGAAGGCGATCTCGCCCAAGGTGGACGGGTGGGTGGAGCGCCTTTTCGTCAACTACACCGGGCAAGCGGTACGGCGAGGGGAGCCGCTGCTCGCCGTCTACTCGCCGATGCTCGTCACCGCGCAGGAGGAGCTGCTGCTCGCGCATCGTCTGCGGAGCGACGTCGCGCTCGGGACGCCCGACGCGGTGCGGAGCGCGGACGAGCTCGTGCGCTCGGCTCGACGGCGACTCCTCTACTGGGACGTCCCGCCTGACGAGGTCGAGCGAGTGGAACGCACCGGAGAGGCGCGGCGCACGCTGACGCTGATGTCGCCGGTGAGCGGATTCGTGGTGGAGAAGGCGGTGCTGGCCGGCCAGCGCATCATGGCCGGCGATGCGCTCTATCGCGTGGCGGACCTGAGCGTGGTATGGGTGGAGGGGGAGGTGTTCGAGCAGGATCTGGCCGCCGTGAGCTTGGGGCACGCGGTCTCGGCCGAGCTCGAGTCGTTCCCGGGTGAGCGCTGGCTCGGACGCATCTCGTACATCTATCCCACGCTCAGTCCGGAGACCCGCACCGCGCGCGTGCGCGTCGAGATCGCCAACGCGGGACTTCGGCTCAAGCCGGGCATGTACGCCACGCTCATCGTGCGGGGGAGCGGGCGCGTCGACGCGCTCAGCGTACCGCGGTCGGCGGTACTGGTCACGGGCGAGCGACACCTCGTGTTCGTGAAGCGGGCGGACGGAAAGCTGGAGCCGCGGCATGTGACGATCGGGATGTCGACCAGCGACCGCGTCGAAGTGCGCGAGGGACTCGCCGCGGGAGACACGGTCGTGGCGTCGGCCACCTTCCTCGTGGACGCGGAGTCGAATCTCGGCTCCGCGCTCGGCGGGATGGGGAACATGCCAGGGATGGACATATCGGCTCCCGTGCTGCCGAAGGACCGTCCACCGGCCGCGCTGCCGGTTGCGCCGGGTGCCAAGTCCGTCGAGCCGGCGCCGCCACGCGACGGGCACCGGGAGTAACGCGCCATGCTGAAGCGAATCATCGAGTGGTCGGTGAAGAGCAAGCTCGTGGTGCTCCTTCTCACGGCGGCGGCGATCGTCGGCGGCGCGTGGGCGATTCGCCAGACGCCGCTCGAGGCGCTCCCCGACCTGAGCGACGTGCAGGTGATCGTGCAGGCCGAGTATGGCGAGCAGGCGCCGCGGATCGTGGAGGACCAGGTCACGTATCCCATTGCCGCCGAGATGCTGAAGGTGCCGGGGTCGCGCACGGTGCGGGGCTACTCCTTCTTCGGCGTCTCGTTCGTCTACGTCATCTTCGACGACGACACCGATCTCTACTGGGCGCGAAGCCGCGTCCTGGAGTATCTGAACGGGATCAAGGGTGCGCTGCCGCCCAGCGTCACGCCGTCGCTCGGTCCGGACGCGACCGGCCTCGGCTGGGTGTACCAGTACGCGCTCGAGGACACGAGCGGGCGGCTCGACCTCGCGGAGCTGCGGAGCCTCCAGGACTGGTACCTCCGGTACGCGCTGACCGCGGTACCAGGCGTGTCCGAGGTGGCGTCCGTCGGCGGGTTCGAGAAGCAGTATCAGGTGGATCTCGATCCGGCGAAGCTCCTCGCCTACGGCGTTCCGGTGACGCAGGTGATGACCGCCATCCAGAACGCGAACGCCGACGTGGGCGCGATGGTAATGGAGCTCTCCGAGCGTGAGTACATGGTCCGCGGCCTCGGCTACCTGAAGGGCGTCTCGGACATCGAGAACGTCGTGGTGGCCGCCACGCCCAATGGCACTCCGATCCGGGTGGCGGAGCTCGGACGGGTGAGCACGGGGCCGGCGGTGCGTCGTGGGATCGCCGAGCTCGACGGGCGTGGCGACGCGGTGGGCGGGATCGTCGTCATGCGCTTCGGCGAGAACGCGCTCACCACCATCGACCGCGTGAAGGCGAAGCTCGCCGAAGTGGAGAAGGGACTTCCATCGGGCGTCGTCGTGCGGCCGGTGTACGACCGGAGCGACCTCATCCAGCGCGCGATCGCCAATCTGCGAGGCAAGCTCATCGAGGAGAGCCTGATCGTCGCGCTGGTCTGCATCGCCTTCCTGCTGCACGCGCGCTCGGCGCTGGTGGCGATCCTCACGCTGCCGATCGGCATCCTGCTCGCCTTCGTGGCGATGCGCTGGGTGGGCGTCGGCGCCGACATCATGAGCCTCGGAGGGATCGCCATCGCCATCGGTGCGATGATCGACGCGGCGATCGTGATGATCGAGAACATGCACAAGCACCTCGAGCGAGCGATCGACGCGAAGGAGCGACAGCTCGGCCGCGAGCCATCGCCTCGGAGGCTCGACACGCGGACGCTGACCGCGAGCGAGCGATGGCGGGTGGCGGTCGAGTCGTCGAAGGAGGTGGGCCCGGCGCTCTTCTTCTCCCTGCTCATCATCACCGTATCGTTCCTGCCGGTGTTCACCCTGGAGGGGCAGGAGGGGCGGCTCTTCACGCCCCTCGCGTTCACGAAGACGTTCGCGATGGCCGCGGCGAGCCTGCTCTCGGTCACGCTCGTCCCGGTGGCGATGGGAGTCTTCGTTCGCGGCCGCCTCTATCGCGAGCGTGCGAACCCGCTCAACCGGGCGCTCATACGGCTATATGGCCCAGTGATCCACTGGGTGCTTCGACATCGCTGGCCGGTCATCGTCGGCGCCGCGGTCGCGCTCATCGTCACCTTAATTCCGTGGACGCGGCTCGGCAGCGAGTTCATGCCGCCGATGGACGAGGGGACGATTCTCTTCATGCCGACCACGCTGCCCGGCGCCAGCGTGGCGCGGGCGCGAGAGATCCTGCGCATCCAGGACGGCATCCTGAAGACCTTCCCCGAGGTGGATCACGTCTGGGGAAAGGCGGGGCGCGCCAACACCGCCACGGATCCGGCGGGGCTCGACATGTTCGAGACGACGATCACGCTCAAGCCCGAGTCGGAGTGGCGACGCGGAATGACGTCGGATCGGCTCATCGCCGAGATGGACTCTGCGGTGCGCCTTGCCGGCGTGACCAACGCCTGGACGATGCCCATCAAGGGTCGCATCGACATGCTGGCGACCGGGATCCGGACGCCGGTGGGAGTGAAGATCTTCGGCCCGGATCTGGGCGAGCTCGAGCGACTCGGCAAGGCGGTCGAGCAGTCGGTCGCCATGGTGCCGGGGACGCGAAGCGTTTTCGCGGAGCGCGCGGTGTCGGGCTACTACCTCGACATCGAGATCGACCGCGCCGCCGCGGCGCGGCACGGCCTGAACGTCGGCGACATCCAGGCGGTAATCGCAACGGCGATCGGCGGAATGACCGTCACGCAGACGGTGGAGGGGCGACGGCGCTACGGCGTTCGCGTCCGCTACCCGCAGGAGCTCCGCGACACCCCGGAGAAGCTGGCGGCGGTGCTGGTGCCGGTGGGGCACAGCCGCGGTGGCGAGGCGGCCACGGCCCTGGGCGGTGGAATGTCGCGTATGTCGGGCGCGCCGGCTCAGCCGAGCAGCGGACGCACCACGCAGCTTCCACTCGGCCAGGTGGCCACGATCAAGCAGGTGGCCGGGCCCATGGTGGTGCGCACCGAGGACGCGATGCCGACCGCGTGGGTGTTCATCGATGTCGCGGGGCGCGACATCGGACGATACGTCGAGGATGCACGTCGCATGGTGGAGGATGAGGTGACGCTTCCGCCGGGCTATACCATGACGTGGAGCGGGCAGTACGAGTACATGGAGCGCGCGAAGAGTCGGATGACGCTCGTCGTGCCGGCGACGCTGGCAATCATCTTTCTCCTTCTCTACTTCAACTTCCGCAGCGTCGGCGAGACGATGATCGTGATGCTCTCGCTCCCCTTCGCGCTCGTCGGCGGGATCTGGTTCATCTGGGCGCTCGGCTACAACTGGTCGGTGGCCGTCGCCATAGGATTCATCGCGCTGGCCGGCGTCGCGGCCGAGACGGGCGTCGTCATGCTCATCTACCTGGATCACGCCTGGCGCGCTCGTGCACGCGACGGGCGACGGCCCACGCTGAACGACCTGTACGAGGCGGTCATCGAGGGCGCGGTGGAGCGCGTGCGGCCGAAGCTCATGACGGTCACCGCGATCATGGCTGGGCTGCTTCCGATCCTGTGGGGGTCCGGCGCGGGGGCGAGCGTGATGAAGCGGATCGCGGCGCCGATGGTGGGCGGGATGATCTCGAGCACGGTACTCACGCTCGTCGTCATCCCCGCCGTCTATTCGCTGTGGAAGGAGCGGGCGGTGCGGCGGCGGGTCGCGCGAAGGATGGTTGCCGGCGCGCTCGCCAGCGCTCAGCTTCTCTCACGTCTCCGACCTTAGTTCGTGCCGACACCCGCGCTCGCCCTCCTCGCCATCGTCCAGCTCGGCGCCTCCATTCCGCAGCCGGATTCGCTACCCGTTCGCCTCGGGCGAGGCGCGCCCTCCGTTCCGGTGCCTCGCATCGAGAGCCCAACCGTCACCGTCGATGGCAGCCTCGACGAACCGGCGTGGACGCGCGCGGTCAGGCTGGCAGGGTTTCACCAATACCGCCCCGTGGACGGCCGGCCCGCGGAGGAGCGGACCGAAGTCCTGGTCTGGTACTCACCGCAGGCGCTGCACCTGGGAATCCGCGCCTACGCGCGCGATCCGGGCGCGATAAGAGCCACGCTCGCCGACCGCGACAACATCGACTCCGATGACCGCGTCACGATCTATCTCGACACCTTCCTCGATCGGCGTCGCGCCTTCTTCTTCGCCGTCAACCCCCTCGGCGTGCAGGCAGACGGCGTCCGCACGGAAGGCGTCGAGAGCGCGGGGGAGATCTTCGGCGGAAACATCGACAACAACCCCGACTTCCTCTTCGACTCGCGCGGAGTCGTGACCGACTCGGGGTACGTCGTCGAGGTGCGAATCCCCTTCAAGAGCCTGCGCTTCCCCGGCGGGAGCGCGCCACAGCGCTGGGGATTCAACGTCGTTCGCGAGATCCCGGCCACGGGGTACGAAGACAGCTGGACCGACGTGCGGCGCGCCGGCGCGAGCTTCCTGGCACAGGCCGGAACGCTGGAAGGCCTCACCGAGCTCGAGCGCGGTGTCGTCATCGAGGCGCAACCCTTCATCACGCTCACCGCCACCGGCGAGCGCGGCGACGACGATGAATTCGTTCGGGACAAGCCAGACCCGAGCGTGGGCGCGAACGGACGACTCGGCTTCTCGCACCTCTCGGTCGACGCGACCATCAATCCCGACTTCAGCCAGGTCGAGTCGGATGTGGGCCTGGTGACGGTGAACGAGCGGTTCGCGCTGTTCATTCCCGAGAAGCGGCCGTTCTTCCTGGAGGGGATCGAGCTCTTCTCGACACCGGGACAGCTCGTCCACACCCGGCAGATCGTCGATCCGATAGCGGGCGGCAAGCTCACGGGGAAGCTCGGACCGTTCGGCGTGGCACACCTCACCGCCTACGACGACGCCACCGACGGCGAGGGGCTGTTCAACATCACACGCCTGCGACGCGACTTCGGCGGGAACTCGGTGGCGGGGCTCACCTTCACCGACTTCGAGTCTCCGGGCGACTCGTACAACAGGGTGCTCGCCGCCGACGTGCACCTCGTGTTCGCGCGCCTCTACTTCTTCGAGGTGCAGCTCGGCCGCTCCTGGACGCGCCACGCCACCGGGACCGCTCGAGGGGCGCCGATCTGGAAGGCGGAGCTCGACCGAACCGGGCGCGCGTGGGGATTCAACTACGAGCTCTCCGGACTGGGCGACGATTTCGAGAGCCGGGCCGGCTTCGTGCCGCGTACCGGCATCGTGTCGGGGCACTTCTTCAATCGCTTCTCGCTCTACGGCGAGCGCGGAGCGCTCATCGAGAACTTCACTACGGCGATCGGACCCTCCTGGGTGTGGGCGTACGACGATCTCGGCCACCGCGGCGCCCTCGAAGGCGAAGCGGACATCAGCACGCAGTGGCGCCTCCGCGGCGGATGGGACGCCGAGCTTGGCGTGAGCGGTCAGTTCGTGCGATTCGAGGAGGGCGCGTTCGCGGATTACGAGGTGGACCGCGGGGCGTCCGGCGTGGAGCCGTACGATGCGCCTGACGAGTTGCGAGACCTGTTCGGCATCGTGGCGGAGGTCGAAACGCCCACGTACCGCGTCGCCGGCGCCTCGGCGTCGCTCTTCCATGGCGCGGTGCCGATCTTCGACGAGGGATCCGAGGGGCGAGAAACCCGGGCCAGCGTGCGATTGACGCTCCGTCCAACCACCGCCCTTCGCGTCGAGGCGACGGGTGTCCTGTCACGCATCAGGCGCGAGCGCGACGGCAGCGAGTTCGCGCGCACGGTGATTCCGCGGCTCAAGGTGGAGTACCAGCTGAGGCGCAGTCTTTTCGTCCGTGTCGTCGCCGAGCATCGCGCCGAGCGGCGGGCCGAGCTGAAGGATGCGCGAACGGGTGAGCCGATCCTCGTCGCGGGAGTGCCGGCCGCGAGGCAGGAGCTCGGCGCACTGCGCATGGACTGGCTCGTCTCCTACGAGCCGACGCCGGGCACGGTCGCGTTCCTCGGCTATGGGAGCACGCACGACGCAGCGACGGCGAGTCGCTTTTCGGCGCTGCGTCGCTCGGCCGACGGCTTTTTCGTCAAGCTGGCGTATCAGTTCAGACGGTGAGCACCTCATTTGGCCCGCATCCGCAGGAGCAGTCGACCAGCGGTCAGGAAGGAGATCAACGATTGCCGGCCGAGGCGACGACGCCACCGGTGCGCAGATACTCGGCGAGCTCGTCAGGCAGATCGCTCTCGAGAATGCCGCGCGCCGCTCGATCGAGGTCGTACTCGACGCGCCGAAAGCTCACCTGCACCGCTGGCTGCTCGCTGGATTCGGCGATGTCCAGCACGGCGTACCCGGCGCGCCAGTCTCCATCTTTGGGCCGCCCGATGCTACCGGTGTTGACGAAGTGGATCCCCCCGACCGCGCGGTGCCACGGCTTGTGCGTGTGCCCGAAGCAGATCACGTCGCCGGGCCGAGCGCCGGCATGCTCCGCCATCTTGAGACAGAAGGAATCCGGTCGGTCCTCGGTCCAGTAAACGGTGTTGAGCGTAGGCGTGCCGTGCACGAGGATCACGGTCGGGGCGGACAGGTGGCCGCCGAGCGGCCGAAAGTCGATGCGGAATGGAAGCGCGCCCAACAACTCCTTCACGGCCGGACTGGTGTGACGGCGCGTCCATTCATAGCTGATGTGAGAGAGCTCCTCCTGGCGCTCATCCTCGTACTTGCATCCGCAGTGCTTGTAGTCGGTGGCCACGGTCGAGTCGTAGTTTCCGGCCACGCCAACGATGCCGGAATCGCGCAGCAGCTCGACGGTCTCGTTTGGCCACGGCGCGTATCCAACCAGGTCGCCCAGGTGATACGTCGCCGCGACCTCCTCCTCGTTGGCGACGGCGGCGAGCACGGCCGTGAGTGCCGGGAGATTCGCGTGAATGTCCGAGATGAGGGCGTAGCGCATAGGGCTGTGCCTACCGGCGGGGCTCGGGCGGATCACCGCCGATGGACTGGCCGGTCTCGAGCCGAAGCTCGCTAGCGCGCTGCCCCACCTTCTCCACCGGCAATGCCAGCATGAGATCGATTCGGCGGCCGAGGTAGGTCAACGCATCGCGGAACGCGTGGAGGCGCTGTTCCTCCGTGCCGTCCACCGCTGCCGGATCGGGGATCCCCCAATGCGCGAACACCGGATTTCCGGGAAGCGCGGGGCACTCTTCCTTCGTTCGGTCGCACACGGTGATGACGAGATCCCATGGCTGGTCGCGAACCGCTTCGATGCCCTTGGGTCGTCTACCGCTCCAGTCGATGCCACGCTCGCGGAGGACTCGAAGGGCGAGCGGATGCACCTGGGCGGCTGGGCTGGCCCCCGCGCTGGCGACTACGTAGCGATCACGACCCTTCCGCTCGAGCACGGCTTCCGCCATCTGACTCCGCGCGGAGTTGCCGGTACAGAGAAAGAGAACTCGCAGTGGCGGACGCCGGTTCGGCACGAGCTCAATCACACGGCGCCTCCCGCCGGCCGAGCACGCGCGCGGTTGCTGCTCGCCGCTCGCGGTCCAACTGTTCGATGCCCACGAAGCACGAGCGCACGCACGTCAGGAGATTTGCCTGAACGGGGCTCGCCGGCACGCCGAGCCGATAGTGCGCGAACTTCCACTCCCGGGTGACATCCACCAACCCGACGGATCTGAGGGCGGCCAGATGGCGCGAGATGGTCGGCTGCGGCAGACCGAGTATGTCGACGATGTCGCAGACGCAGAGCTCCCCGGCGACGAGCAGATTCATGACGCGAAGCCGCGTGGGATCGGCGAAGGCGCCGAACAGCGCGTCGAGATCCGCTACGGTGGCGGACTGAAGGGGGAGAGTGCGGGGCGTCATATTCGCTTATCCGAATATGATCGCGGGGTCGCTCGTCCGCTAGAGCGTGGCCGGGTCGGGGAGAGCTTCGGGAGTCGGTCAGCGGCTCAGTGGCTCGCCGGACGCGCGTAGATCGCGACTCGCCAGAGCAGCGTGTCGCGTATCGACGATGGCGCGAGGCCGGCACCGCGCAGCGTCTCGTCGATCCGGCGCGGCGAGTGCACGAAGGTTCTGAAATCGCTCCCTCGCCGCTTCCGACGGAAGTTGTCGAGCCGGACGATGAGTCTCTGGAGCCAGCTGTCTCGCGGGTACACGGCGCCGTACAGTCGACGCGCCTTGGAGGCGGAGGCCTCCACGAGCTGCCGCATGTCCGGATAGCAGCAGATGACGCGGTCGAGCGTCACCACGTCGGCGTCGGGCGCGCTGTCGGCGATGTGCACGAAGTCTCCATGCAGAAAGCGAACGAGCGTGTCGTGACCGCGGCGCGCCGATTCCTGCCGGGCGGCTTCGACATAGGCGGATGCCGCGTCCACGTGTACGGCGGTCGCCGCACCGGCCTCGAGCAGCTCGTGGTGCACGGCGCCGATGCCGCCACCGACGTCGAGCACCGTCGCGCCCCGCACTCCCGCCGCCTTGAGTGCGTCCAACAGCAGCCGGGTGGTGCGGTCCGGGCCCTTGCGCCGGTAGCGCTTCAGCTCCGCCGCCGCGCGCTCGCGATCGAACTGCGACTCGCAGCAGTTGTGTCGCCCCGAGCTCACGGTCGCACGTCTGTCACATCACACGTCAGCCGGCTCATTGCGTCCTGCCACTCGTCGGGGTGGCGCGCCTTGCGCGCGCGAAAGTTGATCCCCTTGGTGCCGAACTTGGCCGCGCTCGACGCCTGCGGCGCGTCGGCGAACACGTCGGCGCGCCACGTGATCTCGAACCCCACGAATCCGGCCGCGACGACCGTCGCGTGCAGCTCCGCCTCCAGCAGAGCTCCCGCGATTCACCCCTTCCAGAGGTCGATGTTCCGTTTGGAGCTCGCTCCGACCGGTTTCTCGACGAGGATGTCGCCGATCTGCAATCGTCCTCCGGGTCTCAGCACGCGCGCCATCTCGCCGAGCGCCGCGAGCTTGTCAGGCATGAGATTGAGGACGCCGTTCGAGATGACGACGTCGGCCCATCCGTCCGGCACCGGCAGCTCCTCGCCGAGCCCCTGGCGGAATTCGACGTTGTCCACGGCGGCGTCGGCGGCGCTGCGTCGTGCCTTGTCGAGCATCGCCGGGGTCATGTCGACGCCGATCACCGAGCCGGTGGGGGCGACCATCCTGGCGGCGATGAGGCTGTCGATGCCCGCGCCGCACCCGACGTCGACCACGCGCTCGCCGGTGTCGAGCGCGCCGAGGGCGAACGGATTGCCCGTGCCCGCGAAGGAGGCGATGCTCGCCTCCGGCACGCCGGCGAGCCAGGCCTCGTCGTAGGCGAGGATCCGGGCGAGGGAGCGTCCGGTGTGGAAGTGGAAGCCCCGGTCGGGCTCCGCGGCGACGGCGGCGTATTCGTCCTGGATGGCGCGTCGCAGCGCCGTGACGTCGAGGCCGTGGATGGACCGGGCGACGCCCGGCAGCGTGTCGGATGGGTCGGACATGGAGCCCCCGGAGGTGGATGCGCACCGCCGCTCGACGGCGATTGACGACGCCGGCACGTTCTAGTATTCTAACGATTAGTAGAACTGTCAAGCCCGGGGCCCATGAGCCACAGAGAGTTCAAGAACCCGCTCTACGCGCACTTCGCCCGGATCGGCGGCGCCATGGCGAGCCCGAAGCGCATCGAGATCCTCGAGCTGCTCGGCCAGGGTGAGAAGACCGTCGAGCAGTTGGCGGATCAGTCGGACACGGCCATCAAGAACACCAGCGCGCACCTGCGCGTCCTCCGCCAGGCGCGCCTGGTCGAGACGCGGCGCGAGGGGAGCTACGTCTTCTATCGCCTGGCGGGCGAAGACGTCTTCCGCTTCCTCCGAGCCCTCCAATCGCTGGCCCGCGCCCGGCTGACCGAGGTGGAGCAGGTGGCCAGCCTTTTCGTGGACGGCCGCGACGAGCTCGAGCCGATCACGGTCAAGGAGCTGCGCCGCCGCCTGCGCGATGGCGACGTGACCCTGATCGATGTCAGACCGGAAGAGGAGTTCGAGGCCGGCCACATCCCCGGCGCGCTCTCCATCCCCGTCGCTCGGCTGAGCCGCCGCCTCTCGGCGCTGCCGAAGTCGCGCGAGGTCATCGCCTACTGCCGCGGCCCGTACTGCGTGTACTCGGTCGAGGCACTCGGCATCCTGCGCAAGCACGGCTATCGCGCCCGGCGCGCGGATGTGGGGCTCCCCGACTGGCGGGCCATGGGTCTGCCGGTCGCGGCCGGCGCCTGATAGCTCGGTTGAAACGAGACACGCGCGTCCACCCGGCGCCCGTGCTCGGCCTTCGCGCCAACTGGCGCCAGTTCTGGCTGCTGGTGCTGGTGAACGCGTTCGTCGGCGGGCTGGTGGGACTCGAGCGCACGGTCCTCCCGCTCGTCGCCGAGCAGGACTTCGGGCTCGCATCGAAGAGCGCGGCGCTCTCGTTCATTGCGACCTTCGGCGTGGTGAAGGCGTTCACCAACCTCTTCGCCGGGCACCTCGGCGATCGCTACGGTCGCAAGCGGGTGCTCATGGCGGGGTGGTTGGTGGGCGTGCCCGTTCCGTTCATGGTCATGTGGGCGCCGAGCTGGTGGTGGATCGTCGCGGCCAACGTGCTGCTCGGCGTCAATCAGGGGCTGGCCTGGTCCACCACCGTCATCATGAAGGTCGACCTCGTCGGCGCGGAACGACGTGGTCTCGCCATGGGGCTCAACGAGTTCGCCGGCTATCTCGCCGTGGCGATGTCGGCCTTCGCCACGGGAGAGATCGCGAGCCACTTCGGCCTCCGCCCGGAGCCCTTCTACCTGGGGATCGTGTTCGTCGCGCTCGGTCTCGCGCTCACGCACTTTCTGGTGCGCGACACGCTCCCACACGTTCGACATGAATCGGCGTCGTCGGCATCGGCGTCGTCGGCGAGCGCCGGTGCGCTGCCGCGCATGCGCGAGCTGTTCGCGCTGGCGACCTGGCGAGACCCGGCGCTCTCCAGCGCCAGTCAGGCAGGGCTCGTGAACAACCTCAACGATGGACTGGCGTGGGGACTGTTCCCGCTCTTCTTCGCGGCGTCGGGTCTCTCGCTGCGCGAGATCGGCCTCCTGGCGTTCATCTATCCCGCCGTCTGGGGCACCGCGCAGCTGTGGACCGGAGGACTCAGCGATCGGATCGGGCGGAAGGGGCTGATCTCCGCGGGCATGCTGGTGCAAGGGCTCGCGCTGGTGGCGATGGTCTTCGCGCGCGGCGTGGGGCCGTGGCTGATCACCGGAGCACTGCTCGGCGTCGGCACGGCAATGGTGTATCCGACGCTGCTCGCCGCGATCGGTGACGTCGCGCACCCGTCCTGGCGCGCCAAGGCGTTCGGCGTCTACCGTATGTGGCGGGATCTCGGCTACGCGGTCGGGGCGCTCGGGGCCGGCATCCTCGCCGACAGGTTCGGCATCGCGA
>DATFFQ010000174.1:0-25498 GCA_035249955.1 Gemmatimonadaceae bacterium
AAAATGAGATCCCGGCGCCGCTCGACTTCCGCGAGCCGCGCCGGATCGAGGTCGACGCTGCGCGCGTACTCCAGGAGCGCGCGCGCGAGCTCCTCGAGGGCGTAGAAGCCGTTGTCGTACAGCTCCTGCAATCGCTCGAGCGAGGGATCGATGCGCTGGATGGCGGCCAGCGACCGCTGGACCGACCCGAGGGTCTCGAGAACCGCGCCCTCGCTCTCGGCCAGCGCGTCGGCCATGCCTGCCGACAACGAGCGAAGCTCCTCGGCGTGCTCGAGCCGGCGCGCCTCCTCGTCGATGCGCGTGTCTTCTCCGGGCTGGAGCTTCGCGTCCTCGATCTCGCGCACCACGTGCCGGAGGTAGTCGGCGCGCCGCTCCGCGTCGCGCTTGCGCGCGGCGAGCGTCTCGATCTCGCGGGTGATGCGGGCGAGCGCCGCGTGCAATTCTCGAACACGAGCCGCTTCCTCGGTGCACACGCCGAACTCGTCCAGGATGCGTCGCTGAGAATCGGGGTCGAGCAGCGCCTGCGCCTCGTGCTGGCCGTGGAGATTCACCAGCAGCCGCCCGACGTCGGCCAGCGCGCCCGCCGTCGTCGCCGAGTCGTTGATCCACGCCCGGGTCCGCCCGCCGGCGCTGATCTCGCGCCGAAGCACGACCTGCTGATCGTCGGCATCGATGCCGCGCTCCTCGAGCATCGCCACGACCTCCGGGCGACCGACGACGTCGAACACCCCTTCCACGGTGGCCTTCTCGGCGCCAGTGCGGATGAGGTCGGCGCTGCCGCGCTCCCCGAGGAGGAGTCCAAGCGCGCCGACAATGATGGACTTCCCCGCGCCGGTCTCACCGCTCAGCACGTTGAACCCGCCCGCCAGTGGCAGGGAGAGCGACTCGATGATCGCGAAGTTCCGGATTCGCAGCTCGGTCAGCACCGATCCCTCTAGTTCGGCGTCCCCCCCGCCCCACTGATCAGCCCGCCCCACCCCAGCTTGCGGCGCATACGCGAGAAGAAGGTCGCCTCCCTGAATCGTACCACCAGGACCGGTCGCTCGGCGCGACGAACGTGCAGGGTATCGTCGGCCGTGAACATCGCGCCCACCTGGCCGTCGACCGTCACCAGTAGCTCCTCGGGGCTGTCCTCCGCTTTCACGGAAACCTCCGAGTCGGGCGGGAGCACGACCGGGCGCACGGCGAGCGTGTGAGGAGAGATCGGCGTGACGACGATCGACTCGAAGCTCGGCACGACGACGGGGCCGCCAGCGGAAAGGTTGTACGCGGTGGATCCCGTGGGCGTCGAGATGATGATCCCGTCCGCGGCGTACGCGCCGATCAGCTCGCCGTTGACGGCGACGCGCAGGTGCACGACGCGCGCGAAGCCGCCCTTGTGCAGCACGACATCGTTCAGCGCGCGCCAGCGGCTGTGCGTGGGTCGCGACGAGCCGGAGTCGAGCGCCATGCGAGGCTGCACCACGTAGTCGCCACCGGCCAGACGCTCCAGCGCTCGCTCGAGCTCGTCGCCGCCGCAGGCCGTGAGAAAGCCCAGCCGCCCGAGGTTGATGCCGAGGATCGGGATCTGGCGCTCGCCGATGAGTCGCGCGCCGCGCAGCATCGTCCCATCACCACCGAGGGTGAGGAGCGCGTCGATGTCGTCGGTATTCACGAGGCGATCGGCGTCGTCGACGAGCGGCCACACCTCGTCCTCGAAGGCGAGCGACATGTCGAGCTCCGGAGCGCGCCGCCGCAGTGTATCGAGCACCGTCGAGAGACCGTCGTAGCTGAGATTGCCGACGACGCCGAGGCGAATCACCCGGCGATCGCCTCGCTCTCGCGCAGCGCCCGTACCCGCCTCGCAATGCCGTCGGCATCCAGCCCCACCTTCGCCAGCTGTCGCTTGCGCGGCGCATGCTCGATGATGACATCGGGCACACCATGTACCGACACCCGCACCGACGGCTCGAGCTGCTGGATGACGGCACTCATGTGCGCGCCGAACCCATTGACGATCGTGCCCTCCTCGACGACCAGCACGAGCTTGTGGTCGGAGAGTACCGCCGAGAGGGTGAGCTCGTCGTGCGGTTTGAGGAACCGGCAATTCACGACCGTGACATCGAAGCCCTCCGGCTCCAGGGCGCGAGCGGCCTCGAGCGCGGGCAACACCATCGTTCCGACCGCGAGAATGGCGATCTCGCTGCCGTGCCGCAGCACTTCCCACGTTCCGTACGGGACGCTCGCGATGTCACGCGCGTGAGGCACGCTGTCCGGTGCCGCGTCGCGAGGATAGCGCACGCAGAACGGTCCGCTCTCGTGCCCGAGCGCCGAGCGCAGCAGGCCGAGCATTTCCGTACCATCCTTGGGCGCGGTGACGGTCATCCCCGGCACGGCCAGCATGTAGGCGATGTCGTAGAGTCCCATGTGCGTGGGGCCGTCCTCGCCGACGAGCCCCGCGCGATCCATGCAGAAGATCACCGGCAGGCGCTGGATGGCGACATCGTGAATGATCCCGTCGTACGCGCGCTGGAGAAACGTGGAGTAGATGGCGACGACCGGGCGCAGCTGGCGCGTGGCGAGTCCGGCGGCGAAGGTCACCGCGTGCCCTTCGGCGATACCGACGTCGAAGAAGCGCGCCGGAATCGCCCTGGCGAACGTGTCGGTGCCGGTGCCGGTCGGCATCGCCGCGGTGATGGCGATGATGTCGTGCCGCTCCTCGGCGAGCTCCGTGAGCCCCTTTCCGAACACCTTCGTGTAGGCGGCATTGGCGGCTGACAGCTCGCGCTGCTTGCCGGTGGCCGGGTCGTGCCCCGCCGGGAGTGCGTGCCACTTTTCGACGTGATCGCCGGCCGGAAATCCCTTCCCCTTCTGCGTGATCACGTGCACCAGTCGCGGCGTTCGCAGGTCGCGCACGGCCGCCAGCGTATCGATCAGCACATTGGTGTCGTGTCCGTCGAGCGGGCCGAAATAGCGGAAGCCGAGCTCCTCGAACAGTACGCCGGGCGTGAGGAACGACTTCATGCTCTCTTCCCACTTCCGCACGATACTACCGACGGCGGAGAGCGGACCGGGCAGCTCATCGAGTACGTGGCCGATGGCGCTGCGCAGCCGATTGTAGATGGGATTGCGCTGGACCGAGCTGAGGTAGCGCGAGATGGCCCCGACGTTGGGAGCGATCGACATCTCGTTGTCGTTGAGGATCACGATGATGTCGCGATCGGAGGCGCCCGCGTTGTTGAGGCCTTCGTACGCGAGCCCGCAGGTCAGCGCGCCATCGCCGAGGATCGCGACGACGCGCCAGTCCTCGCCCTTGAGGTCGCGCGCGGTCGCCATACCAAGCGCGGCCGATATCGCCGTGGCCGCATGCCCGGCGCCGAACGTGTCGTACTCGCTCTCGCGCCGGCTGAGGAAGCCGGAGATGCCGCCCTCCTGCCTGAGTGTGTCGAACAGGTCACGCCGGCCGGTGAGCAGCTTGTGCGGATAGCCCTGATGGCCGACGTCCCATACGAGCTGATCGCGGGGCGTCGAGAACACGTAATGCATCGCGATGGTCAGCTCGACGACGCCGAGTCCGGCACCGATGTGGCCTCCCGTCCGGGAGCAGCTGTCGATCAAAAAGGCGCGCATCTCCTCGGCGAGCGTGCGGAGCTCATCGCGAGAGAGAGACTTGAGGTCGGCGGGAGAATTGGTTCGGTCGAGGAGAGCCATCGGCATGAGGGAGGTTCGAGCCACGTGTCAGGATCGTCGCGCGACACAGTATCGCGCCAGGTGGTGCAGCGCCGGCGTCAGGATGCCCGCCTGCCGGAGTACGGAGCACGCCTGCTGGGCGAGCGCATTGGCCCGCTCCACCGCGCCATCGATGCCCAGGTGTGCCGGATACGTACTCTTGCCGAGCACGGCGTCGCGGCCGGCGGTCTTTCCAAGCTGGTCCGTGGTAGCGGTCGCATCGAGCACGTCGTCGGCGATCTGAAAGGCGAGCCCCACGGCGGCACCGTACCCGCTGAGTGCCACAGCGGCCCGCCCATCGGCGCCGGCGGCAATGCCGCCGATCCGAACACACGCCTCGATGAGCGCGCCGGTCTTCGCGCGGTGAATGTGCTCGAGCTCCGAGAGCGATAGCGCCCGGCCTTCACCGAAGAGATCGAGCAGCTGCCCGCCGACCATTCCTCCGGCGCCCGATGCGCGCATCAACTCCCGAACGATGGCTCCGCGTGCACTCGCGGGCAACCCGAGCGCGGTCGCGCCGTCGATCGCGCATCGCACCGCGAGCGGCACCATGGCCACACCGGCAGCCGTGGCGACGGCCGCCCCGTACACCCGGTGCGTCGTCGGGCGGCCGCGCCGAACGTCGTCGTCATCCATGCAGGGCAGGTCGTCGTGCACGAGCGAGTACGCGTGCACTACCTCCACCGCGGCGGCGAGGGTGCTGGCATCAGCGGCGCCACCGGTGGCATGGTAGGCGGCGAGCAGGAGGAGCGGGCGCAGCCGCTTCCCGCCACCGAGCATGCTGTACCGGATGGCGTGCGCGACGGCCGGCGTGACCGATGCCAGGTGCCGGTCGCAGAGCGCCGCGAGCGCGGCATCGACCTGACCGCGCTCGAGGTGCCACTCGCCGTCGCCGATGTCAACCGCCGAGATCGCGGACGGCGAGACTTCCATCAGCCCGCTCCACCAGAGCACGCACGCGCGCATCGGCCTCCGTGAGCGCCGCCGAGGCACTGCGCAGACGCTCGACGCCCTCCTCGAATAGCGCCAGGGCGCGATCGAGCTGCACTCCGTCCTGTTCCAGCTCCTCGAGTATCGCTTCAATGCGGGCGACGTCGTCCTCATAGGACATTCGCATCACCTCCGGCGTGAGTCGACCGCGCGCCGTCGCCGGGACTCTGTGGCTCCACTGCGTCCACGCGCTCGGCAGTCGCCGACACGCGACCATCGCGCACCGTCAGCACGAAGGGCTGGCCGGCGGAGAACGCGGTGATGCTCGAGAGCGTAGAGCCGTCGGTACCGCGGGCAACGGCGTAGCCGCGGCTGAGCGTCGCGAGTGGACTCAGGGCGTTCAGGCAACCGGCGAGCGCCTCCAGCCGAAGCTGCTGGCGCTCGACCACGCGAGTCGACACGGCACCGAAATCTCTGGCGACCGCACGCAGGCGATCGCCGGCGGCGACGAGTCGGCGCGCCCAGCTGTCGTGCATCCGGTGCGTCATGGCACCGAGTACGGCGATCTCCTCGGAGCGCAGTGGCACCGCGCACTCGGCCGCCGCCGATGGCGTGGCCGCGCGCACGTCGGCGACGAGATCGCAGAGCGTTACATCGACCTCGTGGCCGACGGCGGAGATCGTCGGCACCTTGCAGTGGGCGAGGGCACGCGCAACGCGCTCGTTGTTGAACGCCCAGAGGTCTTCACGACCGCCTCCTCCGCGCCCGACGATCAGCACATCGGCACCTCCCCACACGCTCACGCGGTCGATTGCCGCCGCGAGCTCCTGCGGCGCGCCGTCGCCCTGCACACGGGCCGCGACGACCACCAGCTGCACCGACGCACAGCGGCGCCGAATGACGGAAACGATGTCGTGGAGCGCCGCGCCATCCGGGCTCGTGACGATCGCGACGCAGCGCGGCAGTCGTGGGAGCCGGCGCTTCCGCTCAGGGCGGAGCAGCCCGTCAGCGTCGAGCTTCGCGCGCGCCTTCTCGAGCGCCTTGCGCCAGAGCCCGTCTCCCAGTGCGTCGAGCGCGCTGACAACGAGCTGCATGTCGCCGCGCGTCGGATACACCGACAATTGTCCAAAGGCGACGATCTGCATGCCGTCGTCAGGCGGCGCTGGAATGTGGGCCTGATCTCGCGACCAGATCACGCAGCGAACCTGCGCCGTCCGATCGCGCAGGCAAAAGTACCAGTGCCCGTTGCGGTGCGACTTGAAGTCGCTCACCTCGCCACGAACCCAGACGGGCGTGAACGCGCCCTCGAGCACCTCCTTCGCGATCCGGGTGAGCGAGCTGACGGCAATCGCCGCGGCCGGCGAGCAGCCGGGGATGGCGGCCACGGCCGGTGGCAATGGACTCGCCACGTGCTCCGCGACGCGCGCGCCAGGAGGACCGGCGAAGCGCTCCGCGGCTCCGAGGCTCTCGCCGAAGAGATCGAGGTTGGTGCGTCGCACCGGCGCGCCGCCCGACTCGCGACGCCGCGATGAGCCCCGGCGATTCACGAGATGACCGCCGGCGCCACGGGCGCGGTGCGCAGCTGGGTCGCGGCGCGAACGGTGTTGCGCAGCAGCATGGCGATGGTCATCGGTCCAACTCCTCCCGGCACCGGCGTGATCCGCGAAGCGACGGCGGCCGCACTGTCGAACTCGACATCGCCCACGAGGCGATAGCCCTTGGGAGCGGAATCATCGCTCACCCGGTTGACGCCGACGTCCACCACCACCGCGCCAGGCTTGATCATGTCGCCGGTAACCATCCGTGCCCTTCCCGCGGCCACGATGAGGATGTCGGCGCGGCGCGTGTGAGCGGCCAGGTCGCGCGTGGCACTGTGGCAGATCGTGACGGTGGCGTTACCCCCCGGCCGGTTCTGCACCAGCAGCGCGGCCATCGGCTTGCCCACGATGTTGCTGCGGCCGACAATCACGCAATCCTTTCCTTTCGTGTCGACGCCACTTCGCTGCAGCAGCTCCTGCACGCCCGCCGGCGTCGCCGGCACGAAGCCGTCGCGCTCGCCAATCAGCATCTTGCCCACGTTGACGGGGTGAAACCCATCCACGTCCTTCTCCGGCCTGATCCGGCGGATCACCCTGTCGGCGTTGATCTGACGCGGCAGCGGCATCTGCACGAGGATGCCGTGAATGGCGCGGTCGGCATTCAGCGCGTCGACCTGCGCCAGGAGCTCCTGCTCGGTGGTTTCGGCGGACAGCCGGATCGTGACGCTGTGCATCCCGGCTTCCTCGCACGCCTTCCCCTTCATGCGCACGTAGACGGCGCTGGCCGGATCATCGCCCACGAGCACGACCGCCAACCCGGGTTTCACGCCGCGCGTCTTGAGAACCGCGACCTCCTGGGCGACCTCGGCGCGAATGGCCTTCGCGACGGCCGTGCCGTCAATGAGCTCAGCGTGCAAAGTCCACCGCCCGCTGCTCGCGAATGGTCACCACCTTGATCTGTCCCGGATACTGGAGCTCCGACTCGATACGGCGCGCGATCTCCTCGGTGAGCGACGTCATGCGTGGATCATCCACGTCGTCCGGGTTGACGATGACGCGAATCTCGCGCCCGGCCTGGATGGCGAAAACCTTCTCGACGCCGGGGTAGCTGGACGCGATGCGCTCCAACCCCTCCAGTCGCTTCACGTACGTCTCGAACGCCTCGCGACGCGCGCCCGGCCGCGAGCCGGACACGGCGTCAGCGGCTTGCACGAGCACCGAGACTTCGCTCTCGTGCGGCACGTCGTCATGATGCGCCGCGATGCAGTTCACCACGAGGGGATGCTCGCCGTACTTCGTCGCCACCTCCACGCCCAGCTGGACGTGTGTGCCCTCGTGCTCGTGCGTGAGCACCTTCCCGATGTCGTGGAGCAGCGCCCCACGCTTGGCCATCTGGACGTCGAGACCCAGCTCGGCGGCCATGATGCCGGCCAGCCAGGCAACTTCCTTCGAGTGCTGGAGGATGTTCTGGCCGTAGCTCGTACGGTAATGCATCCGGCCGACGAGCTTGATGAGCTCCGGGTGCAGTCCGTGGATGCCCGTCTCGTAGGCGGCTTCCTCGCCCATCTCCTGGATCGACGCCTCCACTTCGCGCCGCGACTTGGCCACGACTTCCTCGATGCGCCCGGGATGGATGCGTCCGTCGGCAACCAGCTTGCTGAGAGCGAGGCGCGCGATCTCGCGGCGCACGGCATCGAAGCCCGACACCACCACCGTGTCCGGCGTGTCATCGATGATGACGTCCACCCCGGTCGCCAGCTCGAAGGCCCGAATGTTCCGTCCTTCCCGGCCGATGATGCGCCCCTTCATCTCGTCGTTGGGGAGGGCCACCGATGAGACCGTGATCTCCGCGGTGTGCTCGGCAGCGATGCGCTGGACCGCGAGGGCGACGATCTTCTTCGCTTCGCGCTCGGCGTTTCGCCGAGCCGTCTCGCGAATCTCGCGGAGCTGGTTCGCTGCTTCCGCCTGTGCCTCTTCGGCCAGCCGCAGCATGAGCTCGGCCTTGGCGTCCTGTGCCGACATCCCCGCCAGCTGCTCCAGGCGACGCCGCTGTTCCCCGGCCAGCTTCTCCAGCTCCGTCTCGCGCTCGGCGACAGCCTTCTCGCGCCTACCCAGGTCGCTCAGCCGGCGGCCGATCTCCTTGTCGCGCTGCTCCAGGATGTCCAGCTTGCGGTCGAGGTTGCTCTCGCGCTCCTGCACTCTTCGCTCGCCGCGCTCCAGCTCGTCACGGCGCTTGGCCGCCTCCAGCTCCCACACCTCGCGCAGCTTGATGGACTCTTCCTTGCCGGCGACGATCGCCGATTTTCGCAGCGTCTCGGCTTCCCGCTGTGCTTCCTGGACGATCCGGCTGGCGGTGTCTTCGGCCGACGCCTTGGCGAGCGCCTGCGCCTTGCGCAGCGCGGATTGGCCCGTCACGCGGCCGATCACGAAAAAAGCCGCGGCGGCGAGCACGAATGCGCCGAGCGCGGCCAGGATCGCGGTTGGCTCCATTGATCTATGCTCCAACGCGGCGGCTGGCGCCGCGGAGACAGGGAAACACCACGACAGCACCCGGCGCGGCACACGCACAGCGGCCGTTCGACCCCGCGCCGACGAAGGGCGCGAGGTGGAGCGGGTAACTCTAATGCGTGATTGAAGCTACGGGCGCTGCAGGGTCCTCAGGAGGGAAAGTATGCGGAGGCCGGAGAAATGGCAACGTGGCCCTTCGTCAGGCAGCCCCGATGCCGCGCTTCGAGGGCGGAAGCCAGCGCCTGACGTCGGCCGAGAGCGCGTGGATGGCATCAGCCACTGCTCCACTTCGCGCGCGGGCCTTGAACAGCTCGTCAGTGATCTGGAGCGCGGCCAGTATGGCGGCCTTGCGCGCATCCACACCGGTGGCACCGCGCAGTACCGTCGAGATGGCCTGGTCCACATACTCGGCGACGGCGCGCGTATGCTCCGGCGCCTCGTCGCTGCGAATCGTGTACTCCTCGCCGACGATCGACACCTTCACCGAGCTCTTGCGATTCCCGTTCATCGCTCGACTCCCATCTGCTCCTGCTGCCTGAGGAAGCGCATGCGGTCGAGCAGCTGTTGCGTGCGCACGCGAGCGGCCTCGAGTCGCGTGTGCAGCTCGGCGTTCTCGCGCTCCAGCGCCGCCACCTGATCGGCGTTGAGGGCCGGGCGCTCGGATCGGTCGCGCCGGGTCGACTCCGACTCCTTGAGCCGTGACTCGGCCTGTTGGGCGCGGCGCCGCCAGGCTGCCATTTCCTCGCCCAGGGCGCGAATGAGCTGCTCGAGCTCCCTCACGGCCGCCTGGTCACGACGATCGTTGTCTGACACCCAGCTCTCCCTCGAGAGTGCGCAGGAGCTTCTCGCGACGAGCCGCGATTTCCTTGTCGCGAAGTGTGCGCTCGGCGTGCCGGAACGTCAACCGCCACGCGAGACTGCGGTAGCCGGCGGGGACGCCGGCACCGCGGTACTCATCGAACAGCGCCAGCGACTCCAGCAGGTCGCCGGCCGCGGCCCGCATGCTCTGCTCGACGCGCGCGGCGTCGATGTTCGGCGGAACCAGCAGCGCGAGATCGAGCTCGACCGGCGGTGTCGTCGGCAAGGGCTTGAACGCCGCGATGCGCGGACCACGTACGTCGTCCGCGTGCGCCGAACCCCACGCGTAGTTGTTGGTGCCCGCCGGTGCGACGTCCGCCGATTCCATCCTCGCGATCGTCAGCTCGACACCGAATGCGCGTGGCGCCCACACAGGCGCGTCGAGCGATACGCGGCGCACCTGCCCTCGATCGGTGTCACCGACCACGATGTGCCAGAGCACGTCTTCACTTCCGCCGCGCAGCTCCGCAGTGTGCTCTCCGAGCGTGCGCAGCATCCGCTCGGCCATGCCTTTCGCATCCCACTCATCGAAGTCTGGCGTATTTGGCTCCGACCAGTGCGGTGGCCGGCGGTGCCCCATGATGAGCGCTCCGACCCGTACCTCCTCTCGCGGCAAGCCGCGGCCGCCCGGCGCCGGCGCGAACACCGATCCGATCTCGAACAGGCGGATGTCACGCTGTCGCCTCGCAAGGTTGTACTCGGCGCGAGGGACCAGCGTCTCGAGCAGGCTCCGTCTCAGATAGCCTTCGTTCTCAGCGATGGGATTGCACACTCGGACGTGCGTCCCGTCGACCTCTCCGCGCACGAACGGCAGCGGCCGCGCCTCGAGCAGCCCGAGCGCGACGAGCGAGTCGCGCATGCTGCCCGAGAGCCGCTCGAGCGCCGAATCCGGCACTGCACTGGGCCGGAACGGACGCAGCTCGTCCGGAAACGTGTCGTATCCTCTGAGTCGCGCGACTTCCTCGATGAGATCGATCTCGCGGGTGATATCCCAACGCCATGAGGGGGCCTGTACGATGAGCTCGTCGCTCGTCGCGTCGCGGAGGGAGAACCCAATACTCTCCAGGAGCGTGCGGATCTCCTCGCGCGGCACGGGCACGCCAAGCAGGTGCGCGACTCGCGACGGGCGGAGCTTGACTTCACCGGGAGGGACCAGCGTCCCGGCCGAGAGGTGCACCGGCTCGCCCTCGATGGTGCCGCCGGCCACGGAGCGAATGAGCTCGACCGCGCGCGAGACCCACGCTGGTGCCGCACTCCAGTCGGTGCCGCGCTCGAAGCGGTAGCTAGCGTCGGTGCTCAGCCCGAGCGCTCGACGCGTGCGGCGAACCGAGGCACGGTCGAACGTGGCGACCTCCAGCAAGACGTCGGTCGTCTGCTCGGTGACCTCGCTGTCCGCACCGCCCATCACCCCTGCGATCGCCTGCGCGCGCGTCGCGTCCGCGATCACGGTCATCGACTCGTCGAGAGTGCGGTCGACGCCGTCGAGCGTTCTCAGCCTCTCGCCCGGCTGGGCGCGACGAATGATCACCCCCGGCCCGTTCAGCTTGGCGAGATCGAACGCATGCATCGGTTGCCCGACCTCGTGCAGCATGTAGTTGGTGATATCCACGACGTTGTTGATGGACCGTGAGCCGACAGCCGCCAGCCGCTCCACGAGCCAAGAGGGGCTCGGACCAACCTTCACGCCGCGCAGCGCGACACCCGAGTAGTGCGGGCAGCCTTCCGTGTCGCGCAGCTCCATTCGCACGCGACCAGCCGGTGCCTCCAGCAAGCGAGGCAACGCCCTGGACGGGACGGAGGCCGAGCGAGCGACTGCCGCGTCCGACGCCGGAGGTGCGCCGCCGGGCACGACGCCGGGGAGGAGGAGCGGCTGACCAGTGATCGCTGCGATCTCTCGCGCGATGCCCAGGTGCGAGAGGAGATCCGGGCGGTTGGGGTTCACGTCGAGCACGATGCGCGTGTCGCCGACGGGCTTCGCGGCGAGCAAGGGCGTACCGGGCGCGGCATCGGTATCGAGCTCGAGGATGCCAGCCGAGTCTTCGCCGAGGGCCAGCTCGCGCGCCGAGCAGAGCATGCCGTTGGAGACGATGCCACGGATCTTCCGGCGCTCGAGCTTGAGCCCGCCCGGCAGGGTGGCCCCACTGGGAGCAAACGGGTACTTCCGACCGGCCTGCACGTTCGGCGCTCCACACACCACCTCGAGCAGCTCACCGGCGCCGGCGTCGACTTTGGTGAGCCACAGGTGATCGGAGTTAGGGTGTCGTCCCGCCTCCACCACCAATCCGACCACGACCTCCGACAGGTCCTCGCGCAGGCTCACGATCTCGTCGACGGTCACCGTGCGAGACGTGAGAAGGTCTCTCAGCTCATTGGGGGTGAGGTCGAGTGGGACGAGGGATTTGAGCCACCGGTACGACGCGTTCATTTAGGCGAAGCGCTCCAGGAAGCGGATGTCCGAATCGTAGAACAGACGGATGTCCGGGATGCCGTACCGCGCGATCGCAATCCGGGCTGGTCCCATGCCGAACGCCCACCCCGTGTATCGCTCGCTATCGACGCCGCAGGCCTCCAGCACGGCCGGATGAACCATGCCCGAGCCCAGGATCTCGATCCACCCCGTCTGCTTGCAGCTGGAGCAACCGCTGCCACGGCAGATACGGCACTCGACATCCATCTCTGCCGACGGCTCCGTGAACGGGAAGTAGCTCGGCCGGAAGCGGGTGCGGGTCTTCCCGTAGATCCGGTTGGCGAAGTGCGAGAGCGTCGCCTTGAAGTCGACGAACGAGATGCCCTCGTCCACGGCCAGCCCCTCGATCTGCACGAATCCGGGTGCGTGCGACGGATCGAAGAAGTCCCGGCGATAGCAGTTCCCTGGGATCAACACGCGCACCGGGGGTGGATACGCCTGGAGCGTGCGGATCTGCACGGGCGAGGTGTGCGTGCGGAGCAGCACCCCGCCCTCGAGGTACAGCGTGTCGTGCATGTCCATCGCCGGATGGTCGGGCGGGAAATTGAGGGCGTGGAAGTTGTACCACTCGGTCTCGGCCTCGGGCCCGATCGCGATCGTGAAGCCGAGCTCGCGGAAGATGCCGGCGATCTCCTCGATGATCTGTGTGACGGCGTGCTTGGCACCGGTCCACTGGTGGCGCGCGGGCATCGACGGATCGAGCAGCGCCGGCGCCGCGCCCACGCGGTCGAGCTCGCCGCGCCGGCCCTCGAGGGCCTGCTCGAGTCGCTCCTTCACGCGATTGGCGGCGGCGCCCGCATCGCGGCGCACGGCTTGGTCGAGCGTCGGGAGGCGGCGCATGAGCTCGGTGAGCCGGCCACTCTTCCGGCCGAGCAGCTCGTTGCGCACCGACTCGAGCTCCTCGATGGATGATGCGCCGCGAATGGCGCCCAGCCCCTCCTGCTCCAGGGTGTCGGCGGCGGCCAGGTAGTCGTCCAGCGTGGCACTCATGGCGGCGGATGAATCGTCAGGCATGGTGTGGCGAACGAAAACGGCGGCAGCGGACTTCCGTCGCGCTGCCGCCGTGCATGGAGACTGCGGGCTACGCGGCGTTCAGCGCGGTGCGGGCCTTGTCGGCGAGCGTACCAAACGCGACCGGATCGCGGACCGCAAGGTCGGCGAGAATCTTCCGGTCGACCTCGATACCGGCCTTTTTGAGGCCGTTCATGAAGACACTGTAGCTCATGTCGTGCTGCCGGGCGGCGGCGTTGATGCGGATGATCCAGAGGCGGCGGAAATCGCGCTTGCGATTCTTCCGATCGCGGTAGGCGTACCGCCAACCGCGCTCGACGTTCTCCTTCGCCGCCTTCCAGAGCTTGCTGCGGGCACCGTAGGCACCGCGCGCGGCCTTCATGATCTTCTTCTTGCGCTTCAGGCGCGTGACGTTCGACTTGACGCGAGGCATCGGGCTCTCCTTACGCCTGCAGCAGGCGCTTCATGCGCTTGGTGTCACCGGTCGTGGCGACGATCGCCGACCGGCGGAGATTGCGCTTCCGCTTGGAGCTCTTCTTGGTGAGGATGTGGCTCTTGTACGCCTTCATCCGCTTGACCTTGCCGGTGCCGGTCACCTTGAATCGCTTCGCGGCGCCCTTGTGAGTCTTCATTTTCATTGAACGCTCCGTCTATTTCGGCGCGATGATCATCGTCATGTTCTTGCCTTCGAGCTTCGCATCGGTCTCCACTTTGCCGACGTCGGCGAGCTCCGTGGATACGCGATCGAGCACTTCCTTGCCCAGCTCGGGGTGCGCCACCTGCCGGCCACGGAACATCATCGTGACCTTGACCTTGTTGCCTTCTTCCAGGAACCGGCGGGCGTGCCGCGTCTTGGTGTCGAAGTCGTGATCGTCGATGCCTGGCCGGTATTTCACCTCTTTCAGGTGGATCACGTGCTGCTTCTTCTTCGCCTGCCGCGCCAGCTTGGCCTGATCGAACTTGAACTTGCCGTAGTCCATGATCCGGACCACTGGCGGCCGTGCCGTTGGTGCGACTTCGACCAGGTCGAGACCTTGCGCTTCGGCGGTGGCAAGGGCGGTGTCCAGATCCAGAATCCCGAGCTGAGAGCCATCGGGCGCGATCACGCGCAGCGGGCTAATGCGGATCTGCCTGTTGACGCGGACTCGCTTCGTCGTGTCTTGTATGAGACTCGCTCCTCGAATTGAGACAAAAAATCGCGGACCCTATTTGATCGAGGAGTCCGCGATGCACGCGACGCCGCGGAGTGCGCCGCGGAGCCGCCGAACGATGAACTCCTACAGCACGCCCCGCCTGTTGCTGGCGGTGGCCGGAGGGTGAGAGCGCTTGTCGGTCGCTCTACTTAGCGCATTGTATCTTATGAAGTTATCCGATTTGTGACCAGTCGTCAAGCGGCCGCTGGCGCCAGCGCGTATGACTTTCCGTCCGATACCACCCTACCCCAGGCGTGCACCGCATCGTGCTCGAACACCATCGTCCACCCTTCCTCGTGCGCCACGCGCAGAATCCGCCGCTTGCTCTCCAGGGTCCTGAGTGGCTCCACGTCGTAGCCCATGATCCACGGCAGCGGCAGATGTGCCGCCGTCGGCACGAGATCGCCGAGGTAGAACATCACCTCGCCGCCTGACTCGATGCGAATGCCCTGGTGAAAGGGCACGTGTCCGGGCGTCGGCATCACGCTCACACCGGATACGATCTCGCGCTCGCCATCCACGAAGTCGAAGCGCCCCGCCTCCTGCACGGGCACGAAATTGTGCGGAAAGTAGCTCGCCGCCGTGCGCTCGTTGGTGTGCGTCGCGAAATGGTACTCCCCCTCCTGGACCACGTAGCGCGCCCGCGGGAACGAGAGCTTCGTCACGCCGTCCGCCTCTCTGAAGGTGTTGCCGCCGCCGTGATCGAAGTGGAGATGGGTGTTGATGACGAGCGCGACGTCACCGGGGCTGAATCCGAGCTCGCGCAGTCCGTCCTCGAGCAGCGTCCGTCCCCCGGCTCCCGCATTCTCGACGCCGTAGATGTCGTGAAACTTGGGCGATTCCTTGTTTCCGGCGCCGGTGTCGATGAGGATGAGCCCGACGTCGTGCTCGACGAGCAGACAGCGCATGCCGAGCGGGATGCGGTTGCGCTCGTCGGCCGGAATGCGGCGCTCCCAGAGCGGCTTCGGCACGACGCCGAACATCGCACCTCCGTCGAGCTTCTGGCCGCCAGCCTGGATCGCATGCACCCTCCACGAGCCCAGGATCCGGCTGTCGATCAGCGGTGCGGGCGCGCTCACGCTGTCGTGTCGCGGCCCACCGAATGCGGCATGGCCGGATTGCGGCGTCTCCGCCGTCGCCGGGTGGTGAGCAGCCGCTCGAGGTCCGACCAGCGCTCGCACTCGTGGTCGCGGGCGGCGGCGAGGAGGCGAACCAGAATGTGCGCCGTGGCGAACGCGTCGCCGCCGGCGCGGTGTCGGCCGACGATGTCGATGCCGTAGAAGTGAGCGAGCGAGTCGAGCCGCCGGCTGCGCAGCTGCGGGAGCAGCTTCCGCGCGAGACGCACCGTGCACAGTCGCTGCCCGTGGAGGCGCCTACCCGTGGCCCGCTCCACCTCCAGCGACAGGAACCGCCAGTCGAACTCGGCATTGTGCGCGACGAAAATGCGGCCGTCGAGCATGCGCACGACGTCGTCGCAGATGTCGGCGAAGCGGGGCGCATCCTTCACCATGTCCCACGAGATGTTCGTGAGCGCGGTGATATACCTCGGGATGGGACGCTCGGGATTCACCAGCGTCTCGTATCGCTCGGCGACGACGCCGTTCCGCACCAGCACCGCGGCCACCTCGGTGACCCGATCGCCGTAGAACGCGCGAGTGCCGGTTGTCTCCACATCCACCACGGCGTAGGTGAGCGTGGACAGGTCCTCACCGCGGGGGCGGTCGAGCCAGCCCAATCCGCGCGGCTCGCCAATGCGCCCGACGTCGGCGGGGATGGCGGACGCCGTGGGTGCGAGGCACCATCGCCCGGCGATGTCGCGAATGAACTCCGGCCGCTCGGCGAACAGCGCGAGGGCCATCTGCTCGGCCACGACCTTCGGCGCGCCCGGAAGCTGGCAGACGTGCTCGATGAGCGGCACCGCCTCGGCCGGTCCAGCGGCGAGGAAGTCGAGGGCTCGCTCGGTGAGCAGCGTCGGAACGGGACGCGCGTGGACGCCTTCCATCACCGATGCTGTTCCTTGCGGGCTCCTGTACCACGCTGCGGCGTGCCGCCCACCGCGGTTCCGCTCAGGACCACGGATCGTCACGCACCAGCGGCAACGACATGCATCGGGGGCCGCCGCCGCCGCGCACCAGCTCGCCGCCCTCGAAGGTGATGACCGCGCGCTCTCCTTCGCGGATGCGATCCTCGCCGGTGAGGAACGAGACCGCGGACATCACGCGGAATCCCATCTTCTCCATCTCGGCGAGCGTTGCCTCGTTTCGCGCATAGGAGGCCACGACGCCAGGCATGAGCGAGACGAAGTTGCACGCCGAGGCCCACTGCTCGCGCTCCTGGACGATGCGGCGCTCGCCGCCGCAGAAGACCGGCTCCATGGGCACGCCGCACGACTGGAGCGCCGCGAAAATGTTCGGCATCTCCTTCATCTGCTGC
The DNA here is from genome assembly GCA_035249955.1 of Gemmatimonadaceae bacterium. Lineage (GTDB taxonomy): Bacteria > Gemmatimonadota > Gemmatimonadetes > Gemmatimonadales > Gemmatimonadaceae > DATFFQ01. Next base: position 16,647 of record DATFFQ010000174.1, read on the forward strand.
AGCCCCTTGTGCCGGTACAGAATCGAGAGCCGCTCGGCACCGACGAAATGGGGCGGATACACGACGCAGAGCTCGCGATCCACCTGTGTGAAGATCATGTCCAGGTGGATGGCGGCATTCTCCTTCGGCATCACCACGACGATGACATGCTCGATCGGCGTCTTCTCGAACAGCACGTCCATGAGGTAGTCGATCGCGGCAGGGCTGGAGCGCTCGCTGAAGCCGATCACGAGGAGGTCGCGCCGCAGCGGGTGCACGTCGCCTCCCTCGAGCGTGTAGTTGTGTCGTCGCTCGGCGGAGCCGTCGTAGAGGATGCCGCAGTTCTCGAGCTTCGCGTGGTACATGAAGAGCACCTTCATGATCAGCTCCTCGGACCACCGTACACCGTAGCGCATGGAGCCGATCATCACGTGCTGTCCGATGACCATCGCGATGTCGCGGGTGAAGAAGAGATTGGGCAGAGGGGGCAGCTTGTAGCCCGTCTCGTTCAGCGTACGGGCCAACGGACCGGGCTCTTCCTCGTCCCCCTCGATGAGCATGCGCACGAGGTCCTCCGGCGGGCGCACCCCCAGCTCCCGCGCCAGCGGTCCGGAGGGGACGATGTCCAGCGTCTCGCGCACCAACAGGTCGCGCGCGGCGTCGACCTGCGCGACCTCGGCGAGCAGGTCCCGGACGAAGTGGACCTTGGCGAAGCGCTCGAGGATGGCGACGAAGCGCCGGTGCTCGCGCTGGGCGGCCTCGACATCGATGATGTCGTCGTAGAGGTAGTCCTCGCGGGTGTCGGGCGTGACCGCGAGCAGCTCGGGGCCGGGGGTGTGGACGACGACCTCGCGGAGGCGGCCGATCTCGGACGTGATGTGAACGGGCATGGCCCGAAGATACACCAACCCAGAAGGTGACGCCTAGTGAGGTGCGTCGCGCGAGTGCTCGTGCTGGCGGGAGTCACACGGGTCCGCTAAGTTTGTGAACAAATTCACAAGTACCCCGCATCGTGAAGCGTATCGCCGAATCCACCGTCCGACGCCTGTCGCTGTACCTCCGCTTCCTCGAAGAATTCGAGGGGCGCGGTCTGGCGACCATCTCCAGCGATGAGCTGGCGGCCAGGGGCGGCACGACATCGGCGCAGGTGCGGAAGGACCTCTCCTTCTTCGGCTCGTTCGGCAAGCGAGGACTTGGCTACGCGGTGCCGGAGCTGGCGGCGAGGTTGCGTCAGATTCTGGGGCTCGGGCGGGAGTGGCGCGTCATCATTCTCGGCGCGGGGAAGATCGGCAGCGCGCTCGCTCAATACCGAGGCTTCTGGCAGCGCGGATTTCGGATCACCGCCGTGTACGATGCGGATCCCGCGAAGGTCGGCCGCAAGATCGACGGCTTCGTGATCCGGAACATTGAGGCGCTGGAGCGGGACAACGCTTCGGAGCGCGCCGACATCGCCGTCATTACCGTGCCTGCCGAGAGCGCGCAGCAGGTCGTCGATCGCGCGGTGGCGGCCGGCATCCCGGCGATCATGAATTTCGCGCCCGTACAGCTTCAGGTGCCTGACGACATCGCGCTCAAGACCGTGAACATGGCGATGGAGCTGGAAGGGCTGTCCTTCGCCCTCACGAATCGGGACTGAGGGCGCCGTCTCGACCGCTCACGGTCGCCATCTCGGCAACGAGCCGCGCGAACTGCGCCGGGGTGAGCATTTCCGGTCTCGCCTCCGGGTCCACCGCGGCGGCCAGGAGCAGGCGGTCGACCGCCGCAACATCCAACGCGGTGATCGTGCGCACCACCCGCCGCATCTGCTTTCGGCGAAGGCTGAAGGCTCGAATGACGAACGTGCCGTACTGCACTTCGTGCTCGGGGCGGACGTCGGGGTGCGCGCGCGGCACGATGCGCACGACGGCGGAGTCCACCTTCGGCGGTGGTTGAAACGACCCCGCGGCGACGGGGAAGAGCAGGCTCACGTCCGCGAGCGCCTGCACGTTCACCGACAGGGCGCCGTACTCCCGAGTCCCCGGTGCAGCGGCCATCCGCTCCGCCACCTCGCGCTGCACGAGGAACACAGCGCGTGACGGACGTGGGCGCCGGAGCGCGCGGAAGACAATGGGCGTGGTGATGTAGTACGGCACGTTGCCCGCGAGCGCGTAGGGTCCGCCCGCGAGCGCGGCCAGGTCGGCGTCGAGCACGTCGCCCTCGATGATCTCGACGCGAGGGTCTCCCGCGAATGCCGCGCGCAGCGATCGTGCGAGCGCCCGATCCAGCTCCACGGCCACGACGCGTCCCGCTCGGGCCGCGAGCTGTGCGGTGAGCGCACCGCGTCCCGGACCGATCTCCACCACGGTCTCGTCAGCCCGCAGCTCGAGCGCGTCGGCGATGCGGCCGAGGATACGCGGGTCGGTGAGGAAGTGCTGGCCGAGGCGCTTGCGAGCGCGCGGACGGGCGGGCTCGTCGCGACCTCTCCGCGTCATGGGCCCGCTACCGACCGCGACAGGTCAGCTCCGAACGACTACCGCGGCCGCATCGTCGCGCTGCAGCGCGTCGCCGGTGTGCTCCGCCAGCTCGGAGAAGAGCGCTTCGATGATGACGGGCGGCGCTTCATCCCGATATCGCCGCACGGCGTCGAGCACGCGCTCTTCGCCGAAGCGTTCCCCGTACCGGTTGCGCGCGTCGCTCACCCCGTCGGTGAACAGGAGCAGCAGGTCGCGACCGCGCTGCCATGGCCGGCTGAGGGCGCTCGGCGGTGTTTCGACCATGCCTAACGGCGGGTCGAGCGCGGTGAGCCGGTCGATCGCGCCCGAGTCAGAGACGAGGAACGCGTGCGGATGCCCGGTATTCGCGTACCGGAGCGAGCCGGCATCGCGATCGATCACGGCGTAGAAGCTGGAAATGAACATCTCGGTGGTGATCAACTCGTCCTGCAGCGTCGCGAGCAGTGCCGCCAGCATCTCGCCAGGGTCCTTCGAGGACTGCGCGTGGATGGCCGAGGCGCTCATCACCAGGGCCATGATGAGCGCGGCCCGATAGCCGTGGCTCGACACGTCGCCGATCATCACCCCGGTACGTCCCTGGCCCAGGCGGAACAGATTGTAGAAGTCGCCGCCAACGCTCTCGGCCGGTACCACGCGCGCCGCCACCTGCGCGAAGGGAGCGACGACCTCGGCGCGCGGCAGCAGCTTCATCTGGAGATCGTGCGCGAGCTCGAGCTCCTGCACCAGCCGCTGCTGGCTGAGCGAGGCACGCACGAGCCTGGTGTTCTGAATCGCGGTACCGATCTGGGTGGCGATGGCGGTCATGAGCTTCTGGTCACCGGCCGAGAACGGCTGGCCGGAGCTGCGCTCGGACAGATTCACCACGCCCAGCGGCTCGCTGCCTCCGTTCGGCGACGTCCACATGATTGGCACCGAGAGCATCGCGCCACGCCGGAAGAGAGCCTCGGCTTCACAGGTGCTGGTACCGTCCTCCACGATGAGCGCCCGCTGCTCGCGAAACACCCGCGCCGACACGCTGCACTCATCGGAGAGCGAGATGGGTGGGACATCGAACGCCGTCATCCCGGCGGCGGCGACCACCTGGAGCGTGTCGGTGACGCGGTCGTGTACGAGGATGGATCCGCGCCGCGCGCCGACCGTCTCCGAGATCTCCTTGAGGATCGTGGCCGCCGCCTCCTCCATCGACACCGTGCGACCGAGGATCTCGGTGATGGTGTAGAGCAGGTTGATTTCCTCGTAGCGCTCGGCGAGCTCAGCGGCTGCGTGCTCGACCTCGAGGGCCGACTGGAGGTACTGAGCGACGACTGGAAGGAGGAACTTGAGGTGGCGCTCGAGCGGGGTCTCGGAGGAGGGACACGGACCGACGATCAACCAGGCGGCGCGAGGTCCGGGGATCGCCGCGACCAGGACCTCGCCGGCGGGACTCTGCTGCCTGCCGGGTGGACCACTGGCGAGGGTTGGCATCCATCCGTCGATGCCGCGCCAGCGAGGCGTCTCCTCGAGCACGGCGACGCGTCCGCCATCCGTCTGAACCCACAGCGCCGCCTCGCACCCGGTGGCGTCGAGGAAGGCCGTGAGGACCGTGGTGAGCTCAGTCATGGCGGCGGAGCGTCATGCGGACGACGTTCCCATGATTGTCGAAGCGCTCGATGCGGTCCATGAGCCGCTTCATCAGGAAGAGGCCCCGGCCATCCTCGCGGGTGAGGTTCTCCGGGCTGGTGGGATCGACGAGACAGGCCTCGAGGTCGAATCCCGTTCCCTCATCCGCGACCTCGAGGACGAGGCGGTCGCGGTCGACCTCGGCGCGCACGCGCACGCTGCGCGAGGGCATTTCACGGTTGCCGCGCAGGATCGCGTTGGACAGCGCTTCGGTGAGCGCGACCGGCACGTTGAGCGCGAGCTGTCGCGGGTGATACTCCAGCTCGGCGCACTGCCGCGTCACCATCTCGACGACTCGCTCGATGTAGCGAACGTCACTCGGAATGCGGAGCTCGAGTGCTACCCGCACGTGCGACGGGATGGGCGACATCGCCACGGTGTCGCTCCGATGCTTCATCGATCCACGACGCCCGGACAATGACGGCTCAGCGCCACGGTCCCGCTCGAATCCCCGGCCGGCGGCCCACCATCCCCATGGCGATCAGAAGCTCTCGAGCGCGCGTTCCTTCGTATCCGCGATCTGAAACAGCGTGTCCAGCTTGGTCAGCTCGAACAACGTCTTGAGATCATCGTTGAGGTTGGCGAGGCGAAGCTCTCCGCCCTGCTCCCGGATCTTCTTCGACAGTGATACCAGCACGCCCAGTCCCGAGCTGTCGATGTAGCCGGTATGGCCGAAGTCGATGAGGAACTTCTTCTCGCCGCGCTCCAGCTCGTCGAGCACCTTCTGCTTCAGCTCCTGCCGGTTGCCGACGATGAGCTGTCCCTCGACATCCACGACGACGACATCACCCTGCTTCCTGATCGCGAAGCTCATTTCTCGTTCTCCACTCGGGATGCGGATTCGACCGCGGCCCCCGCTCCGGTAGTCTGCAGCGCGGTGATCGCGGCCACATTGATTATGTCATCGGCAGAGGCGCCGCGCGAGAGATCACTGCACGGTCGGGCGAGTCCCTGGATGATGGGCCCGACGGCCGACGCCCGCGCGATGCGCTCGACCAGCTTGTACGCGATGTTCCCCGCGTCGAGCGACGGAAACACCAGCACGTTCGCCCGGCCGGCAACCTCGCTCGCCGCTGCCTTGCGACGCGCGACGCCGGGAATGAGCGCGGCGTCTCCCTGCAATTCTCCGTCCACGGTCACGTCAGGCGCGCGCTCGCGCACGAGTCGTGTCGCGGCGCGCACCCGGTCCACCGAGTCCCCGGCGCCGCTGCCGAGGCTGCTGAACGAGAGCAGCGCGACACACGGCTCGTCACCCACGATGCGCGAGCGATCGCGCGCCGCGGCGATGGCGATGTCGGCCAGCTGCTCGGCCGTCGGCTCGGGAAGGACCGCGCAATCGGTGAAGGTGAGCACCTCGCCCGCTGCATGGCGGAAGGGACCCACCACCATGTAGAAGGCGCTGGATACGGTCCGAATCCCCTCGGCCGGTCCGATCGTCGCGAGCGCGGCGCGCATCACGTCGGCGGTGGTGTGAACGGCACCAGCCACGCATCCGTCGACCACTCCGAGCGCCGTGAGCCCGTCGGCGAAGTACAGCGGATCGCGGGACAGACGCGCGGCTTCCTCGGGCAGCAGTCCCTTGTGCGCACGCCGCGCCAGCAGGCGTCCGGCGATCGCGTGCGTGCGCTCGTCGGTCGATGGGTCGAGCGCCTCGACCCCGATGGAGCGCGCGGCCGCGTGTGACGCCGGCACACCCGGCTCCAACACCAGCACCGGCTCGACGATGCCGTAGTGGGCGAGGGCGCGCACGGCGACGAGCGTGCGCTCGTCGCTGCTCTCGGGGAAGACGATGCGGCATCGGCGCGAGGCGGCTCGCGCCCGCACTTCTTCCAGAAAGCTCACGGCCCGCCGAATCGCTCGCGCAGCGCGATCTCCACCACGGGATGAACCAGATCGGATGTGCGACCGCCGAACCGCGCGACCTCGCGGACGAGGCTCGAGCTCACATAGGTGAGGTCGATGCTCGGTACCATGAACAGCGTCTCGAGCTCACTACTCAGATGGCGGTTCATGAGCGCCATCTGGTACTCGTACTCGAAATCGCTGACGGCGCGCAGGCCGCGAACGGAGACCGTCGCGCCGACCGTCCTGGCGAACTGCACGAGTAGCCCCTCGAACCGGTGCACCTCGATTCGCGGATCGTCGCCGACCGCGACCCTGATGAACTCGAGGCGCTCGTCGACGGTGAAGAGCGGCTGCTTCGCGACGTTGGTCGCGACGGCAACCACGAGACGGTCCACGAACGAGAGGCACCGGCGAATCAGGTCCTCGTGGCCGCGCGTGATCGGATCGAAGCTGCCCGCGTAGATGCCGGTTCTCATCGAGCGTGCAAGGTGGGGTGGTCGTGCGCCCTGAAGATCGTTATCGCCGTATCGCCGTATGGCCGCGTATCGCCGTCGCCGGGCATCGCCTCGCGCGCGGCGTGCTCGACGGTGAGCACGCGGGCGAACGGGACCTCCAACCACCGCCTGACGACCTGCTCGGCAAGCCCATGTCCGTACGGTGGATCGGCGAAGGCGATATCGTACGCGCCGATCGGCAACCTTTCAATGAAGCGCACTGCGTCGCCGCGGTGCACGACCGACTCCGAGTCCGCGCCCAACGTGCGCAGGTTGCCGGCGAGCGCCTTGAGGCTTCGCTGGTGCAGCTCCACGAACTCGGCCGCCACCGCGCCGCGCGAGAGCGCCTCGAGCCCGAGCGCGCCCGATCCGGCGAACAGGTCGAGCACGCGCGCCCCGGGAATATCGCGCTGCAGGATGCTCATCCACGCTTCACGCACGCGATCGGCCGTCGGCCGCACGCGGTCGTCGGCGGGCGCACGGATGATCCGCCCGCGCCACCGGCCGGCGACGATCCGCATGACTGTTCAGCGGCGCAGATCGGCGATCTTGGCCTGGAGTCGCCGCTCGCCGTTCCAGTCGTCGCGCTCCAGCCGGAACGCGACATCGAATGACGACGAGATATCGAGCTCCGTGGCGAGTGCACCGAGGCCCCAGCCGATCGCGTCGAGCTCGACACCGTCGCTGCTGAGGCGAATCTTGAGGTGCCCCTCCCCTACCACGCGCGGCGGCGCGGCAAGCGCCACGCCGCGCGCCATGAGTACTGGGGTCACGTTCCCCGCGCCGAACGGCTCGAAGTGCCGGAGCAGCGACTCCAGGTCGAAGGTCACGTCGGAGAGTGGAATCTCCAGGTCGACGCGAACCTCGGGTACCAGGAGATCTCCGGTGAGGTGGCGTCGCGCGATCTCGTTGAACCGGTGCGCGAACGCCGGTACCTGTGCGCTGTCGATGGTGATCCCCGCCGCCGCGCGGTGCCCTCCGTAACGCACGAGAAGATCGGCGCACTCGGACAACCCGCCATGCAGGTCGAACGCACCGATCGAGCGCCCGGAGCCCTTGCCCAGGTCGCCCTCGAGCGCAACCATGATCACCGGTCTGTAGATCTGCTCGACAATGCGTGAGGCAACGATGCCGATCACGCCGGGATGCCACCCCTCGCCGGCCAGGACGACACCATAGGTGGAATCGAGGTCCAGCCCCTCGACCAGCCTCCACGCTTCGGCGAGGGTGCGCCGATCGAGCTCCTGGCGCATGAGGTTCATCTCCTCGAGCTCACGCGCGATGCGGTTGGCCTCGTGCTCGCTCTCGGTGGTGAGCAGCTCCACGCCGCGCATCGCGTGTCCAACGCGGCCGGACGCATTCAGTCGCGGGGCGAGGATGAACCCGACGCGGCCGGCCGACACGGGTCGTCCGGCCAGGTTGGTCGACCGTAACAGCGCGCGCAGCCCCACGTTCTGCGTCTCGCGCAGGACGCGAAGACCGTAGCGAGCGAGCACGCGGTTTTCGCCACGGAGCGGCGCGATGTCGGCGATGGTGGCCAGCGCGACGAGATCCAGCATGTGATAGATGGGATCGTCGCTCGCGCCGAGGGCGCGGGCCAGCGCCAGCGCCAGCTTGAAGGCAACACCGGCCGCTGCGAGGTCCTTGTCGGGGTAGTCGCACCCCGCTCGCTTGGGATTCAGCACCGCCAGGCACTCGGGCAGCGGTCCGCTGGGCAGGTGGTGGTCGGTGACGATCACGTCGATCCCCGCCGCGCACGCCGCGGCGATCGCGTCTATGGCATTCGTGCCGCAGTCGCAGGTCACGAGCACGCGCGCGCCCGCATCGACCGCTGCCTGCACGCCCGCCATGCTCAGATCGTAGCCGTGCTCCAGGCGACGGGGGATGAACGGGACGGCGGTTCCGCCGAACGAGCGAACGGCGCGCACCAGCAGCGTCGTCGAGCAGATGCCATCGACGTCGTAGTCGCCGTGCACGAAGATGACCTCACCCGAGCGAACCGCACGCGACAGTCGCTCGACGGCCCGGTCGAGGTCACCGAGCAGCGAGGGATCGTGGAGCTGGTCGAGGCGGGGCCGGAGGTACCGCTTGGCCGGCTCGACGTCGTCGTAACCGCGTTGACACAGCAGTCGGCAGACTGGCTCCGGCAGGTGGAGCTCGGCGACGAGCGCGGCGACGGCCGCTGGATCGGGCCGCTCCGGAAGCACCCAACGCGGCGGGACGCGGGGACGTGCGGTGGGGGCTGACACGGCTAGAAAGCTACGGGTGGAGGGGAGGTCGAACAAGCATCATCCCGCCGCGTAGAGAAGCACGCCGCATCCCTCGCAAACCTCGATCGATCGTCCGGCCGCGATGACGTTTCGCCGCTGCAGTGGAATCGCGG
>DATFFQ010000175.1:0-9400 GCA_035249955.1 Gemmatimonadaceae bacterium
GACGCTGCGCCCCAGCGCAGCCTAGACTTCCATCGCCTCCAGCCGGCGCTTCGCCACCGATAGCGGCAGCAGCGTCGCGGCGAGGCACAGCACGAGCGCGAGGGTGAAGCCCAGCACCATGTCGGCGCTGGACGCCGTCCCGCCGAACGTCCTCGCGCTGAGGTAGGTGTACACCGGCCCTGCCTCGAGCGTCACCACGCACCCGATGAGCAGCACGGCGAGCATCATGTAGACGAGCCCGCCGAACGACGTCGGGATCTGCGCCGCGTTCTCGGTGCGGAACTGCGGGAAGAGCACGCCGAGCCCCAGCGCCATCGCCGCCAGCGCCAGCGTCATGAAGATGATCGTCAGCACCGACACCACCATCATGAAGAGACTCACCTGAAGCAGCGCGTTCGTCACGCCGACGATCGCCAGCGCCAGGCCGAGCAAGGGGAGCGTGCCGGTCCAGTACTTCGCCCACAGGAGCGATGCGACCGGCATGGGACTGGACTTGAGCAGCCAGAGGGTGCGTCCCTCGAGGCTCACTGACGGGAAGATGAAGCGCGCCGCGATCGAGGCCAGGACGAAGCCGGCGATCACGAGGTTGAGGAAGGGGATCAGGTTGAGCAGGAAGAACGTGACTCCCTGCCCGCGCACCGGCAAAAACTTCACGTTGAAGACGTACACCACGACGAGCACGGCGAGCAGAATGAGCTGGGACCACTGCGTGGCGTCTCGAAAGAAGACGCGGACTTCCTTCAGCACGAGCTCGCGCCGCAGGACGCCGAGTGGGGCGAGCAGCGAGCTCCACAGCCGGCGCGCGCCGCGCCCACGCAGCCACCGCTCACCCCCCTCCTGTGCTTTGGTGAATCCGGGGGCGTAGAACGTGCGGTGTATCACGGCCCCCATCACGATCAGCGCCGCGGCCGTCGACCAGAGCAGGTAGAAGGGAAGCACTTCCCAATCGCCCGTCAGCCAGCTCATCACCCCGCGCTGCGTCCACTCGCTAGGCAGGAGCGGCGAGGTCGGCCCTCGCAGGAGCGCGACGAAGTCGACCAGGGACCGAAATCCTTCCGGGCGGGCCAGCTGCTCGGGACGCAGGAGGCGGAACAGCACCACCAGCCCGGCGGCGGCGAGCACGGCGATGAAGCTCAGGATGTCGCGCGTGCGGCGTGCCGGGAACACGTTCACCAGGATCGTCGTGATCGCCGTTCCGATGACCGTCGGGATGAGCAGAAAAGGAACGAACGCCGCCAGCGCCACCAGCAGAAAGAGCGCTCCGCCCTCGTAGACGTATCCGTAGGCGCCGAAGATCGGCACCGCCATCAGGGTCACCATCCAGCTCGAGTGAACGAGTGTCTCGGTGAGCTTGGCGCCATAGTGCGTGAGCCAATCCACCGGCGCCGAGACGAGCAGGTCGAGATCCTTCGCGAGGAAGAAGCTGGACAGCGCGGTGATGACGTTGGAGAGCAGCAGGATGGAGAAGAAGCTGAGAATGATCAGGCCCAGCAGCTTGCCGGCCATGAGGGCGCCGATCTCGGGGATGTCGCGGAAGTAGCGCAGGAGCCGGATGAGCACGGTGAGGATGAGGCCCCAGAACACGACGGTGACGAGCCCCAACACGATGATGCGCCCTGCCTTGCCGCGCTGTTGCGATCGAGCGCCGGCACGCGCCGAGAGCCATTTCGGAAGCAGCAGGTGAAAGAGTGATGCCCCGGCGGTGGGCGCGACGGCGATGGTCGGGGAGCCGACCGGCGTGAGCGCCAAGCGCGCGTCGTAGCGCGCGACGGATGCTGCCTCAGGCATCGAGCACGTCGACGAGCTCGCGCGACGCCTTCTCGTCCGTGAGCCGCAGAAAGAGCTCCTCGAGCCCTCTCGTGCCGTCGGCGACCTCGGCGTACAGCTCGTCCATCGTACCGCTCGCGCGAATGCGCCCGCCGTGGATGATCGCGATGCGATCGCACATCGTCTCGGCGACCTCGAGCGTGTGCGTGGACATCATGATCGTGTTGCCGCGACGCGTGTACTCGCGGAACAGATCCTTGAGAATGCGCGCCGCCTTCGGATCCAGCCCGACCATCGGCTCGTCGACCACGATCACCTCCGGCCGGTGCAGGAAGGCGCTGGAGATGATGAGCTTCTGGCGCATGCCGTGGCTGAAGCTCTCCACGAGCTCCTCCTTCCATTCATCCAGGTCGAACAGCGCGAGGAGCGCATCCAGACGCCGCTCCACGATCGCTCCGTGCTGCCCGTAGAGGCCGGCCACGAACCGCAGGAACTCGGCGGCGGTGAGCTTCTCGTAAATGAAGGGGCGGTCGGGAATGAAGCCGAGACCGGCCTTGGCGGCGATCGGATCGGCGGCCAGGTCGATCCCGCGCACGCGAACCGATCCGGCCGTGGGACGCAGGATGCCCGCGATCATCCGGAGAGTGGTGGTCTTGCCGGCTCCGTTGGGGCCGAGAAAGCCGAACAGTTCCCCGCGGGGGACATCCAGATCGATGGAGTCCACGGCGACGAAGGACCCGTAGCGCTTCGTGAGTCCGCGCAACTGTATCATGGATGCGGCGCCCGGAGGTTACTCGATGGAGAGCACGTCGATGTCGAGGGTGCCGATGAGCCGCAGCAGCTCCGCCTGACGGGCGTAGCCGCCGATCACGAACCGCAAATGGGCCGCGTCTGCCGGGAACTGGCCGAACGTCGGATCAACAGCCACCCAGTCTCCCAAGTAGACTTCCGGCCAGGCGTGGTAGTAAAACTTCCCACCCACGTAGGCCAGCCCGGCGGCGGCGCGTGCCGGTATCCCCGCTGCCCGTGCCAGCGCGATGTACAGCTGCGTGTGCTCGTTGCAGTCCCCGCGACGCGCCTGGAGCACCTCGAGCGCGTTCGGCACGGTGAAGCTCACCGTTTTCCGCAGCGACTCGTTGACCCACTCGTTGATCCGCCTCGCAACCAGCGTCGGGTCCGACTCGCCGGCGGCGATCTGCCGGGCCAATCGCACGATCTCCCGCGCGTTCGACTGCACGAGGGGCTCGGCCCTGAGCTCCGCGCGAAAGCGCGGTTCGGTATTGGGCACGCGGTACGCGGCGCTCAACTGGTCGTCGGTCTCCCGCCGCACCGTCAGCGTGTCGCCCGTCAGGCGCTGACGATCTCCCTCGAGCTGGAATCCGGCGAGATCGACGTGTCTCAACCGCACGCGCAGCTGAGAAACCGACTGCTTGTTGGCGATCGGCGCCGATGCCGCAATGGCGGTCGTCTCCTGGATGTCTTGATCGCCACCACTCGACTCCCCTCGCGCCGCGGTCTCCAGCGGCCAGTTCAGATACGCCATCTCGTACGCCGTGCGTCGCAGCCTGAGCGTGCCGAGCTGGGAAGTCGTCACCATCCGGCCCTTCGCATCCACCCAGCCGCCGATGAATCCAGTGCCACTCTGCTCGATGCGCCAGGCGCGCACCGTATCATCGTGCGCCGACACCCATCGCTGACCGGCATCATCGAAGTGAGCGCTGTCGCTCACCACGAACAGCGATTCCGCGACCACGCGAACCGTGACCGGCGTGGGAGTCAGCGACGCGGGATCGAACATCGTGTACTGTGATTCGTCGCCCACGTCCGGCGTGCTGCGCAGCGCAACGGCAATCGGCACCACCGTCGGGAGGAGCAGCGGTGAGGTGACCCGGATCTGCTGTGTGTCGGGCTGAGCGTCGCCAACGATCGAGACGAGTGTCAGCAGCGAGTCGCTCGTCATGCTCCCGCGCACGTCCATCGGGCCGGCATCGCCGCCCAGCTGAAAGCGGAAGCCTCGCAACCTGAGGCCGCGCGAGAAATCGGAGGTGATGCGCACCGCCGCCCGGTGCGTGGCGCCATCGGCGCGAAGATCGGCCACCAGGTAGTCCACGATGCGGATGCCGGTGCCGATGGTATCGATCGAGGATGATGCGAAGCCGATGTGCCGATCGCCGGCCATGACCGCGTAGTATTCCGTCCCCGGAGCGATGAGCAGTGCCGCCTCTGCCAGCTCGGCGGCCTCATCGGGGAAGAACTCCCGCCTGGCGAGCAGACCGAGGCCGGCGAGCCAGAGCAGCAGCACGGCGACCGCCACTCCCGAACGGCGACTCACGCGGAACGCACCATTCGCGATGCGAATGCCTCCTCCTCGAGCGGTGACTCGAGGACGATCGTGATCGACGCGGGAGAGGCCGACCGCGTGGCGTGCCGCGCGAAGGTATCGAGCATGATCTCGGCGCTCTCCTCGATGTCCAGGTTCCCCGCCCCGAGTCCGAAGGGGGTGACGGCGAGGTGCTCGATCTGCCAGTCGGCGGCGCGATGGAGCGCGCTGGTGAGCGCTCGGCGCACGCCGGCCCTGGTGACCGGCTCCTCGTCACTCGAGACGACGGCGCTGATGAGGAATTCCGCGTCCAGCTCGCCGGCACCGGTGACGACCGCGGAGCCCACCGGCAGCGGCGCGAGAGCGGCGAGCTGCCTGGCGAGTGAGGGCCCCGCAGCGATCTCGAAGCGACGCAGGAGGGGCGTCGGCGCGTGGAGCTCGGCGCTCACCGGCCACACGAACGCCTGTGTGGTCACGAAGGCGAGGTCATCGAGACGGAGTGCAATCACCGGCGGGATGCGAGACGAGGGATGTGGGATGCGCAGGCCATCGAGCGCCGAGGTGGGGGAGGAGGGCCACATCCCGCATCCCAGATCCCGCTCAAGCGAGGGACAGCGATGTCTCCTCGTCGATCCACTCGAGGTACTTGCCCAGACCCGCGCTCACCGGAAGTGCCAGCAGCTCCGGTACCTTGTACGGATGCAGCTCGCCGAACGCCACCTCGAGCGCCTCGAGACGGGCGGCGCGCGTCTTGAGCAGCACCACCGTCTCGCGCTCGTCCGCGACCTTGTCGTTCCATCGGTAAAGCGAGCGCGCGGCGGGAAAGAGTGTCCCGCAAGCGATCAGACGGCGGTCGAGGAGCGTCCGGATGAGCGAGACCGCCTCGTCCTCGGTGGCGACCGTGGAGAGAACGACCATGGCATCGGTGTGAGGCATCGTCGGTAGGGGTAAGAGACATAGAAATGTAACCTACCGCCGACGAGCGGAACGCTGTGGGAAGTCTCCATCGCACACGAACACCTGCACATGGACGACCCAACGGGCGCGCTGTTCACGGCTGACTTGTATCTCCCCCCACCGGGTGGCACTTTTCACTGGCTATGCCCGAAGAAACGCTGATAGTTCGTGGCGCGAGGGAGCACAACCTCCGCAACATCGACGTCACGATCCCCCGTGACCGGCTGACCGTCATCACCGGGCTGTCCGGCTCCGGGAAGTCGTCGCTCGCCTTCGACACCATCTACGCCGAAGGACAGCGCCGGTACGTGGAGTCGCTGTCGGCCTACGCCCGGCAGTTCCTTGGGCTGATGGAAAAGCCCGACGTCGACGCGATCGAGGGGCTGTCGCCGGCGATCTCCATCGAGCAGAAGTCGGCGGGGCACAACCCGCGTTCCACGGTGGGCACCGTTACCGAGGTGTACGACTACCTGCGACTGCTCTGGGCCCGTGCCGGCACGCCTCACTGCCCACAGTGTGGTCGTCCTGTGCAGCGGCAGAGCGCGACGCAGATCGCGGAGACCGTGCTCGCCTGGCCCGCGGGCGCTCGCCTCGAGATCCTCGCTCCACTAGTGCGGGGGCGAAAGGGAGAGTTCCGCGATCTCTTCGACTCGGCCCGTCGGCAGGGCTTCATCCGCGCGATCGTCGACGGGAAGCAGGTGGAGCTCGCCTCGCCGCCGAAGCTCAGCAAGCAGCACAACCACAGCATCTCGGTCATCGTCGACCGCCTCACCGTTCGGAATCAGGATCGCGCGCGTCTCACCGACTCCGTCGAGACGGCGCTCAAGGTTGCCGATGGCATCGTCGAGGTGGTGGAGCACGCCACCGGCGCATCCGCGCCGAAGACCCACCTGTTCTCCGAGCGGTACGGCTGCGCGGACTGCGGTATCTCGCTGGCCGAGCTGGAACCACGGCAGTTCTCCTTCAACTCGCCGTTCGGCGCCTGTCAGGGCTGTGGCGGTCTCGGGACGCGGCGCGAGGTGAGCGAGGAGCTGGTGCTTGGCGATTCGCGCATCTCGCTCCTCGAGGGAGTGATCCTTCCCTGGGGCGAGCCATCGGGACATCTGCGAAAATCGGTGCTCCCGGCGCTCGCCAGGCAGTATCGCTTCGAGCTCAACACGCCGTGGGGCGACCTGCCGCCGAAGGTGCGCGAGGCGATCCTCCACGGCTCGGGGGGAAAAAAAACGACGTTCCGCATGGACTCACCGTCCTTCCGCGGCGAGTACGAGAGCGCGTGGGAAGGAGTGCTCGCGAACATCCAGCGGCGTTACGCCGAGACGAGCTCCGATTCGGTGCGGGAGGAGCTCGAGGAGTACATGATCGAGGCTCCGTGCAACGTATGCGGAGGGCGCCGGCTCAAGCCCGAATCGCTCGCCGTCACGATCATGGATCGCAACATCGGTGAGGTGGTCGAGCTCCCGGTCACGGAGGCGCTCGCATTCTTCGAGTCGGTGCCGGTGCGCGGCAACGGGCGGCCCGGGCTCGATCCCGAGGTCGCCGGTCCGATCCTCAAGGAGGTGCGCGAGCGGCTTCGCTTCCTCGTCGACGTGGGACTCGACTATCTCACGCTCGGTCGCTCCGCCGAGTCGCTGTCTGGTGGCGAGGCGCAGCGCATCCGCCTGGCGACGCAGATCGGGTCGAGGCTGGTCGGTGTGCTGTACATCCTCGACGAGCCGTCGATTGGACTGCACCAGCGCGATAACGCGCGGCTGCTCGCCACGCTCCGGCAGCTCCGGGACTTGGGCAATACGGTCATCGTCGTCGAGCACGATGAGGAGACGATGCGCGAAGCCGATCACATCATCGACCTCGGGCCGGGTGCCGGACGCCACGGCGGGCTAGTGGTGGCGGAGGGGACGCTGGAGGAGGTGCAGCGAAATCCGGGGTCGCTCACCGGCAAGTACCTGAAGGGTGAGCGGAAGATCCCGCTTCCCATGGAGCGGCGGCGGCCGACGTCGGGGCGCGTGCTCCGCGTGGAGGGGGCCAGGGAGCACAACCTCCGCAACATCGACGTCGAGATCCCGCTTGGCGTCTTCGTGTCGGTGACGGGCGTCTCGGGCTCTGGCAAGTCGACGCTCATCGACACCATCCTGCACCAGGCGCTCGCGCGGCACTTCTATCGGGCGCGGGTGATCCCGGGAGCGCACGACCGGATCGTCGGCCTGGAGCACATCGACAAGGTCATCGATATCGACCAGAGTCCGATCGGGCGAACCCCGCGCTCGAATCCGGCTACGTATACGGGTCTCTTCACGCCCATCCGCGAGCTGTTCGCCGAGCTGCCGGATGCGAAGATCCGCGGCTACGGACCGGGTCGGTTCTCCTTCAACGTGAAGGGTGGTCGCTGCGAGGCGTGCCAGGGCGATGGGCTGGTGAAGATCGAGATGCACTTCCTGCCCGACGTCTACGTGCCGTGCGAGGTGTGCAAGGGGAAGCGGTACAACCGCGAGACGCTCGAGGTGCGGTTCCGCGGCGCGAACATCGCCGAGGTGCTGGAGATGACGGTGGAAGACGCGCTGGAGTTCTTCACCAATCAGCCCCGCATCAGGCAGAAGCTGGCGACGCTGGCCGATGTCGGTCTGGGCTACATCCATCTGGGGCAGAGCGCGACCACGCTCTCCGGCGGCGAGGCGCAGCGCGTGAAGCTGGCCACCGAGCTCTCCAAGCGCGACACCGGCCGTACGTTCTACATCCTGGACGAGCCTACGACGGGGCTGCACTTCGAGGATGTGCGCCTCCTGCTGGAGGTCCTGCATCGTCTGGTCGACAAGGGGAACACGGTGCTGGTGATCGAGCACAACCTGGACGTCATCAAGACGGCCGACTGGATCATCGATCTCGGTCCGGAAGGCGGCGTGCGCGGTGGCGCGGTGGTGGCGGCCGGGACGCCGGAGGAAGTGGCCGCGACGCCGGGCTCGCACACCGGGTGCTACCTGCGTCCGCTCCTGCCCGACGCGCCCCGGCGCAAGGCGGGCTGATGGTCTCGCTGCTCGACATCATCGGCCCGGTGATGGTGGGTCCATCATCATCGCACACCGCCGGTGCCTGCCGGATCGGGCTGCTCTCCCGCTGTCTCGTGGGCGGCACGCCGCAGCAGGCGCTCATCGAGCTGCACGGCTCGTTCGCTCGCACCGGCGAGGGGCACGGCACCGACAAGGCGATCGTCGGCGGGCTCCTCGGCTTCCGCCCCGACGATGACCGGCTGCGCACCGCGCTCGACATCATGGAGCGCGAGGGACTCGACTATCGCTTCGAGAAGACGACCATCGCCGACGATGCGCACCCGAACACCGTGCGCCTCACGCTGCAGCGCGATGGCTTCACGACGATCGTGGTCGGCTCCTCGTTAGGCGCGGGCCGGGTGATGCTCACGGAGATCGACGGCTATCCGGTGGAGGTCAGCGGGGCCTACCCGACCATCGTCCTGGTGGCCGAGGATCGGCCGGGCTCGATCGCTCGCATCTGCGGGATCATCGCCGATGAAGGGATCAACCTGGCGACGATGCGCGTCACGAGAAAGGAGCGTGGCGGTGATGCGTTCATGGTGCTGCAGCTCGACGACCCGCCCGCGCCCAGGGTGATCCAGCACATCGGCGCCCTGGAGTGGGTGAAGTGGGCGCGCACGGTGGACATGAAGTAGTCGCTCCGCCGCTCACTCACTCACTCACATCACTGACTCACTCACATCACTGACTCACATCACTCCCGTCCCTCGCTCACCCTCTCGCCCTCATGTACCGCTCACTCGCCGACGCGATTCGTGACGCAACCCAGCGGCGCACCACGCTCGCCCAGGTAGCGCTGGAGGCGGAGTCGCGCGATCAGGGGCGCACCGTAGCCGACATTCGCGCCGCTCTCGCACGGGCACTGGAGATCATGCGCGGCGCCGTGGGGCAGGGGATGGTCGGTGACTTGCGCTCCGCCTCCGGGCTCGTTGGCGGCGACGCGGCGAAGCTGCGCACCGGTCCCGCCGGCCCCCTGGCCGGTACGCCGTTCCGCGACATTCTCGCGCGGGCGCTCGCCGTGCAGGAGGTGAACGCGGCGATGGGCGTCATCGTCGCCGCGCCGACCGCCGGCGGCGCCGGCGTGCTTCCCGCTGTGCTCACCGGCCTCTCTGCGGCGCGCGGCCTGAGCGACGAGCAGCTGATCGACGCACTGGCGACCGCGGGATTGATCGGCGCGGTGATCGCCGAGCGCGCATCGCTCTCCGGCGCCGAAGGAGGGTGTCAGGCGGAGACCGGCGCCGCCGCGGGCATGGCCGCCGGCGCGGCCACCGAGATGCTCGGGGGCTCGCCCGAGCAGGCCGGCTACGCCGTC
>DATFFQ010000176.1:0-16002 GCA_035249955.1 Gemmatimonadaceae bacterium
TGTTCGTGCGGCTCCGGCGCCGACGCGCTGTCCTTCTTGCCGCGACCGCGCATGCCGACCAGCTGCTCCTCGTACTTGGCGGTCTCGGCCTCGCGCGAGGCGAGCGCGCTGCTCAGCCGCGCGTAGGTATCGGCGTCGAGCTCCTGCCCTTGCTGGCGCGCGCGATACACCGCATACCCGAGCGCCTGCGCGGCCTTGTCGGCCAACTGGCGGCTGCGAAACGCCTCGAGCCGGATCCGTCCTTCGTCAAACGCGCCCTGGGCCGCCTGCCCGGCGCGATCGAGCTCTTGCTTCAGCTTGTTCCAGATCGCCATTCCACACCTCTGATGTCGAAATGTGGCCGCGGCTCACCGCCGCGTCCTGCATCCCTACGCGCCGCAGCGCGCGCTGTTTCAGAAAACAACAACGCCCTCGCTGTGCGCAAGGGCGTGCTCGCCTCCCGACGACCGCCGCGCGGTTACGCCGCGGACGTCGTCTCGGCGCCGAGCGCGGGATAGACGCTCACCTTGAAGCGCGATTTGTTCTTGTGCTCGAACTTCACGACGCCGTCGATGAGCGAATAGATGGTGTAGTCGGATCCCAGCCCGACATTGCGGCCGGGGTGGAACTTCGTGCCGCACTGGCGGACGATGATGTTTCCGGCGCGCACCTTCTCGCCGCCAAACTTCTTGACGCCGCGGTACTGCGCGTTGCTGTCGCGGCCGTTGCGGCTGGAGCCGACGCCTTTCTTGTGAGCCATGTGTCAGGTCAGCCGAGGGTGATATCGTCGATGCGAACTTCGGTGAAGCGCTGGCGGTGCCCCTGCTTGCGGGCGTAGTTCTTCCGGCGCTTGAATTTGAAGACGATGACCTTGTTGCCCTTGCCGTGGCGGACGATTTCCCCGGTGACCTTGGCGCCGGGGACGAGGGGCGTGCCGGCGTGCACGGTCTTGCCGTCGGAGCCCAGGAGGACCTCATCGAAGGTCACTCGCGAGCCCACTTCGGCTTCCACGGTAGGGATACGGATGGTCTTGCCTGGCTCGGCGCGGAACTGAAAGCCGGCCGTCCGAATGATTGCGTACGCCATGGGAGCGAGGGCTAGAAGCGCTAGTGTAAACGGTACAACCTAAAGAAGTTAGCCCATGTTGGCCGCACTGTCAACGGCCGTGCGGCCAAAGGGCCCGCGTTCCGGATGCAGGCGTGGCGTGGCGCTAGGCTACCGCGTACTGCTGCGTCACGTCCCGCTCGGCGCCCCTCACGACGAGCTTGAACTCGTCCGGCTTAAGCAGTGGATCATCACGGAGTTCCAGCGACAGCCCGGTGACCTTTTCGAGCTTCCGGACGAAGTCGCGCTCCTCCTCTAAGATGTACAGCGCCACGTCCGGGTGCAGCCGCACGATCAGGTTCTCCTTCCTGCCGTCGTGCGCCATGCGGCGAATCGAGCGCTCCATCCGGCGCACCGTCGTCTCGGGCGTGAAGACCCGGCCCGTCCCACCACAGGTGGGGCACGACTCGGTCATGTTCTGCAGGTGGCTGGCGCGAACGCGCTGCCGAGTCATCTCGATGAGCCCGAGCTCGCTCACCGCGAGCGCCTTCGTCCGGGCTCGGTCGCGCGAGAGATGCGTGCGCAGCTCCTGGAGCACCTTGTCCCGGTTCTGCCGCGTCTCCATGTCGATGAAGTCGCAGACGATGATTCCACCGATGTCGCGCAGGCGAAGCTGTCTGGCAAGCTCGCGCGCAGCCTCGGTGTTGGTGCGGAGGATCGTCTTCTCGGGATCCTTTTTCCCCGTGTACCGGCCGGAGTTGACATCCACCGACACGAGCGCCTCGGTCTGCTCGATGATGAGATAGCCGCCCGAGGGCAGGTCGCAGCGGCGCTTGAACAGGTCGCGGATCTCGGTCTCGATGCCGGCCTTGTCGAACAGCGGCGCGGCCTCGTCGTACAGTTTCACGCGCGCCTGCAGCTCGGGGGCAATCCCTTTCAGGTACTCCATGATCTCGTTGTAGATCTGCTTGGAGTCTACCGTCAGCGAGTCGATCTTCGTGCTGAAGAGATCGCGGATGATCCCTCTCGTGAGGCTGGTCTCGCGATTCACCAGCGCGGGGGCGCGCAGAAAGTTCGTCTTGCGCTTGATGCGCTTCCACTGCCCCATGAGCGTGTTGAGCTCACGCTGGAAGGTCTCGACAGTGGCGTCCTCGCCGACCGTTCGCACGATCACACCGCCAGAGCTTGGCGGGAGCACGGCCTGCATCTGCTCGCGCAGCCGCTGCCGTTCGGCGCGGTCGCCGATCTTGCGGCTGACGCCGACGCGTGACGCGAAGGGCATGTAGACCAGGAAACGTCCGGCCAGGGAGATCTGCGCCGTCACGCGCGGGCCCTTGGTGGAGATGGGCTCCTTGGAGACCTGGACCACGAGCTCCTGGCCGCGCTTGAGGTGCTCCTGGATGGGAGGCGCCTTGGCGCGCCGACCACGCCGATCGTCCTCCTCGTCTTCCTCTTCGTTCTCCCCGTTCTCGTCGTCGCCGGGCTCTTCATCCTCCGGATACACGAGGTCGGACGCGTGCAGGAAGGCGCTCTTCTCGGCGCCGATGTCGACGAAGGCGGCCTGAATGCCGGGGAGTACCGCCTCGACTTTCCCGAGGTAGATGTCGCCGACCATCCGACGTGATTCCGGTCGATCGACCATCAACTCGACGAGCTGCTCATCCTCCAGAATCGCCACCCGGGTCTCGCGATTGCCCGAGCTGATGAGAATTTCTCGCTTCATGAATCCTCGTGTCTGACCACCCGGGCGGCGACTCGGCGACCGGACGCAGGACACACAGTTCCAGAGTGTGAGCGCGCGCCGACGGCGTGGCCGCTGGCCGGGCGGCTGTGACGCCCGACCACATCGCGGCATTCCGTCGCGCAGACGCGATCGTCCACGACGTCCCCGCCTCGGTGGCCGCGACAAGCGTCACGAGCGCGCACGAGGCGAGCGTCGCGAGGGCGCGGACGAGGATAAGCCAGGTAGTCATGCGATCGGCTGCCGACATGAGCGCAGGTGCGCGTGGAGTGGCACCGGGCGCCGAAGCGCCGACCGCGGTGCCACATCCGGTTGCAACGTACGCGCGCGGGCTGCCGCGAGTCGCCCGGCAGCCGCGCGCAGAATGATTCTCGGTACAACTTGTGGGGGCCGGGCAAGACGATCGTGCCCGGTGACCGCGCGCCGACCAACGTGTGCCGGCGGCGCGCCGCCGTCCTCCTGCCGTAGTATAGACGTCGCCCGATAGCGGCCGCAACGTGCGGCATCGATCAATCGAGAAGGTCCTTCAGCAGATGCCTGGCGATGACGATGCGCTGGATTTCCGATGTGCCTTCACCGATCTCACAGATCTTGGCGTCGCGCATCATGCGCTCGACCGGATATTCCTTCGTGTAGCCGTACCCGCCGTGGATCTGGACGGCCTTGATGGTCGCGCGCATGGCGAGCTCCGAGCAGAAGAGCTTGGCCATCGCGGCTTCCTTCCCGAACGGCTGTCGGTGCTGCGCCAGCCAGGCGGCGTGATACACGAGGTGCTTCCCCGCTTCGATCTCCATGGCCATGTCGGAGAGCTGGAATTGCACGCCCTGGAACGATCCGATCGGCTGCCCGAACTGCTTCCGCACCGAGGCATACTTCAGTGCCTGCTCGAACGCGCCCTCGGCGATACCGAGTGAGAGGGCGCCGATGCCGATCCGTCCGGAGTCGAGGGTCCGCATGAAGTTCACGAAGCCCATGCCTTCCTCGCCGAGCAGGTTCTCTGCCGGCACGTCGACATCCTCGAGAATGAGCTCGCGCGTGTCGGACGCTCGCCAACCGAGCTTGTCCTCCTTCTTGCCGGCACGGAATCCGCGCATCGGCTCGAGCGCCGGGTCGTGGCCGATGCCGTGCTCGCGCGCGGCGTCGAGGTCGACCGTTTCCTTCGTGAGGATGAACGAGCTGATCCCACGGCTGCCCTGCGACGCGTCGGTGACGGCCGTTGCCACGAAGATCTCGCCGACGCCGGCGTGGGTGATGAAGATCTTGGAGCCATTCAGGACGTAGTACCCGTCCTTGCGCACGGCGGTGGTCCGGGTGCCGGCCGCATCGCTGCCGGCCGCCGGCTCGGTGAGCCCGAATCCGCCCAGCACCCGTCCTGTGGCGAGCGGCGGCACGTATCGCTCCTTCTGCTCCGGCGTGCCGAAGTTCACGATCGGCGAGGTGCCCAGCGTGGTGTGGGCGGAGATGGTGATCGCGTGCGAGGCGTCGACCTTCGCCATCTCGTGGATCGTCAGGATGTAACTGATGTAATCCAGGCCGGCGCCGCCGAGCGACTCCGGCCACGGCACCCCGAGCAGGCCAAGCTCGGCCATCTTCTTGACGTTGGCCCAGGGAAACTCCGCGGTCGCGTCGAAGGCCGCGGCCACCGGAGCCACTTCCGTGCGCGCGAACTCTCGCACCATCTCGCGCACGGAGTGATGCTGCTCGTTGAAGTAGATGAGATCGCTCATCGTCAGGCCGCTTCCGTGTCGTTGTGTCCTTGGATGACGGCGAGAAAGCTCTCACCGTACTTGTCGAGCTTGGCGGGCCCCACCCCTCGTATTCCGCTGAGCGCCGTCAGCGATCGTGGACGCTGTACCGCCATCGCGGCCAGCGTGCGATCGGGAAAGACGACGTACGCCGGCACCTGCTCCTCGCGCGCGATGGTGGTGCGCAGCGCCTTGAGCCGGACGAGCAGTTCCTCGTCACCGGGCGACAGCTCCGCCATTGCCACCGGTCCCGACGCCGCCTTGCGGCGCGACTCGCTGCGAGTCGTTCGTGCGCGGGGCGCGCGTGGCTCCCGTGGGGAGGCGGGCGTACCGTCCACGGTCTCGTGGATGCCGAGACAGTTGTCGCACCCATCGCACGTGGCGCGCGCAGCCGGATCACCGAAATATCGGAGCACGAAACCGCGGCGGCAACCGCGCGCGTACGCATACCGCTGGACGGCATCCAGCTTCGCCATGTCGGCCTGGCGGCGTCGATCGATCGTGCTCCAGTCGATCGCGAATCGAGTCAATGGCGCACCCGGCTGGAGCAGGCGGAGGCCGCCGCCCGAGCGTTCCCACACCACGAATTGCCGCGACGCCAGCCGATCGAGCGACGCGGTGACACCAGACGCGCCGCCGAATCCCGGAGGCAATCCATCGGGGTCGATCCAGGCGCCTTCGTTCAAGCGGTCTCCCACTGCACGCCACATCGCGCGGAGCAGCTCGCGCTCTGCCGCGTGCTCCTCGCCGAGCTCGGTCCTGATGCGTGTTGCTGTGGCGAGCAGCCGCACGAAAACCCGCGAGGAGGACGGGGTCTCCGTCTTCGCCACGCCGTGCTGCACCAGGATGCGGATCGATGACTCCACCTCACGGTCCTTGATCTCTCCTCGCAGTGCCGCCGCGATCTCCAACGGGCTCGATCTGACGATCCCGGTGGCGTCGGCCAACCGTTCCAGCGTCTCGTACACCTGCTCGACGCCGCGCCGCTCCGGATACGCGCTCTTGATGAAGAACTCGTGCGTGAATCGGTCGGCAAATGTGTGCAGGAGGACGCAGTCGGAATCGAGGCCATCGCGGCCGGCGCGCCCGGCCTCCTGGTAGTAGGCTTCCAGCGTGCCAGGCATCGCGTGGTGGATCACCAGCCGCACATTCGGTTTGTCGATGCCCATGCCGAAGGCATTCGTGGCGACGATGGCGCGCACCTCCTCCCGCATGAACGCATCCTGCACCTCGTGCCGGTGCGCATCGTCGAGGCCGGCATGGTAGGCAACGGCGCTGATGCCCGAGTCGCACAGGAGACGCGTGAGCCGGTCGACCGCGCGCCGTGTCGAGGCGTACACGACGGCGAGTCCCTGCGCCGCCCGGAGCCGGGCGACGAGCGCCGCATCCTTGTCGCGCTCGGTGCGCGCGCTCACCACGTGGTATCGCAGGTTTCGCCGGTCGAATCCGGTGATCACCGTCTCCGGTGACCGCAGCCCCAGCTGCCTGACGATGTCGCGCCTGACCTCCGGCGTCGCCGTCGCGGTGAGCGCGATCGTCGGCGGTGCACCCAGGCGCTCTCGCACCGCCTGGATGCGCCGATAGCTCGGGCGGAAGTCGTGCCCCCATTCGCTGATGCAGTGCGCTTCGTCGACGGCAAGCAGCGACACGCCGATGCCCGCAAGACGCTCCGACGTGTTGCCAAGATCGAACCGCTCGGGCGCCACGTACAGGAGCTTGAGCTCCCCGCGCTGGGCCCGCGCCAGACGGTCCGATGTTTCGCCCGGCGTGAGCGATGAGTTGATGAACGCCGCCGGCAGACCGCGCGCACAGAGCGCGTCGACCTGGTCTTTCATGAGCGAGATGAGCGGCGATACGACGACGGTCAGCCCGGGCAACATGAGCGCCGGCACCTGATAACACAGCGACTTGCCGCCTCCAGTGGGAACCACGACGAGCGTGTCTCGGCCGGCGAGGACGGCCTCGACGGCACGCTCTTGTCCCGGGCGGAACGCCCGGTAGCCAAAGCTCGATTGGAGGACGTCGCGGGCGCGCGCGATCGCGAGGGTATTCATGCGGACACGCTTGGCGACCGGTGCCGTCCGGGCCACATCGACTGCTTTCGGAACACACCGTTACACGGCACGCGCGAAGTGACCTCGAGTGAAGTTGCCCCGCAGGAGCGCGCGGACGGATCCCAGCTCCGGCTCCGCTCGCTGCTCCAGCGCGTCCAGCGCCGACCGGTAGCAGCTGACGATGCCCGCCACCGGCTCATGTGGCACGTTGAAGAGCAGCCTGAAGGACCGGAGACCGGCACCCCAGAGGCGTGGCAGGTACTCCGAGCCATCGATCGGCCGGGAATGGAGCAGGCGGTTTCGGCACGCGGCGTCGGTAGCGACGGGAAAGGTATAGCCTGCCGGGTCGGTGATCGCGACCTCCGGATGCTTCTGCACGCAGAGATCGCGGCAGGAGGCGGGCACACGATCGAACGCCGCGGACAGCACGCAGTGCTCGATCGTCATTCCCTCCGGGCGGCCATACACGAGGACCTCGAATCCCGCCCCGCACCATGGTGCCACGGCCACGGCCAACTCGTCGACGGTGAGCTCGACAGACGCGACGATGCGCCGCGCGCCCAGACGAAACAGCTCCGCCGCACTGTGCGGGTTGAAGCAGTTCACCGGGTAGTCGGCGACGACATCCATCCCGCGCCCGGAGAGCTCGGCGAGCAGTCCCGTGTGACCAGTGAGAATCGGAAGCTCCAGGGCGAGCCACCTGTCCAGCGACGAACGCTCCTCCGGACGGACGATGGTCGGCGTACGCAGTCGGAGGGTGATACCGCGAGCGGCGAGCTCTCCGGCGAGCGCTCGCACCCGCGCTCGTGACGGAACGGGGTGCCGAAGGAACGGATCGAAGGAGATCTCGGTGGCGCCCGCCGCTGCCGCCGCACGGGCATCGTCGATCGTATACACATCGGCGGCGAGGCGCGCACCCGTGTCGGCTACTGCGCGCGCGGCGGGCAGCGATCCCAACGCCGCCGCAATGCGCGCGTCGCGCTCGGCACGGCGTACCCGTTGGCGCTGCGCCCGGCGCTCGGTGAGCACCTGCACTGCGTGCTGTCGGATGTGGTTGATCTCGCTCACCGGCAGGAAGAGTCCGGGTGGGAGCTCCGCGGCATCAATGGCACCGAGGGCGAAGGGCGTGTTGCCCAATCGGCCCAGGCGATCGCGAAGCAACGCCAGGTCGAGCGTGCGACGCTCGGCCGGTGCGAGCGCCGCCGTGCTCTGTAGGGCGAGCTCGTCGCCATCCTCGCGGAAGACCACGACGAGCGGTGAGCCGGCAGCGCCTCTGACGCGTACGTCGAGCCGGACCTTGCCCGAGCTCGTCGGCGTGACGAGCGATCCATAGCTGTCGCGCGCCCTCGCGAGCAGCTCGGCGTGCGCGGTGCGCACGACGCGCCAACCCGTCGGCACGCGCTTCTGCGACGCGATGGTCTGGCGCACCTTGCCGTTGGTGGCAGGCAGCACTCGCGTACGCTCGACGGTAAAGCCGAATGGTTCGCCCTGACCGGAGCTCGGCGGCTCGAAGCCCAGGCCGTCACCCACCTGCACCTCCAGGTCGAGCTCCACCACGACCTCGCCACGCTCGAACCCAACGACGCGTCCGATCTCTACGCCGCGATTGCCGGGCTGGTCGCGCGTGATGTACTCGCGGCCGACCCGGCCGCCGAGCATCCCACCCGTGAAGCCACGGCTATAGATCTGGACCAGATCGCGCTGCTCGCCCTCGTCTGTGGCAGCGGGCTCGCCGCGCTCGATTCGGCCCAGCAGGGCGCGGTAGCTCCGCGTCACAGTGGCCACGTACTCGGGTTTCTTCTTTCGACCTTCGATCTTGAGGCATGTCACGCCGAGCTCGGCCAGCGCGGCGAGATGTCGGTGTGCGCTCAGGTCGCGCGCCGAGATCAGGTAGCCGGCGTCGAGCTGCTGGCCGGTGACCTGGTCGGAGAGCACGTAGTCCTTGCGACACGATTGCGCGCACGAACCGCGGTTCGCGCTTCGCTCCGAGATCATCCCCGACATGAAGCACTGCCCCGAGTAGGAGATGCAGAGCGCGCCGTGAATGAACGTCTCCAGTCCCAGCTCCGGCACGGCCCTTCGAATCGCGGCGACGTCTTCGAGTGTGTTCTCGCGAGCCAGCACAACTCGTCGGACGCCGAGGTCGCGCAGCACCGCAGCGCCGCTGGCATCGTGCACCGTCATCTGGGTCGAGCCGTGGATCTCCAGATCGGGATACAGGTGCTGGATGAGGCGGACGAGCCCGAGGTCCTGCACGATCACGGCACTGATCCCGCGGTCGACGGCCTCGCCCAGCAACGCAAGCGCGTCGCCAAGCTCCTGCGGCTTGAGGAGCGTATTGAGCGTGAGGTAGATGCGCCGCCCGCGGGACCGCGCCAGCCGGCAGGCCGCGTTCAGCTCGTCGAGCGTGAGCTGCGCACCCTCGTCGCGAGCGTTGAAGCGCTCGACACCGAGGTACACGGCATCGGCACCGTTGGCGATGGCAGCACGCACCGCGTCGAGCGAGCCCGCGGGTGAAAGAAGCTCCGGAATCGGCACACGGGAAAGATAGCGGACAGTGAGGGGTGAGGGGTGAGGGGCGAGCGACGAGGGTCAAGGATCCAGGAGCGAGTGCCGGCGGATTCATCCCTCACCCCTTCATCCGTCGCCACTCACCTCCCGCCCCTGCACTACGCCGCCACGTCTCTCAACACGTCTCCGATCGCGCCTTCGCGCAGGCGCTTGAGGGCACGATCGCGGAGCTGGCGAACGCGCTCGCGTGTGACGCCGAGCATCCGGCCGATCTCGTCGAGCGTGTGCTCGCGGTCGTCCTCGAGGCCGAAGTACAGCCGGAGGATCTTCGCATCGCGAGCCGGAAGCGTGTCCAGGGCACGGTCCAGCTCGCGCTGCCGGAATTGCTTGAGTACTTCCTCTTCGGCGTCGGGCATCTCTTCCACCGAAAAGCGCTCGATGAGGGAACGATCGCCTTCGCTCCCGATGGTCGCGTCCAAGCGCACGTCCGCGGTGTTCAGCGAGGCGAGCGCGTGGACGATCTCCTGCGAGATGCCGGTGAGTTGGGAGAGCTCCTCGGGGGTCGGCTCCCGCCCAAGCTTCTCACGCAAGAGGGCGGATGCTCTCACCACGCGCGACAGATCCGCGGTGCGGTTCAGAGGAACACGAACGGTGCGTCCCTGGCGCGCCAGCGCTGCGAGGATCGCTTGCCGGATCCACCACACGGCGTAGGAGATGAACTTCACGCCCTGGTCCGGGTCGAACTTCCGGGCGGCGGTCATGAGCCCGACGTTGCCCTCGCCGATCAGGTCGATGAGCGGCAACCCGCGGTTCTGGTACTTCTTCGCCACCGACACCACGAAGCGCAGGTTTCGCCGCGTCAGCTCCTCCACGGCGTCCTGGTCGCCTCGCTGGATGCGGCGCGCCAGCGCCTTCTCCTCATCGGCCTTGAGGAGCGGGTACCGGCTGACCTCGGCGAAGTACTGGTCCAGGATGTCGCGATCCGCCTCTCCCGGCCCGATCTCCAGTGCGGCCGTCCGCCGCCGGCGCTTTGCTGTTGCCATCCGTGGCTCTCCTTCAAGGACCCCGGATTCTGAAGAGCAAAGTCGGGACCGCCGTGGTGCGGGACGAGGGACGAGCGACGCGGGACGACCAGTTCGAGGGGGTGAGCGGCTCGGTTGATGGCGAGCTACTCGCCCCCTGTGCCGCTGCGCGTCCCGCGTCCCGCGTCCTTCGTCCCTCGTCCAACGAACCGGAGCACGACGGCGATCGCGACGAGTGCTATACCGAACCACTGAATCCGGGCGTTCTCGACCCGCGTGCCGTAGCCCCATGTGGCAATGCCGATCAGCGCAAGGGCGAGCTTGATCGTGGTGAGCTTCACTTGTCGCCCTTACGACGCTTCAGGAAGCGACGCACGCCGCGTGCGAAACCCTCGGTTTGTCGGGCCTCCACGTTGGTCTCGATGCCCAGCCGGATCCCCTCGCGAAAGGGCTTGCCGTCGAGGGTATAGAACAGCCGCTTCGTGAGCCGAGTGGCGTCCGCGCCCGCGCCCGCCAGCTGCTCGACGACCTCGGCGACCTCTCTCTCGAACGTCGACCCGGACGCGACGCGTGTGATGAGGCCGAGGTCGCGCGCTTCGCGTGCCGACAGCAGCCGACCCGTGGCTACGAGGTCGAATGCGACTTTCTCTCCGACGGCGCGGCGCAACATGGTCATGACCATCGCCGGCACGAACCCCACGCGCACCTCGGGATAGCCGAACTGCGCGTCCTCGTGTGCCACGACGAGGTCGGCCGCGGTGGCCAGGCCGGCCCCGCCGGCCAGCGCACGACCGCGCACCGCTGCAACCACGGGCTTCTCGAGCTCGCGCATGGCGATGAACACGCGACCGAGCGCCTCAGCGTCGGCGGCCTGCGTGCGGGCGTCCGCCCCTATCAGGCCCTCGAGTGCCTCCAGATCGGCTCCGGCGCAGAAGTCGTCGCCGTCGGCTCGCAGCAGCACCACGCGCACGTCCTGCTCGGTTCCCAGCGCCGTCAACGCAGCGTGCAGCTCGTCGGCCATCTGCTGGTCGAGAGCGTTCTTCTTCTCCGGGCGGGCGAGTATCACCGTGCCGACAGGACCGTGACGCTCGACCCGAATCCGAGTCACGGGCGGTATTCCGGGAGATGCATCTTCCTGGCGACGTCATCCGGGACATCGAGTACGAGCCGCAGCAAGGCCGTGGAATACACTTTCCCTTGCGCGTCGGTCTTGAGCGACAACGTGCCGCCACCGCCGAGCGCGCCGTGCAGGAGGAAATTCAGCGCGCCGATGTTGGGGAGCTCGAAGCGCTCCACGTCACCCTCGATCACGCCGGCGAAGTGCTGCTTCACGCGGTCGCGAGTGAGATGGAGGGCGAGCAGAGGGTACCACTCGGGGCGGAGCGCAATCACCCCGACGTTTGCCGTGTCCCCCTTATCACCTGAGCGTGCGTGCGCGATGTCGAGGAGCCGAACTTTCATACGCTCATGACCTCGACGTTGGTGGACACGATCCGCTTGTCGATCAGTGCCGGCCAGTAGGCTACGACTTCCTCGACCTTCGGCCTCCCGCCCGCGAAACCGGTCACGCTTGGTGGACCGTTGAGTACCAGCGGCGCCAGCTCTCGCGTGAAGCGCTCGACGGCCGCGCGATCCTCGCCGCGCACGCCGACGCGCAACTGCACCTCCGGGACGTCGCCGGCCGTGCCCGCCAGGACGCCGTGGGTGGCAGACGCGCCGAGATACTCGGTGTGAATCTGGTCGAAGCGCAGCCCCAGTCGGTCGAGCCGAGCGCGAATCACGCGATCGGCTGCGCGCGCTTTCTCCAGCGCTTCCGGCCACACGTACACGAGTGTCCCCACCGCCTTGAAGCCGGCGCGATACGCGATCGAGACCTTCAGGCTGTCGGTGGGTGGTCGCCCCTTGATACCATACACCCGCACGCGATCCGTACCGGCCTCGGCGACGTAGATCGTGGTGAAGTCGGCGACGACGTCGGGAGTGATGTAGGCGCGCGGATCGCCCATCTCGTACACCAGCTGCTCGGCGACGGTGTGCGTGTCGATGCGACCGCCCGTGCCCGGATGCTTCGTGACGAAGAACTCCCCGGTCGGCGACGCCTCGATGATGGGGTAACCCACGTTCGCCAGGTCGGGGACGCTCTTCCAGTCGTACAGGCAGTTGCCGCCCGAGCACTGCGCGCCGCACTCGATGATGTGCCCGGCCACGATTCCGGCGGCGAGCTTGTCCCAGTCATCCTTCCGCCACTCGAACTCGTGCATCAGTGGCGCCATGGTCAGCGCGGTGTCGGTGGAGCGTCCGGTGATGACGACGTTCGCGCCGCCGCGAAGCGCCTCGACGATCGGCGACGCTCCGATGTACGCGTTCGCCGACAGCACACGGTCGCGCACCGTCGAGAGCGGCTCGCCGGTGTCCATGTTGGCGAGGGCATGCCCATCGGCGAGCAGCGTGTCGAGCCGGCCAAGCAGGTCGTCGCCGGTGACGACTCCGATGCGCAGCTTGCCCGTGACGCCCTGTCGCTTCGCCGCGTCGCGCAGCGCGGCGGCGCAGGCGGTGGGATTCACACCGCCCGCGTTGGCGATCACCTTCACGCCGCGGTCGGCAACGGCGGGAAACACGCTCTCCATGGCGCCGATGAAGTCGCGCGCGTATCCCATGTTCGCATCGCGCTCCTTCTGCTTCTGGAGGATGGACATCGTCACCTCGGCCAGGTAGTCGAGCATGAGGTAGTCGATGGGTCCGCCCTCCACCTGCCGGCGTGGCGCTTCCAGCCAATCCCCCCAAAAGCCCTGCCCTGCCGCCACACGGACGACGTTCTTCACGGTGCGACTCCGACTGACGGTGGCAACACGAAGGGCCCGAGGTGCGGCCCCGGATTCTGAAGCGATGCGCGCAGTGCCATGGCAAGCGTATGTCGCGTGTCTTCGGGGTACACAATGGCGTCAATGTATCCGCGTGCAGCGGCGAAGCGCGCGTCGAGTTGATGCTCGTAGTCGGCGCGCATCTCATCGATCGCCTCGAGCACCTCTGCCGGTGGGTCCTTGCGCTTCGCCCGCGCCTCCTCGATGGCCGGCCCGTGCACGGCCTGAACGGCGGATTCCCCCTCCATCACGCCCATGCGACCGGTTGGCCAGCTGAAGATGAAATCGGGATCGAAGCCCTGCCCGGCCATCGCGTAGTAGCCCGCACCCGACGCGTGGTTCACGGTGAGCACGAGCTTCGGGACACTCGCCGTGGCCATCGCTTCCACGAAGCGCGCTCCCGCGCGGATGATGCCCTCGTGCTCGGCTTCGGGTCCCACCATGAATCCCGACACGTCTTGCACGAAGAGGAGCGGGATCCGCTGGCGATCGCAGTGCTCGATGAAGTACGCCACCTTCTCGGCGCTCTCGGCGTACACGATTCCGCCGAAGCGCGGCTTCTCGCCCGGCCGGCCCTTGATGAGACCGCGCTGGTTGGCGATGAGCCCGATCGGAATCCCTTCGATTCGCGCATCGCCGCAGATCATCTCCTTGGCCAGTGACTCCTGGAATTCGGCCAGCGATCCCTCGTCGACGATGGCCCGCAGCACCGCGTGCATGTCGTACGACATGCGGTGGTCCGACGGAAGCAGATCGTACAGGTCTGGCGCGTCGCGTCCGGCGGCGCGCTCTGCACTGTTTCGCGCGCCGCCTCCACCGTCGCGGGTGCCGAGCCGTGCGACCAGTCGTCTGATCTCGCGCAAGCACGATGCGTCGTCTTTCTCCCGGTAGTGGGCGACGCCGCTGATCTCCGTGTGGGTGCGGGCACCTCCGAGCGTCTCGGTGTCCACCACCTGCCCGGTTGCGCCCTTCACGAGGTTGGGGCCGCCCAGTCCCATGAAGGAGGTGCCCTCCACCATGAGTATCACGTCGGAGAGTGCCGGCAGGTACGCCCCGCCGGCGATGCAGGGCCCCATGACGGCGGCGAACTGCGGCACACGCAGGTATCGCCGCATGATCGAATTGTAGTAGAAGATGCGACTGGCGCCGTACTGCCCCGGGAAGACACCGCCCTGGTAGGGCAGGTTCACGCCAGCCGAGTCGACGAGGTAGATGATCGGGATGCGGCAGCGCATCGCGACCTCCTGCGCCCGGAGGATCTTCCGGATCGTCTCCGGCCACCACGATCCGGCCTTGACCGTCGCGTCGTTGGCCACGATGACGACTTCGCGGCCATCGACGATGCCGACGCCGGTGACGACGCCCGCCGCCGGCGCCTGGCCGTCGTACTGATCGTAGGCGACGAGAAGGCCGAGCTCGAGAAAGCGCTCACCGGGGTCGCACAGCCGCTCGATGCGCTCGCGCGCGGTGAGCTTTCCTTGCCGGTGCTGGCGTTCGATCTTGTCCGGGCCCCCACCCTGCCGCAGCCGTTCCTCGAGCGAGCGCAGCTCAGCGCTCAGCTCACGCAGGCGGGACGTCACGCTTCCTGCTGCATGCGCTCGGCGAACCACGACTTGATGTAGTCGACCAGCTCCGATGTCGGGGTGCCTGGACCGAACAGCTTGCCGATGCCGCGACGCTGCAGCTCATCGATGTCCTCGCGCGGGATGATACCGCCGCCCGTGATCAGGATGTCATCGCGGCCCTGTTCGCGGAGCAGGTCGTTCACGCGCGGAAAGAGCGTCATGTGAGCGCCGCTCAGGATCGACAACCCGACGACGTCGACATCCTCCTGTATCGCCGCGCTGGCGATCATCTCCGGTGTTTGGTGGAGACCGGTGTAGATCACCTCCATGCCGGCATCGCGCAGCGCGGCGGCGACCACTTTGGCGCCGCGGTCGTGCCCGTCGAGCCCGGGCTTGGCGATCAGCACGCGTATCGGTCGAGACATGGACGGTGTGCGGGGTGGCAAAAATCGTGGTCGTGGGTGCCGGGAATCTACGGCTGCGCGCTCGGGCTCGGCAACTCGCTCTTGCGCGCCACGAGCAGCATCTCCGAGCTGCGGCGTGAGAGCGGACGCGAGCGCCAACCGTCATACGCCTGCTCGACGACGAGTCCGCTCGAGGCGCAGAGCTCGGCGAGTCGTGTGGCGGTGTAGAGCCGAATGCGGTGCTCGCGGGTGCGGCCAGCCGGCTCGGCGCTCCACGTCGATCGGACGGTCAGCACGCCCGAGAGCGGGTCGAACTCCCGCTCGTGCGCGACGACGGTGCCGTCGTCCAGGGGCCACCAGTCGCGCTCGAGGAAGCGCGCCATCACGCCGTCGCGACTGGCACCGTGCCAGATGAACGCGCCACCGTCGCGAAGCACGCGGGCGAACTCCCCGAGCACACGCGCATCATCGGCTGGGTCGAGAAAGAACCCGAACGACGTGGAGAGGTTGAGCACCGCGTCGAACCGGCCGGTCCAGCCGTGTGGCAGCGACCGCATGTCGCCCTGGTGGTACCGCAGCTCGGACGTCTCGCCGCGTCGTCGCGCCATGGCCAGGAGGTGCGCCGAGTAGTCGAGCCCGTCGACCCGGTAGCCCGCCTCGGCGAGGAGATGGGCATGCCGGCCCTGACCGCACGGAGCGTCCAGCACGTGCGCACCCACCGGTAAGCCAAGGAGGTCGATGACGCGGGCGACGTCGCGACGATCGGCGGTCAGGGACGCGAGCGGGTGGTACTCGCGCACATAGCGCGCGTCGAAAAAGGAGGTCCACCATTCGGCGTGCCCGGGCGCGCGCCGGCTCCGCGCGCGCGCTTCGCGTCCGCTCAGAAGAATACCGGCTCTCGATAGGC
Organism: Gemmatimonadaceae bacterium; assembly: GCA_035249955.1. GTDB lineage: Bacteria > Gemmatimonadota > Gemmatimonadetes > Gemmatimonadales > Gemmatimonadaceae > DATFFQ01. Next base: position 15,834 of record DATFFQ010000176.1, read on the forward strand.
GCCGAACACCTTCTCCATCGCCGCGCGAATCTCGTACAGCGTGCAGTACGTCCTGGCGCAGTCCAGAATGAACGGCAGGAGATTCTGATCGGTGGCGGCCGCGGCCGTGAGCGCCTCGAGGCGGCGCGCGCACAGCTCGTTGTCGCGCGTGCTCCGCAGCTGCGCGAGC